>CANHCT010000024.1 GCA_947459175.1 Hymenobacteraceae bacterium
GGAACCGATACAAATTTCTTCTTTTCCGTCTTCCGTTCTCCAGATGGGCAGGGGTGTTCCCCAATAGCGGCTGCGGCTCAGATTCCAGTCCACCAGATTCTCGAGCCAGTTTCCAAAACGGCCGGTTCCGGTACTCTCCGGTTTCCAATTGATTTGCTTATTGAGGGCAATCATTTTGTCCTTTACCGCCGTAGTCCTGATGAACCAGCTGTCGAGGGGGTAATACAAAACGGGCTTGTCTGT
This sequence comes from Hymenobacteraceae bacterium, assembly GCA_947459175.1. Lineage (GTDB taxonomy): Bacteria > Bacteroidota > Bacteroidia > Cytophagales > Flexibacteraceae > CAMDMI01. The sequence continues at coordinate 244 of CANHCT010000024.1, forward strand.
CCGCCAGCAATGCGGATAAGGGTGATCGAATTTCTGAACATTAAAGGCCCGGTTTTCGGTTTTCAATTTGATTCCAATCCGCTCATCTACAGAGAGATACTTGTCTCTCCCCTGTTTTTGTCTCCAGGCTTCCTTTTCGGCTTCATCCAGGTATTGCTCTTTGACGGGCTCACCCGCAAAGTCGCTCACTTCTTTTACAAAGCGGCCCTGCCGGTTGACCAATGGCATAGGCTTTCCATCTTCGCCGTTTACCATGATGGCCGGGATGCCGTTTTGCATGGCTACCCGAAAGTCGTCGGCACCAAAGGTGGGAGCCGTATGCACCACGCCGGTTCCGTCTTCGGTGGTTACAAAGTCGCCGAGGATCACCCGAAAGGCCGGTGCATCGGGCTGTACATAGGGCATGAGCTGCTCATATTCAATGCCTTCCAGTTGAGCACCCTTGCATTCGAGCAGGACTTTCCACGGCAAAATCTTATCTCCCTGCTTAAATTCCATTGCCTGATTTTTTCCGGCTTCCGGAAAATAAGCACCAGTCCTGTCTTTTGCACATACCACCGCTACAGGCAGAAAGGTGTAGGGATTGAATGTCTGAATAAGCTGATAATCAATATTTTTGCCCACAGTTAAAGCCGCATTGGACGGAAGGGTCCAGGGTGTGGTGGTCCAGGCGAGGACGAAGACCTCCTGATTGGTGGCAGCGCACAGGAACTCAGAAGCAGCATTGCGCCTGACCTTGAACTGGGCCACTATGGAGGTGTCTTTCACCTCCCGGTAAGTTCCCGGCTGATTGAGCTCGTGGGAACTCAGGCCCGTACCTGCTGCGGGAGAATAGGGCTGAATGGTATATCCTTTGTACAGTAATCCTTTGTCGTACAGCTTTTTAAGCAGATACCAAAGGGATTCTATGTACTCATTTTTATAGGTAATATAGGGGTCTTCCAGGTCTACCCAGTAGCCCATCATTTCGGTGAGTTCGTTCCACTGACCGGTAAATTTCATCACCGCCTCCCGGCATTTTTGGTTGTATTCCTCCACCGAAATTTTCTTTCCGATGTCGTCTTTGGTGATGCCGAGTTCTTTCTCTACCTGAAGCTCGATGGGAAGGCCATGGGTATCCCAACCCCCTTTTCGGTTTACCTGTTTTCCTTTCAGGGTTTGGTAGCGGCAAAAAATATCTTTGATGGCCCGGGCCATGACATGGTGGATACCGGGCGTGCCGTTGGCGGAAGGAGGACCTTCGTAAAAAGTAAAAGTTTCATTTCCCTCCCGGCCGGAAATGGATGCTTCGAAAATCTCGTTTTCTTTCCACCATATCAGTATTTCGGTTGAAATCTTGTAGAAATCGGGCTGGGTAAGCTGGGGGTAATGACTCATATATTGAAACGGCGATGCCTGAATTTTCCAAAAAGAGCGCAAAAATAGAGAAAAGGGAGAAAGAAATCCGGCAATTGTGCGAAAGGAAATCCGGTGGCTCCTGCAATATGATGAGGCAGTTACAGAACGGATTACCTACCCGTTGTACGGTTGGCTGTAGAAAAACGATCTTGTTAAGTCAATGATTCTGGTCGGTTTACATTATTGTTCTTTTTGCTTGATCAAAAAGAACCAAAAAATCAAGACAAAACAATGCTCCTGCCCGCATTCCAGCCCACCCCCGCTGTTTTGTCGGGCCGACGCGCTTTTTTTTCTTAATAAATTGATTTTTAGGTAATTAAATAAATAAGTTAACCAAACAACGGGTAGATTACCTGAAAATAATCAGCGGGCGGGCCTTTGCCTGGCAAGATATTTTTTTGCCTGTTCGGCGTTCCATTGGATTTCGGGCGGTATTTGCTCTATTGGATATCGGGCGGAGGTTTCCAAAACCGAACTTGCATTGCCGTTTGCCCAGGGAAGGATAAGGTATCCGGGTCCGCCTTTCATTTCGGTAAGGGGGTTTCGCCGGTAAAAGCCCTGGCTGTAAACGAGATAAAACCCGAAAACCAACAGCACATGGGCGGCAGAAAATGCAGCCGTCCAGCCCGGCCTCGGAAATACAGCTGCAAAAACAGAAGCAAATATCCAGGACAGATACAGCATCAGAGGCAGCAAAAACACATGGATTCCGGGACCGGCATACAAAAGGGAAAAGCCCGTAACAAGCAGGGCCACAGGAACTTGTGCCAATACAAAAGGGTCACCGGCAAGCAGAGGGTATTGAGCGGCTGCCTCTTTGCGGAAAACAAAGGCCAACATCCAGGCAAGGGGCATGGCAAAAACCAGCAGAGCCGGTACAATCAAAAGTCCTTTGGCCAGTTCAATGAGGCGGATATCGGCCATTTTATCGCCGGCCGAATCCAGGAAAACCTGCTCCAAAGTGTTGGCTTTGAGAATGTAAACAGAATAAAGCACCACCAGGACCGGAAGGAGATAAAATGCAAAAGGCGCAAGGGGAAGGTTTTTTTTATACCGGAACAAATACAGAAAAACGGGAAAAAAGAGCAGCATGTGCACATGAACCAGCAAGCCCGTGGCATGAAAAAATATCATGGCCCCGAAATACATGGAGTGGTTTTCTCTCAAATATTTCAGCAGGCACCAACTGCATAAACACCAGAAAGCCAGCTCCATGGTATACACTTCGATGATGCAGGCATGCCGCCAAAAAGTGAAGGCCGCAGCCAGAATGTGAAGCGAAAAGAGACCGGAAATTTCATTTCGCCAGGTTTTAACCGTGAGGTAGGCCATCAGTAAAACCACAAGGGACCAAAAAACGGAAACCAATCCCATCACTTTTGCAGCCGAAAACCAGGGCAGGGCCAGAATCAGCATTCGGCAGAACAACAGATAAAGAAAATGGCTGTTGGCATTGGTGGCAGGGTCGAAGCCCGATTCGGCAGACTCCAGATAGCCGAGGCCATCGCCCCAGGTAACATCGGGATGCATGCCCAGGCAATAGGCAGCGGCCCAAAAAATCAGGGAAAAAAAAGCGGCTCCGGATACAGAAAGTGGCTTCAAGGGGCAGAAAGTACTGTTTGAATGAAAATCGAAATCGGAAATCCGGATTTTGTGCTTTTACTTTGGCAGGCAGCAAAAATGACAGGTAAAATACCGGCTTTCCAAATAAAACTCCCTAAGATTCTGGCTTTGGGCCTGTTGCTTTGCCTGGGAAAACTACCTCAGGCTGAAGCGCAAACCCTTTTGATGTCAGACAAAGTGGCCCTCGATTCCATGAAAAAGGCCATTGATCTGGTGTACAATTTTCAGTTTGAAAGGGCGGAAAACTGCATAAAAAAATGGCGGCAACCCAATGTACAGCACCCTGCTTTTATTTTATTTAACAGCCTGTTTTCTTTCTGGAAAAAATTTCCCATCGGAGCAAAACCCAATGAATATCAGGCCTATATAAAAAATCTGAACCAATTGGTATTGCAGGCCCAGAAACTGGAAAAAAAATATCCGAATCATCCCGAACCGGAGTTTTATCTGCTGCTGGGCAATCTGATTCTGGCCAGGCACCAATCGGAAGAAGGAGATTACATCAAATCGGTGAACTCGGCCCGTAAGGCCTACACCTACATCAAATCGGGATTTGGTCATAAATCCGACTATCCGGATTTTTACCTTTCCACAGGTCTGTACAATTACTATCGGGTGGCTTTTCCCGAAAATCATCCTCTTTATAAACCCTTTACGGTCTTTTTCCCCGAGGGCAGCAAGACCTCCGGTCTTAAGGATTTGGAAATTGCCAGCCAAAAATCTTTTTTTTCGAAGGCAGAGGCTTTGGGATTTCTGAGTACCATTTTTCTAAGAGACGAATTCAATGTTCCGATGGCCCTGAAATTTTCCACACAACTCAACACACTGTATCCGGGCAACTGGCTGTACAGCACTTTTTATGCTGAGTGTTTGCTGGAATCCAAAAATGCAGATTCTGCGGAGCCGATTATAGAACGGCTTCTGGGCAGGCCCGAATCGGGTGCACTGCTGGGTGGATTTTATTTGAAAGGATTGACAGACAGCAAAAAAGGAAATCGCGATGCAGCCAAATGGGCTTTACAAAAAGCCCTGCAATATGCCAAAAGCAAGGACCGCCTGACCAAAGGATATGTGAGTTTGTGCTATCTGGAGTTGGGTAAAATTGCCCATGAAGAGGGCAAAAAAGATTGGGCAAAAAAATATTTCCGCCTGGCGCTCGAAAATTCTTCCTTCCGGAAAGTAAAAACCGAAATCAGCAAGTTGGGATATTAGGCCTTGGTGAAAAAGACCTGTGATTCAAGGTCGTGCATGTAAAGTTTGCCCGAGAGCGTGAGGTCAATGAGGATTTTAAAGGCCCTTCGCTTCGAAACATTGATGAGTTTGGCATAATCCTTCAGTGTAATCCTTCTCTTTTTGTCGAGAAACCCGAAAAGAGCCTTTTCGTTGTTCGAAACCGGGGTCTTTTCCAGGGAATCTCTTCCCTCCTTTTCCATCTGCAAAGCCTTGGCTACCAATGGAGAAGCTGTAATACACTGGTCGCCGGTGCGCACATACAATTGCCAATCCTCTTCTTTAGACAGGGCATAGTGGGGCTTGAGGGTGCTTTCTTCTACTTCACCGATAACTACGGTTTTGCCGTAAATCTCCTCCTCCCGGATGATTAGTTTTACCGGGGGCTTGCAATAAAATCCGGCTGCCTGTTCCAGCATAAAGTGTTCTTCCTCAGGATGATTTACCCCTATGACAAATCCATTGTCCTGAACGCCCACCAATATCAGTCCTCCTCTGGAATTGGCAAAGGAGACGAGGGTTTTGGCAACCTTTTCGAGTTGGGAAAGAGTTTTTTTGAATTCAACCTGCGATCCTTCGCCGGAGCGAATGATGTCTTTCAGGGAAGAGGCCATGCGTATTTGCCTTCAAAAAAGTTTTTCAAAAGTAGAGATAATATCCAAATCTGCAATCGAACCTTTTCGGTTATTTGCACAACAATAGCAGCGAAATGAAATATTTCAGGATTGGGTTTGCGGGCGCCGGCAATGTGGCCTGGCACCTGGCGCAGGATTTGGAAAAGGCGGGGCATTTGGTGCCGGTAATCTACAGCCGCGACCGGGAAAATGCCATGGTGCTTGCCAGCCAACTCTATGATACCCAGGTGTCCGACAGCCTCGATTTTTCTGAATGGCCACTGGATCTGCTCATTGTGGCGGTGCACGACGATGCCCTCAGGTTGGTGGCCGAAATGCTGGTGGTGCAGGAAAATACCATTGTGGTGCATACCTCCGGAAGCCAGCCCATGGAGGTACTCGAAATTTTGGGCGACGATTACGGGGTTTTGTATCCGTTGCAGACTTTCACCAAAGAAAAGGGCATTGACCTGAGCGATACCCCTTTTTGCATAGAAGCGGTCAACACGAGGGTTCATGAAATCCTGTTTGCGGTAGCCAAATCACTGAGCAGCAAGGTCGTGGTGATGGATACCGAACAGAGAAAGTCGCTGCACCTGGCGGCCGTATTTGCCAATAATTTCAGCAACCACATGCTTTTCTGGGCCAAAACCATTGCAGATGCTGAGGGCATTGATTTTCAATTGCTCAAACCTCTGGCAAGGGAGACGGTAGAAAAGGCTTTTATGATGATGCCCGAACTGGCTCAAACCGGCCCCGCAAAAAGGGGCGATCAGCAGACCATGGAGGCCCATCTGGCCCTGCTGGAAAACAATCCTGAACTGAAGGCTTTGTATAAAGCCATGTCATTCAGCATACGGCAGAATACCTGAGAGAAACAAAGGGCTGCTTAATACCCGAATTTCCGGCAAAATCGGTCTACCATGGGCTTGGCCTCATCCATTCCCATGGTGAGCGACTGGTCCAGATCAAAGCAGGCAGCAGCAGAATCGCCCATTGCCAACCGGGCAGAACCACGGTAAAAAAACAGCCTCTTGTCGGAGCGATCCTGTTTGGAACAGATGTCAAATTCCCGAATGCAGGAAGCAAACCGCTGCAACCGGTACAGCATCAAAGCTTTACCAAATCTGCCGCTGTAGGATTGGGGCCGGATTCGCAGGGATGCTTCATACCAATCCAGGGCTTTTTTCGGGTCGTTTAATATGTAGGCATATATTTCACCCAGGGCATAGCAAGCCGTATCGCAGGCAGGATTCACGGCAAGGGCCTTTTCATAATCTGCAATGGACTTTTTCAGGCTGTCGCATCTGAAGTACACCATGGCCCGCTCCATGTATACACCCGAAGACGGATTTTCCATATACCGGAGGGCCAGATTGAGGTCGAACAGCAAAATCTTTGGATTGGCATTCATGGCCTTTCGTGAGAGATACCGGGCATAGTAGGCCTCACCGTATTCATCATCAAAAAGGAGAGCAGCATTGAAATCGCCCCGTTCCAGATGGTCTTTGGCCGTAATGTGGTTCATGATTTCCCCCAGCCAAAGGAAAATCATCAGCAAAGTCCCTGTGGCAAAAAGGGTTATGGCCACCATGTGCGGACTCAATTTATCCTTTTTCGGGGGCCCGGTATATTCTCGGTAGGCCTCCCGGGCGGGGCGGCGCATGCGGTAGGCATCGTCTTCTCTCTGCCGGGTAGTTTTGTACGGGCCTGTCGGGGGCCCGGTTTGTGCGGCTCCGCTTTTCAGCGTGGCCAGTTTGTAGGAGAGTTTCAGGTCATACAGATCTTTTTTCCTCGGGTCGGAAAGGGTTTGGTAGGCCTCCAGCAGCAGTTTGAATTTTTCTTCGCTATCCTTTGAGCCCTGATTGACATCGGGATGGTATTGCCGGGCCAGTTTTTTGTATGCAGCCCGGATTTCATCCTGACTTGCCCGGGGCATAATGCCCAAAACGGCGTAGTAGTTGTCTTTCAATTCCGGAGGCTTGCGAAGAAGGTAAAGTTAAAGGAAAAAAGATGCATGTCAATTGCCGGCAAGACCAAACCTTTTGCCCGGAAGGGATTTTACAAGACCCTGAAATTCAAGATTTAACAGCAGGCCCGCCAATTGGTTGACCGGAATCTGTGTTTTCCACGAAATCTCATCCATCAGCAAATCGCCCTGATTGTCCATCAGTTCCAGCACTTTCTGTGCATCGGGGTCGGCATGACTAATGATTCTGACTTTCTTTTTATGCATGGTTTCGATGCCTTGTTCCCAACCCATGATGTCGGCCAACTGTGAACCCGAGAGACAAATCTGGGCTATATTTTTCTGAATCAGGCTGTTGCAACCCGATGATGATCTTTGGCTTACATTGCCGGGCAAGGCAAAAACCTCCCGGTTGTAGTCCAGACCCAGCCGGGCGGTAATGAGGGCGCCTCCTTTTTCCATGGCTTCCACCACAAAAATGGCATCCGAAAGGCCGGCAATAATGCGGTTTCGGGCCGGAAAACGATGGGCATCGGGCTTGGTTCGCGTGGTATTTTCGGTTAGGATTCCCCCGCCGGCAGACGAGGTTTGCATTTGTTCGGCGGTGGTTTTGTGCACGGCGGGATAAATATAGTCTACCCCTGTGGCCATCACGCCCCATGTTTCAAGGCCATACTGAAGCGCCAACTTGTGGGCATAAATGTCTATGCCATACGCAAGCCCGCTCACAATCACCGGTTTATAGGGTTCTATCTCTTCAAAAAATGCATCGAGTGCCTGCTTTCCGTAGGCCGTGGCCTGCCGGGTTCCCACTATGGCGAGCACCCGCGGGTGGTTCCAGTGAAAGTGGCCCTTACAAAACAAAAAAGGCGGGGCATCGGGTATTTGCTTCAGCCTTTCCGGATATTCTTTATCCAGATAATGAACCATTTGCCCACCCTCTTTTTCCAGATTCTTCAACTCAGCACGGGCCAGATCCAATACCGATTCCTGCTCCGTCTGAAGATTTTTGATATAGGCAGGACCGATGCCCGGAATTTTTTCCAGCACCCGTTTGGAAGCATAAAATGCCGCCTCCGGTGAACCTGCATAGGCCACCAACTGCTTGATACCAAGCGTGCCGATACCGGAAACATAGGAAAGGGCAAGCAGATAAAGGGAATCGGAGCCCGGGTCGGTTGAAACCATCATTTCTTTTGCAAACTAAGCCCCGCAGGTTTTCATTTTCAAATTTCAGGAGATTTGTTCTCAACTTTGCCTGATATGTTTCCCCCTTTGCCCGAAATGAACCCCGGTGAAACTCCGGTCCAAATCTGGCATGACCCCTTTTTCGAAAATAGTGGTCTGGATATCAGGGTTTTGCGGCTCGATTTGATCCATCCATGGATTCAGGGCAACAAATGGTTTAAACTGATGCCCTTTGCAGAAAAATGCATCGCAGAAAACCGGTCCGGATTTCTCTCCATGGGTGGACCATTCTCCAACCACCTGATTGCCCTGTCCTGTGCAGCCTTCAGTATGAAAAAGCGAAGCGTTTTTCTGGTCCGGGGCGAAGAAAAAGAATGGGAAAACAACCCGGCCATCACCCAAATGAAGGAATGGGGTTCGGAAATATTGCCCCTTTCGAGGACCACCTTCAGACAATGGCATCAGCAGGGTCCGGACGATACATTATCACCTGAATTTCAAAATCTTATATGGGTACCCATGGGGGGAACCCCGGCCGGCCCCGCACCCGGATTGACTGCGCTGAGCCGGGTAATTTCTGCTGCTGCCGAATTCGATTTTCTGGTGCTGCCGGCCGCAACAGGCGGAACTGCGGCAGGCATTGCCCGGGGAATGCCGGCAGATAAAAAAATGCTGGTGACAGAGGTATTGAAAAGCGGCGGCGGTCTGGAAGCAGCGTTTAGAAAAGATGTGCCTGAAAACGGCCCCGAAACGACTTGGCTGTCTGACTATCATTTTGGCGGCTATGCCCGAACCAACCCCGTCTTAAATCGGTTTTGCCGGCAAATCAACGAAACCCAAATGTTCAAAATTGAGCCGGTGTACTCCGGCAAGTGTTTTTTCGCCGTGTCAGATTTGGCCCGAAAAGGCCATTTCGGAATCAGAAATAGAATTCTCATTTTGCATACAGGGGGAATTTTCCCCTGGAATACGGGTCTTGAAGGCTGAAAACAAGGAAAAACCATGGTTTTGGAAAAATAACAAGGCCTTGTTTACCCGTGTCAGAATTTGGCCGAATTACACACCTGCAATTCATTCCGCCCCTTCACTTTTGGGCCGTGGTTTTAGGATAATGCAACAGCGAATTACAACTTCGAAGTTGGCATTATTGAAAAAGGTTTAGTTAATTTAGAAAAAGGCTTTCTTTCTGAGGAAGCCTTTTTTTGTTTTTATCCGCTTTCGGGTGATTGAGTCGGGGCAAATCAATCCTTTTGCTTTCTTTTGCGCCCGGCTTCTGCAGCAGGGCCGCGGTTTTCTCCGATGAAAAAAGTTCTCCGCTTTCTCATTTTCTTCATTTTCCTCACCCAGTCTATGGACATTGCCGCCAATCTGAAACTGGGCGGTTTCAATGTCAGACTCTGCTATCTCGCTGCCTTTTCTTTTATCCTGCTGTTCCTCATATCCCACCGCAGGGGTTTTCAAATCCGATTTTTGGGCAAAGGTTTTTTTCTGGTTTGGGTAATTTTTTTGGTTGCATTTGCCGGCAATACACAGCTGCTTTCCCGAAATATCGGCTATCTGATGTGGTTGGTTTTCAATGTGTTGATGATGTGGGCCATCTACCAATACACCTCCGTTACGGGACCGGCATCGGTTATGAGGCTCTACATCCAAACTTTCTTTCTGATGGCCTGCTTCGGCATGGCCCAGTTTGTGCTCAGTGGTTTGGGCCTCAATATGTTTGTGACCATGTGGTGGAAACCCGGGGTGCTGCCCAGGGTGAATGCCCTCAGTTATGAACCCAGTTACTTTGCTTCCTACCTGCTCATTGCCTTTGTGTTTCTCTATTTTGCGTCACGGCGAAAACTTTACCTTTGGAGGCCACGGGTGCAATGGATGATGCTGGGCTGTATCATTTTCGCTATATTGCTGAGCACCAGCCGAATGGGTATTCTGCTTATGGTATCCATACTGGCATTCGATTACCTGAAATTGCTGTTCAACTCTTTGGTCCGGCTTCGGATTTCCAAGATTAATCTGGTGGTGACCACGATTTTTATTGCCGGGATTTTTTCGGTGCTCATTTATGCCCTCGGAAATGAACAAACCCGGCAACGCTATCTGGCAGGCACCGGTTTGGATGCCACGGGCAGCCACTCCAAAGATGCCCGGCTCATGCAAATGAACAACACCCTGCTCATTTTTTTAAAAAGCCCCTGGGTCGGGTATTCGCTGGGCGGAATTGCACCGGCCATTGCCGAATACTACAATGTAAGAACCCCCGACCAAAAAAGGGCCAAGGAATATGAAGGCCTCAATATTTTTCTGGAAGTGCTGGCAGCCTCGGGTGTTTTTGGATTTCTGTTTTTTGCCATGTGGCTGTTTACTTTTATCCGAAGCCAGTGGTTTGTGTCGGGTGTGCTTCGCAAAAATGGATTTGCCGAAGACGCTGTGATGGTGGACTGCCTCAAATATGCCTTGCTTTCTGAACTACTGATTCTGATGCTGAGTCAAAACATCCTGAGGCCTTATTTGTGGACCCTTTTCGGGATGGGAAATGCCCTCTACTTCTATTACAAAGATTTGATTTTCAAAAGCGAAGCCCCTACTTTGCCGCAATAAATGATGTTGGTAAGCGAAAACAGACAGCAGGATTTAGCCGAACTCCGAACCTTAAAAATTGCCATTGTGCACGAGTGGCTGGTAAATTTTGCCGGATCGGAAAGGGTGGTGGAGCAGATGCTGGAGTTGTTTCCCGATGCCGATGTTTTCTCGCTGGTGGATTTTTTGCCCGAAAACGGAAAGCACTTTATTAAAAATAAAAAAGTCAGGACCTCCTTCATCCAGAAATTACCCTTCGCCCGAAAGCATTTCAGAAATTACTTTTTTCTTTTCCCGCTGGCGGTAGAAGGACATGACCTGAGGGGCTACGACCTGGTTTTATCCAGTACCCACATGGTATCCAAAGGCGCTATTGTAAACCAAAATCAACTGCACCTCTCCTATTGCCACAGCCCCTGCCGCTATGCCTGGGATTTATTCCACCAGTATTTGGAAGAGGCTGGATTAAGCAAAGGAATAAAGGGATTTTTAGCACAGTGGTTTTTGCATAAACTCCGGATTTGGGACCAAATCAGCACCCCGCGTGTTCATCATTTTATGGCCAACTCGCAGTACATAGCCCGGCGAATCGGGCATGTATACCGGCGGGAGTCGGAGGTGGTTTTTCCCCCGGTCGATGTTCAGCGCTTTGCCCCCGTCCTGGACCACGACGATTATTATCTGGCTGCCAGCCGCCTTGTGCCTTACAAAAAAATGGACCTGATTGCAGAGGCTTTTTCCAAAATGCCCGATAAAAAACTGATTCTGCTCGGCTCAGGAAGACCAGCGGAGGAGGCCAGGGTAAAAAAGTGGCTCAGGCCGAACATCGAATTCCGGAAAGAGGCTGAGCCGGCTGAATTTCTTAAGCTGATGTCCAGAGCAAAGGCTTTTGTTTTTGCAGCAGAAGAAGATTTTGGTATCACCATGGCCGAGGCACAGGCCTGCGGAACTCCGGTCGTTGCTTTTGCCAAAGGCGGGGCCGCAGAAATTGTGTCAGATGGCGAAACGGGCATTCTCTTCCCGGAGCAAAGTGCCGACAGCCTGAAAATGGCCATAGAAAAATTTGAAAGCCAAGGGATTACAAAAAATGCCGAAGCCATTTCTGAATCGGCTCAGCGGTTTTCGAAACTGGCGTTCCGGGACAACCTGGTGAAATTTATGGCTGAAAAATGGAGGGAGTTCAAAGCCTGAAAACCAGGATGGTAAGCCTGTCCGGAAGGATCGGGCTCTTTGCCCTGATGGCCTGGACAGCCGCTCTGCCCTTTGCCCAGATTCAGAAAACACGCTTTACTTCCATCTTTATCTTTTTGCTCCTCGGGGCTTTCCTGATTCGGTTCGCATTTCAGCGTTCTTTTCGCATCATTCCAAAAGACCACCAAAAGCTCTGTTGGGCTTTTCTCCTTTTTACCTTGTTTCCCCTCCTGGATTTTTTCCGGTGGCAGTCGCCGCTGAAAGGCGAAGAAGCTGTGTTCCTCCGGCTTCCCTTTCTTGTTCTTCCCTTTCTGGTGGTACAATTTGAAAAAGACTGGCCCTTTTTCTGGAGAAAACTGGCCATTTCCGTTCTCTTGTTTTCTTTCCTTCTGTGCCATTTTCTGATTGGCCTTCAGGGAGTTGAGAAGGTGTATGCCGCCGCTAGAACCGATTTTTACCCGGACATACGCTTCTATCTGCACCGCCCCTACACCGGCCTGATTGCCGGCATTTTTTTGTGGCTGGCCTTCGGAATATTTCGCAACAACTTGTGGCGCATGGCTGCCCTTCTGGTTTTCGGAGGATTGCAGTTTTGGGTACTCAGCAAATTCTCCCTGCTGGCTTTCTCCCTTTGCTTGGTGGTGTATCTCTATTTTTCGCTTCCGGCCGGAGGCAATGCCCGCAGGTTCGTGCTGATTATGAGCCTGTTGACCGCAGGTTTTTTGGCCTTCCGCATCAGCCGCTCTCAGGCTTTCAAAGAATTGGTTTCCACCGGCGGAATCGATTTCAATACCGTCTCCAAAACTTATTCCAACAGCATCAACAACCGCTCTCTTCTCTGGCAGGCCGGCATGCGGCTGCTTGCCCGGGACCACAACTGGGTTTTCGGACTGAGTACGGGTAATTTTCAGGATTTGCTGGATGCTGAAGTAGGAAAATACAATGATTATCTTCCCGGCCAGCACCTCAATCCGCACAATATCTTTCTTTACTACGGCCTTCAGTATGGCCTGGCGGGATTTGCCTTGCTGATCTTTTTTTTATTGGCCTGGACAGGCGAGGCGCGGCAAAGCGGAAAGCGGCATTTGGTTTACATGGCCATTTTTATGCTGCTCTGTTGCCAGACTGAAATTTTTCTGGACCGCGAACTGGGCATTCAACTCTTTTTGTGGGTGGCGGTGGTGCTGTTCCGCGACAGGCAAGCGACCGTAACCGACGATGAGCCTCCGTTTTTTCAAAGTTAAAACAGATGGCTTCCATTCTCATTTTTTCGCTTCCGCAACTGCTTCCCCTTGCCCTGTTTTTTTGGGCTATGGCAAGAGAAAAAAAGAAGACAGGATTGGGCGCCTGGCTGATTATTTGCCTGTACCTGACCTATAATCTGTTGGTTCCCGTAGCCGATTTCCTCAGCAAAACCGATTCATTCTTTGGCTTTCAATATCCCCTTTCTGCCATATTATGGCCCGAAATGACCCGGCTCTATGCCACCGGCTGGTGTGCTTTTCTGGCCGGATATTTTTTGGTAAAAAAATACAGCAGCCCTTGGGAGCCGAAGTTTCTCCTTAGTCCAGAACCGGCCTGGATTCCGCAGCTCATGACCGGCGTTCAGGTGGTGGTCTGGGTTTTGATTTTTTTGAATTACCATCTTTCGGGTATTGAACTGAGCCAGGTACTCAACCCCGAAAATCGGGAAGAAAAAAACATCCTGTTCAGTGCCGACTGGGCCATTCCGGGACTGGATATGCTGTCAAACTGCCTGCCGGTTTGTCTGTACCTGCAATGGAAATTCACCAAAAAACGAAACGGTATTTGGGTCATTTTTTTCATTTTGTGGCTGGTTTTCAGTCTTTTGTCAGGATGGCGCTACCGCATCATCCTCTTTTTTCTTTTCATGGTTCTGCATTTTCTTCATCATCATAAGGGGAAGCTCACAAGCCTGCTGCTGATATTTTTGGCCGGAACCCTGATATTTTCCTGGCTCACCCTCAACCGGATGGCCATTGCAAAGCGGCAGTTTGATTTGATTACCTTCGATTTGGGGCAGTTTGATTCGGGCGTTTTCACCAATGAATTTTCCAACAGCCGGACATTCAGGGCTACTTTGATTTATCTGAATCAGCATCCCGAAAAACAATCGGATGGGCTTTCCTGGTTTCGGTTTATGGCCAACAAACTCAAATCCAAAAGCAGTTTTCCGGGGGGAATTAGGCCAAAACCCTGGATTTTGGAGGTAACCAAAGCATGGATTCCACCCGGCTGGCCCTGGAATCCGAATCCGGCCGTTACCCAAATGGAAGAATTTTTTCTGACCTTCGGTTTTTGGGGCCTTACAGCGGGAATGCTGATGCTTGGTTTCTGGACTTCTTTTCTCGATTTTTCTTCAGAAAATTCTGTATTTCAGGGATTTAAAATGATCTGTATTGCCTTGCTTTTTCAATGGACCACCCGGGGATTTTTTCTCTATCAAATGCAGATTTCGCTGGTTTGCATATTTCCGTTTGCGGTATTGTACATTCTGAAACCATATTTGCCCCATGGCATCGCCGGCAACAAGGCTTGACCAATTCAACAACTCCTGGTACAAGCCCGGAGCAGGCCCGGTCAAAAGGACAATCTGGTACTTTTGTAATGCTCTGATTTTCAAATCTTACTGGTTTCCCGTATCCGTTTTCAAGGTATTTCTGCTCCGGCTTTTCGGAGCAAGCATAGGAAAAGGAGTCGTAATCAAACCCAATGTAAACATCAAGTATCCCTGGTTGCTGGAAGTAGGCGACTACACCTGGATAGGCGAGGAAGTATGGATCGACAATCTGGCTTGGGTAAAAATCGGGGCACATTGCTGCATTTCGCAGGGTGCACTGCTGCTTTGCGGCAACCACAACTACAGCCTGCCCGGCTTTGACCTGATGACTGAAAAAATCACCCTGGAAGACGGCGTTTGGATCGGGGCGAAATGTTTGGTTTGCCCCGGCACCATGGCCAAATCGCATGCTGTGCTGGCAGCGGGTTCTGCAGCCGCCGGTGTTATGGAAGCCTACAGCATTTACAAGGGCAATCCGGCCGTCAAAATCAGGGAAAGGGTCTTTAAAGCGTAGAAAGATTGAACGAAAAAAGGCCATTTTTTTCCATCATCACGGTTTGCTTCAACAACGGAAAAACCATTCGCCAAACCATTGAATCGGTTCTTAATCAATCGTTTACCGATTTTGAATATTGGATCATTGATGGCGGATCCTCCGACGAAAGCCTGGAAATCATCCAGTCTTCCGGCAATCGGGTGCAGTGGATTTCTGAACCCGATTCCGGAATTTATGATGCCATGAATAAGGGCATCCTCCATGCGAAGGGGAAGTTCATTGCCTTTCTCAATGCCGATGATTTTTATGCCGCAACCGATGTGCTCGGGCAGGTGCATGAAACCCTGAACCGGAATGAAAATGCCTGGGCCGCCTACGGGGACTTGGCTTATGTGAACGAGCAGGACACCGATAAAATCGTACGGTACTGGAAATCGGGCGACTACAGCCCCCGTTCATTTTTATGGGGTTGGATGCCGCCCCATCCCACCTTCTTTCTGCGGAAAGATGCATTCGAAAAATTCGGATTATTCAGAAACGAAAGCATGAAAAGTGCTGCCGATTATGAATTGATTTTGAGAATGTTGTATAAGAACAAGCTGCCTGCCGCCTATTGCAGAAAGCTGTTGGTAAGGATGCGTACGGGCGGTCTGAGCAACCAAAGCTGGACCAACCGCCTGCGGGGCAACCGGGAAGACCGATTGGCATGGAAATTAAACCAAATTGAACCCTTTTGGTTTACCCTGATATTAAAACCTTTGCGAAAACTGACCCAGTACTTTCAAAGGCCCTGATTTCAAAATACATCAGAATGAAAATATACACCAAAACCGGAGACAGCGGAAAAACCTCATTGGTGGAAGGCACCCGGATTTCAAAATCAGAACTGAGAATAGAGGCCTACGGAACGGTAGATGAACTCAATGCTTTTCTCGGGCTCTTGGCCGACCACGATGTAAGCAAAAAAAGGTATCAATTTTTGAAAGACATTCAGGATCAGTTGTTTGTGATTGGTGCAAACTTGGCAAGCGATCCCTCGAAGAGAGCCGAAAGGGTGCCACCTGTGGAAACCGAAAACATTCTGGCACTGGAAAAATCCATGGATGAAATGGATGCCGAAATGCCCGAATTGCGTCATTTTGTGTTGCCCGGCGGCCATGTTGCGGTTAGCCTTGCCCATGTGTGCCGCACCGTTTGCAGGCGGGCCGAAAGGGCGGTGGTGCGGCTGGCCGAAAACGATGAGGTTCCTGATTTGGTTTGCACCTACCTGAACCGCCTCTCCGATTACTTTTTTGTCCTGAGCCGAAAAATGTGCCAGGAATTGGGTGTGGAAGAAGTGAAGTGGATTCCCAAAAAATCCTGAGGCCGGGTATTCAAAGCAAAGAATGGCAGTTTCTAATGGTCCGGTCCCGGTTCAAAAATTTTGCCCGGCCACAGTCAGGCAGTTAATCTCTTCATTCTTACCCAAATCCGGCATTCATTTTTATTCTTTAAGGCATTTATAAGGTAAGCCCGAAGGCCTGTTTTTGGAAATAACAATCCAAAGAACTTATTTTGAAACTGTTTTTTTACCTTATCTCATGGTTGAAACTATTTCTTTTCCGGTCACCAAAGTGGCTCACTCACGCCTCCAAGAGGTTGATTTTGAGAATCTAAAATTTGGTGCCCATTTCAGTGATCATATGTTCGTGGCAGACTACCAGGACGGCAAATGGGGACAGGGAAGGATTGAACCATACGGCAATTGGTCGTTTGCCCCTTCTATGGCAGCGCTGCACTACGGACAGGCCATCTTCGAAGGACAAAAAGCCTACCGGACGCCCGACGGAAGCATACAAATTTTCAGACC
Source organism: Hymenobacteraceae bacterium (assembly GCA_947459175.1). GTDB lineage: Bacteria > Bacteroidota > Bacteroidia > Cytophagales > Flexibacteraceae > CAMDMI01. Next base: position 16,963 of record CANHCT010000024.1, read on the forward strand.
ATATGGCAATTTCGAGCGGTTCAACCACTCAGCCGTGAGAATGAGCATGCCCGAAATTCCTGAAGAATTGTTCATTGGCGGCATGCTCCAATTGATTCAACTCGATCAGGAATGGGTTCCCAAAAAGGAAGGCAGCTCTTTGTATATCAGGCCTTTCATGATATCTACCGATGAGTTTCTCGGAGTAAGAACCGCTGAAAACTACCGCTTTGCCATCATCTGCTCCCCCGTAGGAAAATACTACAGCGAGCCCATTAAGGTTAAAGTAGAAAAAGAATTCAGCCGGGTAGCCGAAGGCGGAATCGGCAATGCCAAAGCCGCCGGAAACTACGGTGCTTCCCTCTACCCAACCAAGCTGGCCAATCAGCAAGGATTTCATCAGTTGCTCTGGACAGATGCCGCTACGCATTCCTATTTTGAGGAGTCGGGCACCATGAATGTGATGTTTCTAATGGGGAATACCCTGATCACCCCCAGCATAGGTTCCACCATTCTGAAGGGAATTACCCGCGATTCGGTCCTGACATTGGCAAGGGAAAGAGGATACCATGTAGAAGAGCGCAAAGTTTCTGTTGAAGAGATCATCACCGCACTGAAAGAAGGAAAACTGGATGAGGCATTCGGTGTGGGTACAGCCGCTACCATTGCGCCCATCGCCCTCATCCATAACGACGGAACAGACTATCACCTCAAGCCGGTAGAACAAAGGCCATTTGCCACCAATATATTGAAGGAACTGAACGCCATCCGCTCAGGAGAAGTGGAAGACCGCTTCGGATGGATGGTAAAAGTAGGGCATTAGAAAACCCGCCTTCACCAATAACAAAAAAGCGGTTCTGAATCCGCTTTTTTTCTTTTCGGCAAAAAAACAGTAAATCACAGCAAACCGGTAATGGCTTTGTCAGTTGGCTTTACTGCTCTCTGCGGGTTCAAACTCCCAAAAACCTACCTTTGATTTTGATTTTCAGATGTTTGAGAAAGACGGAATAGCTGTTTTCATCGGGTCAGAGTCTTTTGAACTTTTAACAACGGCAAGCCTGCCACAAGCAAATATTTCAAGAATTAGCAGCAAATTTTATAACATTTGAGAGGCATCTTTTAATTTTTGCAGGGCTTGAGAAAAAAAGAGATTTAAAAAAAGAAGATTTGCAATTCGATATTTTAGGGGTAAGAATAAAAAAATTTGGGGAAGAATATGCCGATCATCTGCCGGGCACCATAGTTGAAGGCGAAGATGGAATTGCGTATTTTGAAGGAACCCAGAAGGCACATGATGAACGTTTCTCCAATTCCACTGTATTTATTCAAGGATCGATAAATGGCAATGAAATCGAACCCACACCCGAATCAATTGGATTTTCATTAACTTGCGATTACCATGGATTTGTGGGACCAGGCGAAAGTTGTATCCCGGGCGGAACAAAATGCAAAGCAAAATTTCTTGGATGTGTTTGTGTTAGCCAATGTGAATTAACCTTAGACCTTTCAATTTTCTAATGACTTATGAAAAATGGATAGCCGGTATCCTTAAAATTATATCTGTTACTATTTTTTTTCTAATAGCTCCTTTTTTTTTGAGGAGCTATTTAGTTTCTTTTTTCAAAGACTCAATAGATGGCTATTTGATTTCAAGAGTATTGTTCACAATTCCTTATGTTTATTTTTTATTTAAACATCTAAAAAATATTAATTACCAGCCAAAAACAAAGTTTACATTTTTAGATATAGTTTTTTTTATTTCTATTTCATTATTTTTTATTGATATAATTTTCATAAATTCAAAATTTTATTTGGGAATTAAACTATATCAAAGTTTAATTTATCTCTTTGATATATTTATGTCGGTTCTAATAGAAGAATTATTCTTTAGAGGAATTTATATTTACATATTTTTGTTTTCATTTAGATTAAATAATACTTTTTCAATATTTATGTCATCTTTATTGTTTTCTATACTTCATTTTTTTAATTTAACCAACAATCATTGTTTCGATCAAATTTCAGGTCAGGTACTATTCGCTTATATAACTGGCGTATTTTTAGGATTTTTAATGATTAGATACAAAAATATATTGATCCCAATCCTATTGCATTTTCAAATTAATCTCGCCTTTGGAGGTCAATTGTATTTAAACAAACCGATTCAAATTTGCAGTTATCCATCAATCAATGATTTTACTTTTTTTATTTTACATTATTCAATTCTTATTTTAGTTAGTATTTTTATTTTGAAATTAATATTCAATAAAATAAAAAAAATTTAGTAGACCTAGATTAACAATTCGATAAATTTTAATAATCATAATTTATCAAGATTAAATAAAAAAGATATCTACTGTAAATTTAGCCCGTATAAATTAAAATATATTCTTTTTCTTATTGATAAACAGGTAATTTATTTTTGGATTATCCGATTTTTTTGGTCAAATATTCTATTTAAATTATCCTTTTACATAATTTTAATATTCAATGGCATATTTTTTTAATGATATGACATAAATCACTGCTGTCCAAAAATCGAGCAAAAACAATTTTTGCCTTCTGCATCAATATTTTATTCTTAAGTCCTTATCTGAATACCAATCCTCTTGTTTTGATTCAAGAAATGACAAGGAACCAGCATTTTGCACAAGCTTTTGGATTTCTGCCCCTGAAACTTCCTCCTCATCGTTTCGGTCACGATTCAAAAAAACAACGATAACTTCTTCAACTTTGGTGACTTCAACTTTCTCAGAAAGAAGAATTTGCTTTACATCATATTTAGCCCTAACAGTAATCATTAAGATGAATTTACAGAATACAAAAATAACAGAATGCCTTTCAGCTTCAATGCATAGGTCGAGCTATATTTCAAACAGAAATATAAAAATCTAGACCTGAGTGTTGCGGCAACCTTCTGCCCTTTGTCTTCGCTAGCAGACTACGGACCCCTGTTCTGAGTCTCGGTAATGAGTTTCTATCACAGCAAATCGGTAATGGCTTTGTCCATTGGCTTTACCGAAGAGGGGAAAAATTTGATTACCTGCCCTTTTTCATCCACCAGATATTTAGAAAAATTCCACCCCGGAGCCGCACCTGATTTTCCATCCTTGCCTTTGCCCGAAAGGAATTTATACAGCGGGTGCATTTTTTCTCCCTTCACACAGATTTTGGAAAACATCGGGAAACTGACCCCATAGTTTTTTGAACAAAAGCCTTTGATTTCGGCATCGGTACCGGGCTCCTGCCCGCCAAAATCGTTGGCCGGAAAACCCAACACCACCAGTTTACCTGCATAGGTACGGCTCAGCTGCTCCAGTTCCTTGTACTGCGGGGTGTAGCCGCATTCGCTGGCCACATTTACAATCAGCAGTTTTTTGCCTTTGTATACCGACAAGGCAACATCCTTGCCGTCAATGGATTTCATAGTAAAATCGTGAACCGAAGCGGGTCCGGAAACAGGATGTGTAATGCTCAGCATGGTGATAATCAGAATAAAGAAGATTTTCATTTTTAGAATTTTTAAAAACATATAACCCGGGCCGACAGGAAAATGTTACCGGCATTTGCTAAATTGGTTTTAAAAGCAAAAAGAACAAATCGCCGGTTTTTGGGGTTTGAAGACCATGCATTGGAATAAGAAAGAGATCGGAGAATTGGAAAGGTTTTACCGGGGAAACCTGATCAACTCCGTAACGGGAATAAAAAGCCTGTATTTGCTTGGAAGTCAGGATTCTGAAGGAAAAACCAACTGTGCTGTATTTTCGCAGGTGATGCACCTGGGTGCCGACCCGGCCCTGATTGGCATCCTGTTCCGGCCGGTGATGCCGGGCATGCACTCTCTTTCCAATATCGAAAAAAGCGGCTTTTTCACGCTCAACCATGTGCCGGAACCCATGCTGGCCCAAGCCCATTGGACCTCAGCCAAGTGGGAAGAATCCGAATTTGAAGCCACTGGCCTGCAGCCGGAATATCTGCCTGGTTTTCATGCCCCTTTTGTACAGGGTTCGGCCATCAAAATAGGCATTTCCTTTGCGGAAAAACACCCTTTTGAAATCAACGGCACCACCTTTGTGATCGGCAGGATAGAAAACCTCCGGGTTCCCGAAGAGGCCTTGGGGCCCGATGGATTTGTCAATTTGGAAAAGGCCGGAACCATGGCCTGCGGAGGCCTCGACAGTTACTATGCCCCGAAGCTGGTGGCCCGGTTTGCCTATGCCAAAGCCGGCAAGGCCCCCGAGATTATTTGAGGATGCTGTTGGGTAAATGCTTCCTGGCGCCCGGGTGAGTGGTTCGGCCCATAAAGTCCCAGGTGGTGTAGACAATAAAAGCCGTAAAAAGCATCCCCAACACCAATAAAACGATCTTGTTCCGCCGGTTGCTGCTTTTGGATTGCATGCTGCAAAATTCATAAACTTTATCCGGAAATTTAATTGCTTTGCCAATATTTTCAATTCATGCCCCTGCCTTCTGAAACCATAAAAATTGGCGATTTGGAGTTCATCCCGTATCTGTCTCACAGCCAGATAAAAGAAAGGATCCGGGGGATTGCAGCACAAATCAACATCGACTTCGCGGGAGTTCAACCCATTTTTGTGCCAATCCTGAACGGAGCCTTTATGTTTGCGGCCGACCTCATGAAGGAAATCACAATTCCCTGCGAGGTTTCCTTTGTAAAACTGGCCTCCTACCACGGCATCCAATCAAGCGGAGAAATAGAAGAAGTGCTGGGCTTGCAGGCAGACATCACAGGCAGGCATGTTATTTTGGTGGAAGACATCGTGGATACTGGCCTCACCATGACGCAGTTGCATAAGACTTTTCAGCAGTTCCGGCCGGCCGGCATTTCAATAGCTACGCTGTTTGTTAAGCCCGAATCACTGAAGGTGCCCTTACAGTTGGACTACACCGGATTCGAAATCCCCAACAAGTTTATTGTAGGTTACGGCCTGGATTACAACGGTTTAGGAAGAAACAGCCGGGATATTTACCAAAAAGCTGACTGAATGGCGAATGTACAGGCGAAAAGCATGGCAATTTTTTAATCAACAATCTTGCTTGTATTTTCGTTTTGGTCTTATCTTTACAAAAAATTTAAAACTTATATGAAAAACCTGTTTGTTGCCTTTTTGCTAACTGCTTTCATCGGAGGCGGTTACGCTGCCAAAGCTGCTTCTTCATTTGCCGTTGTTGTGAAGGAAGATGAGAAGGATAAGAAAAAATCCTGCAGCAGCAAAAAATCCTGCTGCAAAATGAAAGCTTCGGCTTCCGCAGAAGGAAAAGCCTGTGCCGGAATGGCCAAAGCTGAAGGAGAAGCCAGCACTGCTGAAGCTGCTCCTGTTGCTGAAACAAAATCTTGTGCCGGTGCAAAAAAATCCTGCTGCAAGAAAAAAGCTTCTGCCGGCACCGGTGAAGAAAAAGAAAAATCAGAAAAGGGCGCTACTCTTTAATTACACTCTTTTCTAAAATCAAAAAAATAGCATCTTGCCGGTGCTATTTTTTTTTGCCCATGAAAACCTACCACACTCTGCTTCAGCGGATTATTGACGAGGGTACACGCAAAACCGACCGTACCGGTACAGGCACGCTCAGCTTGTTCGGAACCCAGATGCGGTTTGACCTTGAAAAAGGCTTTCCTCTCATCACAACAAAAAAAGTACACATCAAATCCATCATCGTGGAATTGCTTTGGTTTTTGAAGGGCGACACCAATATCCGGTTTTTAAAGGAAAACGGTGTTTCCATCTGGGACGAATGGGCCGATGAAAACGGCAACCTCGGTCCGGTTTACGGGCATCAGTGGAGAAACTGGCCCACACCAGACGGTGGACACATCGACCAAATATCAGAGGTAATCAGGCAAATTAAAAATACGCCCGATTCCCGCAGGATGATGGTGAGCGCCTGGAATGTGGCCGACATCGGCAAAATGAAACTCCCCCCCTGCCATGCCATGTTTCAGTTTTATGTAGCCGACGGAAAATTGTCCTGCTCCCTGTATCAGCGCTCTGCCGATTTCTTTCTGGGTGTCCCTTTCAACATCGCTTCCTATGCCCTGCTTACCATGATGGTGGCACAAGTCTGCAATCTGAAGCCCGGCGATTTTATCTGGACAGGTGGCGATACCCACCTCTATCTCAATCATTTGGAACAGGCAAAATTACAACTGTCCCGGGAAGAACGCCCCTTGCCAGTCATGGAAATAAATCCGGAGGTAAAAGACATTTTTGGGTTTGTTTATGAAGATTTTAAACTGCTTGGATACGACCCGCATCCGGCAATAAAAGCGGAGGTGGCCGTCTGAATTCATACTTTTTCAGAATTTTGGGATAGTTTCCTGTTCTTTTCTTTTTTCTTTGGGCCGAAGTTTTTCCTGAATGAAGCACTGGAGCGAAGTCCTGATGGAGAAAATCCGCAATCCGAAGACTGTAAAGAACTTTGCGGTGTACCTCCTGATTGCCTGTTCGGGCGTGGCCGTCAATCTGATTGCCGCTACCCTGCTGCGGCTTCACCTTCAGTTTGGCTTTGGCAGTTCCATTGTGTCGGGATACCTCACCGGCATGGTCTGGGGCTTTTTTATGACCAAGCTCTTTGCCTTCAATGCCCGCAACAGCGGCAATGTTACCCGCGAAGCTGTGAAATTTTTTATGGTTTCGATGGTGGCGCTTACCGTTACCTGGCTCTCTTCAGAGGTGCTGCTGAGGATATCCAAAGCCTGGTTTGAATTTTACCCCGACTCACAATACCACCTTCAGGGTTTAGTGGAAGAAATCGCCCGCATGTGCTCCGATTTGAGCGGCCTCAAAATTTCCCTGACCTTTATCGACCGGTTCCTTTTTGCCAACATCGGGGGAATTTGCTTTGGTTTTTTTGCCAACTTCTTCGGCCACAAGTACTTCACCTTTAAAACCACCGGCTACTACGACCGGATTCTGGAAAAGAAAAGGACAGTTTTGAAGCGGTAAGTCCTAAACTTTGTACATTGTTCAACGCAGCGTTTCTCGGCGTCGCAGTGTTTGAGAATCCTTGAATCGCCAAGGGCCTGTCAGTCAATTATCTCTCCAGCATGAGGGTGCCGGAATAGGATTCGCCTCCATGCAGGACAAATCGGTATAAACCGGAATTCAACCGGGAAGCATCCAGTCTGTAGGGGCTGTTGCGAATGCCCCTTTCTGCAAAGACCCTTTTTCCCTGCGCATCAAACAGGCTGAAGTCAAAAGCACGGCCTTCTGTTTGGGGAAAATGCAGAAGCGTTTCACCCGAAAAGGGATTGGGAACCACCCGGCAGCTTCCGTTTCCGCTGATGGATTTTACCCGCGATACAGGTTGCAGGTTTTTGCATGCCCCCGTCTGAGGCGCCAGCATGTGCAGGTCGGGGCTGAGCGCTGCCTGCACTGCGGCCACACACAATTGCTGTCCTGTAATGCTGTCGAAGTAAAGGCGCAGAAAACGCGTTGGCTGTGTATGACGCGGAAGGCGGTTTCCTGCCATGACAGACAGAATATTCCCGTTTGGCATCCCCATCAAATGCACCATACCCGAATCGCCCAGGCCAATAAACTGAACCGAATCCGGAACCACACCACTTATTCTGAACTGAAAAGCCGAAACTTCATCCTGAGTATTCAGCATATTCAGATCGGCATAGCCTGCTGCTGCATTTACCGTATCCACTCCGATTTTTACTACGCTGCCCATGTCCATAAAAAGGGGTCCGAATTCGCAATGGTCAGCATGACCGGTGGAATCCTCATGGTGAAGGCAATGCAACAGCATAGCCGCATCCACCACATTCAAAGCCGAATCGCCGTTCAGGTCGCTGCAGGGTGTGGAGGCCATATTGCCCTCGCTGATGCCATGCAGGTATTCTTCCAGATCAGCTTCGTTGCGGAGGGTGTCGTTGTTTATGTCTCCGTGCACAGCGGTGCCCTGGCAAATTCCCTTACAATCCCGCCGGGCCGAACCAAAAACCTGGCCCTGACAGTCCACAAAAGGATTGCATTGCGGAAGCACGGTGGCAAAGCGCCGGCCGCTGCTGTTTTTGCTCAGTTTTACACAAAACTGGCCCCAGTTGTTGAACAGATTCGACTCGGTACGGCCCAGTTTATCGGGCGAATTGTCCCAGTTCACACGGGCCACCAGGGTATAACTGCCGGTATCCACTTCGGTAACATCCACCCACTGACATTTCAGGCTTCGGTCGTAAATATCTCCGCACCCGGCCGTAACGCCCTGATTGGTACAATTGTATTTGGGGATTCCTCCCCCGATGGAGCAATTGAGGTCCATCACACAGAATCCGGCTTTGAATCCCGCCGGGATGGGATTGGAGTTTTTGTCAAACAGCAGATATTCGGCATATCCCTTGTAGTGCCAGTGTCCGTGGCAGGGATCCCAGATCCATTGGCTGGAAGGTATGGAAGGACTTGCCGGGGGACGACCTATGTAGTAATCGGCATCTCCGATGTTTTCTATGCGGGTACTGAAGCGCAGAATATAGCGCTTGCCCATCCCTTTGAGGCAACCCTCCTGGATAAAGCAGGGATCGTTGTTGTCGAGACTGTCAAATTTAAAACTGGTTCGCAGCAAATCAGATTGCACAATCAGGTCCGGTTGTTCAGGGCAATTGGGATTCGGGTTATACAGACAAAGGCTGTTGTCGTTAACCGTAGCCAACGGATTGTAGGTGCAGGAAGTGGAATCCATGCAGCCCACAATGGGCCCGGTAAAACTCAGGGCCCAGCTGACCGGGTCGGGATTGCACTGGTCGGCCTCATCGCCGATGCGGATGTAGTATTGGATGTTTTTCTCGAGAATCACACTCAGCAGGGCCTGACTTCCGCAGCCACTGTTTGAGTAGGCAATGGTAGAGGCATTTCCCTCTGTGGGCTGAAGATTGTTGCAATAATCATAGACCCATATTTTGGTGCTGCAGGTGTTGCCGATGTTGCAGGTAGAAATCACATAACGGCCGGTAGTATCGGGTTTGAACCGGTACCAGGTATCATCGTAGAATGTGGTGAAAGTATCGGGGCTGACCGGAATGGCCGAAGAACAATCGTAACCCGGAGGACAGTTTTCTATTTTGTTGTCTGTAAAAGTGTAACTGCCTCCTGAAAAAAGCAGGGAATCGGCCGAAAAAACCTGATAACTCCCCTGTCCGAAATTGCAGCAAATGCCATCTCCGAAGGAATCCAGCATTTTGAACCGAAGGCAACCGGTGGCCGGCACACAAACAGTATCACCGAAAGTACGGCCTTTGGAAAGGGTGTCGCCATCCCCGTTCATCAGATTCCAGGAAATTTCAGCGGGATATTGGTCCGGATTAATGAAAATGCGGATTTGACGCTCCGTGGGACCGGGCTGACAAGATGGGCAGCCCATCCACATGGTTTCGGCCGAGGTGAATTTATAATTGCTCCTGACCAGCTGACCATCATACCATACCATATACCGGCCCGCCCCCTGTGCACAGCAAATACCATCGCCACCGGCATCGCGGATGGTAAACCGAACACAGGAATCGGCTGGAATACAGAGGCTGTCGGTTCCGATGGTGCCGGAGAGCAGGGGTACACCGCCTTTGCTCACCACAGCCCAAGTGATTTCGGTGGGTTTATTATCGGGGATGACCGTAACTTTTACCCTCCGGAAACCGGCAGAACATGCCCCGCCCTGGGCGGATGCGTACCCGAACAAGGAAACAAAAAACAGGATAAGGAGGTTGGTTTTCATGCGGCGAAACAAAAAATGGTGCAGGACTTAAAGTGGCAAAGTAGAAATATTTCTTGAATTGAACGGATGCAGGAAGGTTGCCAAGCCAAAAAATGGCCTGTACCGGGGCATGCCTATCCGGAATTGGAATACCCTGTTTTGCCGGCGGGAGAATCTCCGGGCTAAGAATTTTGGATAGCTGTTTGGACATATTCATACCCGATCGGGCATACTTTACCCTTAAGTCGAAATATTATACCCGAAAAGGTGTAATTATCTCGTTTTCGAAACCCATACACCCGAAAGGGTATAAAATGAATCTTGCAGTTTTTGTAAAAGACTAGCGTAAACCGGTGAAACTTTCCCGGCCCGAACTGGCTGAAAAAGCCGGGATGGGTTTGCGATTCATTCGGGAACCGGAGCAGGGCAAGGAAACCTTGCGGTTGGATAGAGTAAACCAGGTACTGCAACCCTTCGGCTGCGAGGCAGGGGCACCAAAACCGCCATAACCGATTCCTGATTATAAAATTCCAAATTGACCCAAGTGCGGAAGGCAGCCATAAAAACAGAAGATCAATTAGTCGGATGGCTCACCCGGGATGAGCAAGGTTATAACATTTGCCGGGGCAAATGGCTGCGTACGGGAATCGATGGCCTGCCGCGCACCTCTTAGGCCATTTACATCCTTCAATAATTTTGCTTATCCGGTATTACGCCTCCTCTTGGCGATTTTACATCTCCATTATTCCGGGGAATCAAGTGTATGGGGACATGGGGAACGGTCTGTACTGCCGCTTCGCTGATGTTGATGCCAACATTAAATCCATCCGGTCGGAATCTTTCCCAAATGATTTGCTTCACCCTGTTCAGCATAAGAATACAAGCCGATTGATCTTTGAAGGTCAATTCGAAATAATCAGAACAATTTTTTTTAGGAATAATCAAAGTATGGCCTTCACTAACCGGGAATTTGTCAAAAATGGCATAAGACGTTGCGGATTCAACAATCAATTCCCGTTCTGAATCCGGATTACAAAAAGGACAGTGGGTGTTCACCGGGTGTGTGATGCAGTTAAAATACTGATATTCATATATCTCACAACTATCATTTTAAAATATGGACTTGTATTTGAGCACCACATCGCACTGTTAGGTTTTCTTGTTGTACAGTTTGTGCGTTCTGAACCCCTCATCAAACCGGAGATCCCTTCTCACCGCTATGTAGCCTTTTCCCTTCAGTTTTACCAATTGAGAGGTTTCCGTGAGGGCTATGGCTTGTTCCTCGTGTAGCAAAACAATAAGCATATACAAGCAGATGATGGTATTGAATTTCTTTTGTGGATAGGCCGGCGCATGGTATTCGTCGCATCCCGTGATGCAGATGTTTTTTTCCTTCAGGACTTCCACATCTTTTCCAAAGCTGCAACCCAAATCCGGAACATCTCCCGAAAGCAAATTTTGACTGAGCAGGTATTTGGCCGGAAAAGACAAGGTTTCCCTTTTTTTTGCGATCAGACTGTATGGATTATGAGGATTCATAGCAAAAATTCAAAGCCGTTATTGTGAGCGATGTTGATCATGGGTTGTTGGGTTCTTTCTTTAAATTTATGGTAGGTAAGGCTGTTCAGATCCGGGAAAATAGTAAGGTAATCTTCCGGAAATTGGTTGTTGGGAGATTTGTTCAGCACAATCTCCACTGCCGCTTTCTGCAGTGAAAAGAAGGACTCAAAATACTTTTCTGCCGGCGGAAGTTTATTGCCCTTGGTGAGATTGAATGTCTTTTGTGCAGGGATTAAATTCCAAATCAAATTATGCGAAACAAAATGATGGGGGATAAAATGATCTACTGCATATTGTCCGATGCTCAGCTTGTCGCCTGTACAGATACAATCTACAGCATCCGGTTCCCCCAAAACCAGATCCCAAAATTTTGTGCTTTGGGCAGACAAACTCCTTCTTACTGTCTGCTATATCAGCTTGTTTGGAATACCCGGAACATTGGGATTTTTAGCCTGAAGAAACAAAGACAGGTTCCGGTAGTAAAAATCCTACAGCATCCGGGCATTGCCTACCAGATAGTCTTTCCATTGAGGATTCATGACTATCTTATGTTGAGGGTGAATTTTGCGTTAGGGATTGAAGCGGAAATCCTTTTTGTCCCGAAGGGAAAA
>CANHCT010000025.1 GCA_947459175.1 Hymenobacteraceae bacterium
ACCGGTGTGTTTGCCGGTACATTTGGCAGGGTCAGGGTATAATCCTGTTTTACTTCCAGCAAGGTTTGGGCAGGATTGCAGGGAGCAGGAGTAGAAATGGTCCCTCCACCGGGCAATGTAAGACTTGGATATCCGATGGTCGGAGTATTAAAAGGCAAATTGGCTGCTGTTGCAGTTCCGGTAGTTGGAACCAACCTCCTTTGGATGGTAAGCCTGGAGAATTGCCCCCGGCAGGTGTTGGCCTGTAAGGCATTCACTTGTATGACACCACTGGCGCCCTGGGTACCACCATATGCCCTTATTACCGCTTTGTTGCCTGTTTGGCTAACCAAATCAAAACCGGGAGGAACAATCCAGGAATAAGTAACGCCGCTTAAAGATTCATCCGGCAAAGCCTGAAGCGTAAATTCATTGCCGGCATAATATGCGGCCGGTCCGGTAGGTTGCCCATTTGTGGTAACTCCAAAGTCGGCATTCAAACACCATATTTTATTGGCATCGTTAGTGGCGTTGGGGAATTGATTGGCAGGATCACCATTTAAATTGTTTGCCAATGGACTGGTATTGCTCCCTCCGTTGGCCTGTGATACCAAAAATATGGAATTGGGTGAGGCCGACGGCCTGATAATCAACTGCGCATGCACCACATTGGCTGCCGCACAAGTACCTACCCGCACCTGTACCGTGCAGGGCTGGGTAAATGGACTCGGTACCCGGAGCGCAATTGCAGAATTATCGGAGGAAGCAAACAAAGGCGACCATCCTGCAAGGGGATTGCCGGAGCCATCTACAAACCGCCATGTGTAAATATCTGCAGCCGTGGTGCAGGGAATGGTAGAAACCACAGGTACCACAGAAAGATTCAGCAATTCTCCCGGGTCTGCACAACCATCGGAGATTATCTGATACGGCTTGGGTATAGAATTATCGTCCAATCCAAAAACAAAAGCAGAAAAGGCATTTATATTGGATTGTGTGTACGACTTATACACCGTAACCTCCGCCGATAGAAGACAGGTACCCGTGCCGTAGTTTACCCTTACCTTTCCCGGACAGCGGTTGTTGGCGGCACAACGAACGCTGATGGTTGCCGTTCGGGGGCTCGCAGTATTGTTGATGCTTGCAGCTGTGGCTACGAGCAGTTCATTGGGTCCCGATGGTGCAATGCTGCTTATGGTTCCCAGTGCCTGAGGCAGGCTGAATGTAATCTGAACCGCTGAACCGGAGGTGTTGGTAGCGTAGTTTACACAATAAAAAGGCTGGCCGAAGGTTTGGCCAAAAACTTTACCGGTGGTCAATCCGGCGAAAATGACCGAAAAAAAGACAATTGATTTTTTGAAAAGTTTCATAATTGAAACGGTGTTTAATGTTCTTGATAATGACTGTGAGAGGTCGGGGCTGATTTTGCTCTTTTTGTACACTCCCGTACGATAAGCAGCGCTCAGCTCCTCAGGCGTTAAACACCATTTTTTTTAACTGCTGTCCCAAATATACACCCCTGCCGGATGGCCCCGCTCCTGCTTTGCCGGCTCTTGCCGCCATGCAAGTGGCCTCGCTGCCCGCCAAAACCTTTGCAGGGGGGGGGTAAATCAACAGAAAGAATACAATCAGGTACATATCAGGGTTCAGTTTGCCAATCCAATCCCGCACCTGCAGCACAACAATAAGATGCCGGATAGAACGCAGGTAAACGTAAACGATGATTTTCGGGTTTCAAAATTTTTTGAATAATTTATTTTTTCTTCAATATGTTCAATTAAATTCTAAGTTAATGACAATTATTCCCTGTTTATGCCGGCATTTTTTTAATTACTTGGTGGAATTTTCCCGGCGCAGGCCGGTTTGATATCCATCCTCCGCCCCGTATCTTTGCAGCATGAAGGCCACCTACATCAACCCTTTTACCGATTTCGGTTTTAAAAAGCTCTTTGGTGAAGAGGTAAACAAGGACCTGCTCATCGATTTCCTCAACGGTCTGCTGCCCGAGCACCACCGCATCAAAGACCTCAGCTACAAAAAAACAGATCAGCTCGGAGACCTGAGCATTGACCGCAGGGCCGTATTCGACATCTACTGCGAAAGCGAAAAAGGCGACCGCTTTATTGTGGAACTCCAGAAGGCCAAACAAAACTTCTTCAAAGACCGAAGCGTGTTTTATGCCACCTTCCCCATCCGGGAGCAGGCAGAGCGGGGCGACTGGGACTTCCGGCTGGCAGCGGTGTACTGCGTGGGCATCCTCGATTTTGTGTTTGAAGAAGACCAGCAAAACCCTGATTACCTGCATTATGTGCAACTGAAAAACCGACACAATCAGATTTTCTACGACAAACTCACCTTTGTGTATGTAGAAATGCCCAAGTTCCTCAAGTCAGAATCCGAGCTGGAAACGGAGTTCGACAAGTGGCTCTATTTCATCAAAAATCTCGAAAACTTCAAGCACATCCCCGAGCGCCTGCGCAACCACATTTTCGAAAAGGCATTCAAAACCGCGGAGATTGCCCGCTTTGTTCCCGAGCAGCTGGCCACTTACGAAAACTCCCTCAAATATTACCGCGACATGAAAAATGTGGTGGATACCTCCTTTGAGGAAGGAAAATTGGAGGGTAAACTCGAAATTGCCCGGAATCTTCTGAGGCTGGGATTGCCGCTTGCCCAAATTGCTCAAGCCACGGGTTTGAGCGAAGATGAGATTACCGGGATAGGACTTTAAGTTTTATGCTTCCCTGCAATGGCTTTTTCGGTCTCCGGAAGGGTCGGAACATTCCGGGAATTGCGGTTTCAATCCAAAAAGCCAATTCATTCCCCTATTTTTGCCCCGCATGGTTTTAAAAGGCTCGCAACTGGCGAAAAAATACGGACAGATTCAGGTATTGAAATCTGTGGACATAGCCATCCAAAAAGGAGAATTGGTGACCATTGTGGGACCGTCCGGAGCAGGAAAAAGTACCCTCCTTCAAATTCTGGGTACTCTGGACCGTGCCGACTCCGGCAACCTCGAAATTCTGGGTAAAAATCCGATGGGACTTTCGGCCAAAGGCCTTGCGGCATTCCGAAATCAATTTATCGGCTTTGTCTTTCAATTTCATCACCTGCTGCCGGAGTTCACCGCCCTCGAAAATGTTTGCATGCCGGGCTGGATTGCTGGCAAAGAAGACCATGCTGTGAAAAAAAAGGCCGCTTCTCTGCTGGAAAGACTGGGATTGTATGAAAGACTGGACCACAAACCCACTGAACTCTCAGGCGGAGAACAGCAGCGGGCCTCCATCGCCCGGGCATTGATGAACGACCCGGCCATCGTGCTGGCCGACGAGCCGACGGGCAATCTGGACAGCCACAATGCAGAAGAACTGCACCGCATTTTTATTGAATTAAAGCAGGAACTCAACCAAACTTTCGTAATGGTGACCCACAACATGGCGCTGGCCGGAATGGCAGACCGGATTCTGGAAATGAAAGATGGATTTTTAACTGACCAAACCCATCGGATGTGAGTGATATTTCGGTCATCATCCCGGTAAAAAACAGGGCAGAACTCCTGCGCAAAACGCTGGATAACCTCCTGAATCAAAGAAAGAAACCTGACGAAATCATCGTAGTAGATGACCATTCAACGGATGATATAAAACTGGTAATTTACGACTACATCACCGAGTGTATCTTTCTGAACAATAAGGGAAGCGGTCCCGGCGCAGCCCGAAATCTGGGCTTGGAAGTGGCATCCGGAAAATACATTCAGTTTTTCGATTCCGACGACCTGCTTACTCCTAAAAAACTGGAAAATCAATTTCTTGCCCTGGAAAAAACGGGTGCCGACATGGCCTATGGTCCGTACGTAATGGCAGAAGAAACCGAAAACGGATGGATACAACGGGATGTCGTGATGCAATGGAATGCCCTCCCTCCTGCCCTGGCATTGAAATGCCATATGCTGCGGGGCTGGAATATCCTTACCCAGGCCTGTCTTTTCCGCAAGTCGCTGATTGACAGTGCTCCGGCATGGAATGAACATCTCATCACCCACGAAGATTATCTGTATTTATTCAAGCTGAGCCTTCTCAATCCGAGCTTTATCCATGTGCCGGAAGAAGGCGTTGTTTACCGGCAGCACGGACAACAAAGTACCGACAACCAAACGCAGAGCCAAACCCGGGCAAAGGACAAAATGGAGGTGATGGCAGAAATCAAAAGCATCCTCCCTTCTTCCGGGGCTGATTTTCTCAGCAAAGGTTTGTTCAGGGGCAGAATGGCCCTGAATTTTGAATTCCTGAAAAAGTCGGGTGCGGATAGCCGCCGGTATAAGGGCTATATGGATTTTCAGGATCCGGCATGGGCCTTGATTTACAGGGCATACAATAAGCAAAAACGAAATGAAACCAATAGCCTCTGGGAGCCCATGCATGGCATCAATGCTTCCGTCGGGGCTTTTCAAAATATCATTCAGGAAATAAAAAATGGATAGGATTGCCATAATCGGAGCAGGAATTTCGGGTCTTTCGGCCGGCCGCATTCTGGGAAAGATACACGATGTGGAAATATTTGACAGAGCGGGTAAGCCGGGAGGCCTGGTAAAATGCGACAGGATTCAGGACAACCTGTTTCACAAAGTAGGGGGGCATATTTTCAACTCAAAAAATCAGGCTGTTCTGGACTGGTTTTGGGGATTTTTTGACCGGGATCGCGAATTTTTAAAAGCCAGGCGCAATGCCAAAATCTTGCTGAACGGGAAATGGATTGGCTATCCCCTTGAAAACTACCTGTTTCAACTCGATAAAGGTTTTATTTCCAAAGTTCTCGATGACTTTTTATCCCCTGATTATCAGCCAAAAGATCCTTTTTCCTATCCCAATTTTGCAGAATTCCTGAAGTCCAATTTTGGAACCACCTTGTATGAAACCTATTTCAGGCCCTACAATGAAAAAATCTGGAATGCCGACCTTTCTACCATCCCCCTGGCCTGGCTGGAAGGCAAATTACCAATGCCCAATCTGAAGGAAATGCTGCTCAGCAACATAGCCAAAGAAGAAGAAACGGGGATGGTGCATTCTACCTTTTACTATGCCAAAGAAGATGGATCTCAATTTATAGCCAATCGTCTGGCCGAAGGCATGAAAATCCATTATCATACTGATATCCAAAAGATTGAAAAAAGAGAAGGAAAATTCTGGCTGGATCAGAACGGACCTTTTGACAAAGTGGTGTATACCGGCGATGTGAGAAAAGCCGGCCATATTTTCGGCGAAAAAATGGTACCTGCCGGCCTTCAGCAAAGTCTGACTTCCCTGCCCTCGAATGGCACATCCAACCTGTTTTGCGAAACTGACCCGGGTGACATTTCATGGCTGTACCTGCCCGACCCACATGTGAAAGCCCACCGCATCATATACACCGGCACCTTTGCCGAAAGCAACAACAGGGGCTCGCAAAGGCAAACCTGTGTGGTGGAATTTTCGGGAGATTATTCATACGAATTTATGTGCGAAGAGGCCAAAAAACTTCCTGGTAATCTAAAACCCCTGGCCTTTAATAAAGAACCCAACTCCTATATCCTCCATGCTATGGGTTCAAAAGCCCTCGTGGATGAGGTCAGATCAATGCTGAGACAGGAAAAGGTATTCCTGCTTGGCCGATTTGCGGAGTGGGAATATTACAATATGGACAAAGCGATAGAAGCCGCGATGGCTTTAGCGGAAGAAATGGCCTAATAGCTGATTTTTCCGAAAACGGGAAAATGGTCTGAGTAACCGCCCTTGTATTTGGGTCCGCCATAGGTGCGGTAGGGCTCACCCGGATCTCTGGCATATTTATCCACCATCCAAACTGGCCTGTATACTGCAGAAGAATTTGTTTTCCAGGTCATTCCGGAACGACCTTCAACCAAACCGGAACTGATGATGATTTGGTCGAGCATGTCCCATTTTCCTTTATACATATGGCTTCCGTCGCCTGCTTTGGCGAGGCGTGCCGTGGTGTTGTACACTTCTCTTTTGTGTCCGGGCAAGGTAGTGTCGCTTGCCAGCAAATGTTTTTTCAGCGATTCATCGAAAGGACTATCGTTGAAATCGCCCATCATCACCATGGCCGCATTGGGATTTTTGGCCAAAATGGTATCCAAAGTTTGACGAAGAACCAGCGCCGCTGCTTTTCGCTTTGGACGGGATTCTTCTTCTCCGCCCCGCCTGGAAGGCCAGTGGTTTACAAAGACATACAGAGGCTTTCGGTTTACTTCACCTTTTACCATCATGATGTCGCGGGTGATAAATTCAGGGTCTTCGGTCTGAACCCGCAACATTTTGTGAAACAAGGGTTTGAATACTGTTTTTTTGTAAATCAAAGCCACATCTATGCCCCTTTTGTCGGGTGAATTTTCGTGAACAATGGCATACCCTTTTGCTGCCAGGCGTTTCTCATTCAGCAGGTCTGTGAGCACAGAACGGTTTTCTACCTCGCACAATCCCAGCACATCAGGCCCCCCGCCCAAAGAATCAATCACCTTCGCAAGCGAATTGAGTTTTCGCTGAAAGCGCTCTCCGGTCCAATTATTTTTCCCATCCGGCAAAAATTCCTCATCGTCCACAGAGGTGTCGTTGATGGTATCATAGAGATTTTCGGTGTTATAAAAGGCGATGGTCAGCTCTTTTTTTGACTGGGAAAATGCGGCTGAGGTCGAAAAAAGGACAAGGATTAAAAGGATTGCTTTCATTTGAAACGGATGGATAAATTATGGCAAAGGAACCGCCGGAAAATTTTTTTTGGCCAATTCCTCGTCCAGTTTTTTCTTAAATTCGTTGGCAACGCGGGTGTTGGTAAGTTCGGCAATTTTCGGAATCATGGCATAAGCAAACTCAGGCAAGCCCTCTTTGATACAAAACCAGGCATACAATTTTTGATACTCTACATTGGACGGATCCAGATTGCTGATTTCCAGACTTTTCTGATATGCAAACGGGCGGCTTTCACGCACAGAAGAAAGATACCCGATAGCCACACCCGTTTGCCTGAGACTGAAGGGATTGACCTCAAGTGCTTTCAGAAAATATGCCGATGCAGCAGCTGAATCATTTTTAGCCAATGCCAATTGCGCCCTGAAGAAAGGGAAATCTTCCGGCGAACCATTGGCCTTGGTCCAGTCGGAAAGTGCATTAACCTGACCTGTAATTTCAAGATATTTTCCCTTTGCTTCCTGTATCTGCCGGATCCATTTTTCCTTTTTCCCGAATTGACTCCTGGCAAACCCAAACAGGGCCTTGCAGCGGGAAGCCATACTTTCGTTATAGGCCCGGTCGAAGGCATATTTCCAGAGAAACCGCTGCGATTCCTTGTCCGAAATGAGGTAAATCAGGTCAATGATCTGCTGGTTCGAAAGTGTATTCCATTGCACCTTGATGAAAGCCGACTTCTCCGGGTCTGAGCGTTGGGCCGCATTGTGAAATTTCCCGCTTTTCAGCCCGTCTGCCAGCACTGTAATCCGGATTTTATCAGCCGGACCGAGTTCAGAAAGCACTTCAGAAAAAGCAGCGGCTGCATCCGCCTGACGCCCTGCATCCAGACAGCTGAGAGCATACCAGTAATTGGCTTTTTTCACCTGCATAAAAGAGGCTTGCCTGAAAAATGAAGCGGCTGAGGCATAGGCACCCTGTTCAAAAAAAATCTGTCCCAAAAGCAGGGAAAGATCCCGACGGTTTTCACTGCTGCTTTCCAGCAAACCGAGCAATTGCTGAACGCCCTCCTTCACCCTGCCTGTACGGTAAATTAACATGGCCCTGCTCAAATCGATAGGGTCGCTGTAATAGCGCCGGATGGTATCGTTTTCAAGTTTTTTCCATTTCTGAAAATCCGAAGAATCGCGTGTAATGGCTTTGTTGATGTAGGCATGAAAAAGCAAAAAAGGCTGAACAGATTCCGGAATTTCGGTAAAAGAGGATTGAATTTCAGCAAGATCCGGGCTTTTTTCATGGGCCACATTTGCAAAAACCACGCTGTTGTTGATGGCAGCCCAATCGCCCTTCGATTGCCGCTCCGGAGATTTTTGCGGCAGACCTTCGGTCTCCAAGCGGTTTACCAGGTAATAATATCCCAAATTGGCATTACCTTCCCGACCTGCACCGGTGGATTCGGCCGCCTTTGACAAATAATACTGAGCCGAATCGCGGAAAACAGTTTCCATGAAAGCCATACCCAGGTTATTTTGAAGTTTACCCTCTTGAGGAAATGCCCGCAGAGCGGCCTGAAGTTGAAGAATCTCTTGCAGGTTCTGTTTTTTCTGCCTGTAAATCCGGGCAATGGCCAAATGGGCTTCAGTGGATGGTTTTTTGTCCAGAGAGGCCTCAGCATATTCTTTTGCTTTGGCCGGATTGCCCATGCGGAGGTAGAGGTCAGACAGGCTGAGATTGGCTCTTTGGTTGCGAAAATCAAAACTGAGGGCATTTTGCAGGTAGTTTTCGGCAAGGAAATAATCTCCGCTTGCCACAGCATGGTCGGCCAACATCACCTGCCGGGCTGCAATGGACTGAGAGTAAGGAAAATATCCGTCATTCACCAAAAAAAGCCAAACCCCGCCCAGCCCAAATACAGGGATGGAATACAGGGGCATGTACCTGGGGCGGAACATCACCTGGTAAATTTTGAGGCCCACCATCATCAGGGGGAAAAAGTTGATGACCACATAGAGAAAAAATGCGAGCCCCATGCAGAAATGAATGAGGGTAATGGCATCCTCGAGGACCTCGGTCATCAGGTCGTTGGCGAGTCCGTGTGCCATGGCGCAAGTAAGCAGAAACAAAGATGCAAGGCCCACATATACAACACTTAAGCCCATATTCCTGCTTCCATCGTCCTCAGCAAATTCCTGCTTGCGGGCGAGCATCCAAAAACCCAGAATGAGGGTAAAATACTGAATCCAAAACGGGTTGGGATACAATATGTCCAGCACCAATTTTCCTGAATTGCGCAGGTAAATGAGGATAAAATTGCTGAGATACAACAGGCTGAAAATGGTAAAATGCAGCCAGCTTTGCCTGCCGGCATCATCGCGTGTAACCAAGGTGAGCACGCCCTGCAGGACATCACAGGAATTGAAGACAATGAAGGCAAGGGATCCCAGCAGCAGCACAGGCCACAATTGGGCCGATGCAAGGGACATCACAGCGGGACTTGCCGGATGCAACAAGAAAAAGGATGGAATAAGATATACAAGAAGCAATACCCACCACCTTCTTGCCAAATTCCAACCTGAAAACCAATTGTTTATGACATATACAGGTACGCAAACCAGCAAGACCCCCAGGGCAGAAATCCATTTTTCGGTTATGCCGGCCGGAGCAAAAACCTCCGCTCCAAACAAGGCTGCGCCAAGGCCCAAACCCGTAAGGCAACCATAAAACCATGTTCCGTAAAAACAGGTTACACCGGCAGCTAAAAAGCTGATTATGAGCAAAAAAACAGCCAAAAAAACAGGATAAAGCCAGTCCTGCGGGGCGATATTTTCCAACACGAAAATTTCACCGAAAGCATAATTGGGAAGGGTAAGCGGAAGCTCCATGAGGTCGCTGCCGATTTCATAGGCCTTTACCCTGATTTCTTTGGGAACATATTCGAGGCCTGTCCGATAGGTCCAGCTTTTGCCGGACCAAGAGGCGATGACCGCAAAAAGCAGATAAAGTACCAAAACACTGAGGCTCAGGCCCCAGGCCCTGCGATCGAGCCTGGACCAGGTGATTTGCTGAAACGGTTCGAGCATGATTGTGAGTGGGCAAAACTAGAACATTGAACGGAAATGAGAGAATGTACAACGGAATTGAATCGAATCAGGCATTCTGAATGCTTGGCATACTACCCAATTTGTTGCACTTATGGATGATTTCAATACCCGATAAAGATTTACTCCTTTTCATTGGACCGGACTCGGATTCAACTTACAACCATTTGAATTTCAAGGTGAAACAATTCCACTTAAAACCGGCGTAGCCCTTATTCAGACTGGGGCCCTGAAAAAATTCACATAAAAAATGTGATTTTCTTTTGGTTCTGTTTCGCTTTTCTGAACTGATTACGAAGGGCTTGAACCCATTATTTTGACCTTAAATTTATTCAACTTTATTTTGCCGGATTGCAGGATATTTATAAACAGGTGAGTCCGCAAAACCAACATGCCAAAGCAATTTTTTCTCTGCGCTTTCTTATTTCTCCTTATGCCTTTTTTATCCCGGGCCCAATTTGACCACTCGGCTTACAAAGATGGCATTAAGCTGTTTGACGAAGGCGAATACCGGGCCGCAATTGAACCGCTGCTTGCAGCAGTTCAGTCTGATCTTGAAGTTTCTAGTTCCAAAGCCCTGGAAGCCAATTTCTTTCTCGGCATTTGCTACCTGAAGGTAGGCGAAGGCGGCAATGGACTTCCCTACATGCAAAAGGTGTATGAACTGGACAAAGAATATTATCCTGAAATTGAATATATGATGGCACAATGCGCCGAAGATGCCCATCAATTTGACCTGGCCCTGACATATTACGAGAATTTTTTAAAGGTGGAAGGTGTAAAAAAGGAAGTGAAAATCATGGAAGAGGTGAACCGACACATCGATATTTGCATCAATGCGAAAAAGTTGACCAAAAATCCTGTCAAAGCAAAAATTGAAAACCTGGGTCCGGAAGTCAACAGCCCTTTCCCCGATTATGCCCCGGTAATTACCGCTGATGAATCGGTCTTGATTTTTACATCCCGGCGTGAAGGGGGCACAGGAAAGAAAACCGCATCGTATCTTGATCAGGAAGAGGAGTTTCCTTTGGAGGACATTTACCAAAGCACCCGGGTAGACGGAAAATGGAGCGCACCCCAAAATTTGGGGGCTCCCGTCAATACCACTGAAAATGATGCAGCCGTAGCCCTTTCGCCGGATGGTAGCCAACTTTTTGTATATAAAGACACCCAGGAGGGGGACATCTATGTTTCAAAAAAGAAAGGCAAGGAATGGACTGAACCTGTCTCATTGGGAAGCAACATCAACGGGCCCAAATCTGCTGAAATGTCTTGTTCCATTACCGGAGACGGCAAAACCCTGTATTTCAGCTCAAACCGAGCCGGAGGTTATGGCGGATTGGACATTTGGAAAAGCCAGCTAATTAAAGGAAAATGGTCAGACCCCATCAACATGGGACCCAAAATAAACACCAAAGAAGACGAAGATTCTCCCTTTATTCACCCCGACGGTTTCACCCTGTATTACAGCACCAAAGGTAAATTTACCATGGGCGGATACGATATTGTAAAGACAACCCTGGACAAAAGCGGATGGGGTGAGCCTGAAAATCTGGGTTATCCCATTAACACCGTTCAAAACGACATTTATTTTGTGCTTTCTGCCGACAACCGCCACGGATATTATGCCTCCTACAAGGAAGGCGGATACGGGAAACATGATCTGTATCTCATTACCATGCCCGAGGAGGACAAGAGCAAGGACCTTGCCGCCAACAAGCAGGGTGCAGGAAATGCAGAAGGAAAAAATATTGCACAGGGAAACAATCAGGCTAAAAACAAAAGCAAGCTTACCCTACTTAAAGGTGTAATCAGCGACGGTACCTCCAAATCACCTTTGGAAGCCACTGTTTCACTGATCAACAACAAGACCGGCCAGAAAATTTCGGATGCAAATTCCAACTCCGCCACCGGTTCGTATCTGGTAATTCTTCCCGCAGGAAAAAACTACGGCATCACCATTACCAAGCCCGGCTACCTCTTTCACTCCGAAAACTTCGACATCTCTGATACTGCTGAGTATAAAGAAGTAAGTCGCAACATCACCCTGTACAAACCGCAAACAGGGGTGAAAGTGGCCCTTCGGAATGTTTTCTTTGAGTTCGACAAAGCCACGCTCCTGCAGGAATCCAATCTGGAATTGGACCGATTCCGGAAGGTGATGCTGGAATTTCCCTCTTTGAAGATTGAGATTTCGGGACATACAGACAACAAAGGTTCTTCGGATTACAACAAAAAACTGAGCAAGAGCCGTGCAAAAGCCGTTATGGACTACCTGGTGAAAAAAGGAATTTCTCCCGACAGAATGACCTATGAGGGATACGGATTTGACAAACCATTGGCGCCCAACGACAATGAAACCAACCGGCAAGCCAACCGCAGAATTGAATTTGAAATCAAAGCATTCTGAGAGGAAATCCAAAGCCTGACCCGTTTTAAAAATCTTAGGCTTTCTAAGGAGATTTCAAATTCTTCGGTCAGGCAAATAAATTACAACATACTTCAAACTACCACTTTACTGCCCGGCATAAGGGCAAGATCTAAATATGTCATTTCAAAAAAAACTTAATGGGCTGATTATTGCCTTGTCGCTGACGGCAGGCGGCCTCCGTGCCCAGAACTTCCAGCTGAGCCAGCAGGCCCTCGACTTCCAAACCCGGACTGAATTGAAGACCGATAGTCTGGCCCTGACCATCAGCAACCTCAAAAATCGCAGTCTGGGTTTGAAACTGTCTATTCCGTTTCGTGTATTTAAAAGCCAACCATTTTGGATAAAAGACAGTTCTATCGTATTGCCTGCCGGCGGTTCCCGGGTGGTCTGGGTGTACTGCAGAATTGTTCACAATCTGGCGCAATCTGCTCATTTGCTGATTACTGCAAATGATACTGCCCTTCCGGTTCAGAATGCGGCGGTAAAGCTTCAGGTTCGGGGTCGGTATTCCAAAAGCTACTATACTCAAACCGAAAACCTGACGGAGGAAGGCCTGAAAACCGCACTCAAAAACAGAACCGGGCAGGGCTACAACAGCCTTTCCTACGATGCCGCCAGAGGAGTGATGTACAGTAGCCTGGACAACAAAAATGACTCTGTCACCTGTGTTTATACCCTGAGAAAAGCAAAATTCAATTCAACCTCAGGGGCATCGGCCAACAATTTCAACTGCGAGCATACCTTTCCCCAGGGATTTTTCAGCCAGAGCCTGCCCATGCGCTCAGATATGCATCATTTATATTCCACAGATGACGCAGCGAACAACAGCAGGGGCAATCTTCCTTTCGGAATCGCTGTGCCGCCTCTCGTGGCGACCTCGGTAAATGCCCCCTCGAAGAATGGCGGCGGCAAATACGAACCTCAGGACGGCCACAAGGGCAACTGCGCCAGGGCCATGATGTATTTTGTATTGCGTTATCAGGACTACTCCAATTTTTTTGCCCCTCAGGAACAAATTCTGCGAAACTGGCACAGCAGTTTTCCTCCCAAGCCGGCCGATACCCTGCGCAATGCCAAAGTTTTTGTCCAGCAAAACAACCGCAACCCCTTTGTGGACTATCCCCAGTTTGCCGACAGAATCCGAAACCTTGTCAGCACTTCCGTATCCGATTCCTCAGTGATTTGGAGACAAAGCAACCAAAGCATTGTGCTGAAAAATACTTTTCCGTCTCAGGCCTTGTCGGTGTTGGTATGGAATGAAGGCAACCGCAGGATTACCGTTCGCAACATCCGCTTTGCTTTGACTCAATACGACTTTGCAGCCGGCAGCAACCAAAACTTTGTTTTGGGATTCAATGAAGCCCGAAGCATCACCTTTTTCAGCAATGACCCTACAGAAGAATATTTTTCTGATACCCTGATTTTGGAAACCACCGACCCCGCCCGACCTGTAGTGAAAATACCCTTGCTGGTACAAAACCCCACTGCGGTGCAGCATCAGAAATACGCTGTATCACAGGTTTTTCCGAATCCGGCAGGGCCCGAATTGCGCATCATCCGGCAGGGAAACACGGGCGTTTGTGAGATTGAACTGAGCAATGCAGAAGGGAAAATACTACGGCAAACGAAAGCTGAAGGTGAGGAAATCATCTTCTCTACAGCAAGACTGAAAGCCGGACTTTATTGGATAACTGTAAAAGGCACCTGGGGCACAGAGCGTTTTAAAATCATAAAACCCTGATATTCATGAACAAAATCAAATCAACTGACCTCATTCTTTCCGGAGGTGCTGTTTATCATCTGGGTTTGCACCCCGGACAATTGTCCGAAAAAATCATCACCGTAGGCGACCCCGGAAGGGTAGCCAAAGTGAGCCGGCATTTTGACCGCATTGAGCACCGGGCCGAGCACCGGGAGTTCATCACCCACACGGGATACTTTGAAGGAAAGCGCATCACTGTGATTTCTACCGGAATGGGGACCGACAACATTGAAATCCTGATGACTGAGCTGGATGCTTTGGTAAATGTAGACCTTGAAAAAATGGAAGCCAAGGCAGAACTTACGACTTTGGACATAGTAAGAATCGGCACATCAGGCAGTTTGAGAGTAAACATTACTACAGGCACCTTCCTGGTTTCAGAAACTGCACTGGGCATCGACAGCCTCATGAGTTTTTATCCGCCATACGGAAGTGCTGCCGACCAGGAACTGGCAGAAGCCTTCCAAAAGCAAATCGGACTTCCTTTTTCGCCGTATGTGGGACACGGCAGTCCCCGGCTACTGGACCAAATCGGAAAAGGCATGGTAAGGGGACTGACCCTTACCTGTCCTGGATTTTATGCACCCCAGGGACGGGCGGTGCGGGTTCGTCCTGCAAAAGGCGACCTCATTGGCCTGTATGCAGGGTTTCAGCATGGCCGTTTAGGCATTACCAATTTCGAAATGGAAACGGCCGGCTATTACGCCATGGGGGCTCTTTTGGGTCACAATATGCTGTCGGTCAATGTAATAGTGGCCAACCGCATGACCGATGAGTTTTCAAAAAATGCAGATCAGGAAATGGAGGAAGCCATCCGGCTGGTGCTGGAGCGAATTTGATTTTTTCATCCGGCTGATGGCAGGAATGGAGGTCTTTGCGATTGTTGGATAAGAACCGGGACAATATAAATTTTCCAAAAAAATGTACCGCAGCCGATACCGCAAACCTGGACCTGCTAGTTTTGCCGTGAGTTTTTAGAGGCAGCTCAGATAATTATGTCATCCGGCCAAACATATTTTAAAGAAAAGACAGGCATCCTTGGCGGCGGACAGCTGGGCTTGATGATGGCACAGGCCGCCTCCGATTGGCATCTCGAACCTGAATTTTTAGACCCGGACCCCCATGCAGCCGTAAAACCATTTGGCTATGTGGTACAGGGAGATTTCAGAGACTATGAAACAGTGATGGCTTTTGGCCGAGACAAAGACCTGATTTCCATTGAAATAGAAAATGTAAACATCCGGGCATTGAAAGACCTGGAGAAGCAGGGCAAAAAAGTGGTACCCGGCACTGCGGTGCTCGAAGTCATCCGAAACAAGTTTTTGCAAAAGCAATTTTTGCTTGAGAACGGCTTCCCAACTCCCCCTTTCCTGCCTTTTGACCCCCGCAAAACCGAAGAAAACCTGGCCTTTCTGCCGGCATTCTGGAAACAAAACGAAGGTGGCTACGACGGAAAAGGCGTGCAATCTGTCCGAAGCCCGAAAGACATTGAAGCGCTTCCCTCCTTTCCCGGCTTTTTAGAAAAAACGGTAAACATCGGAAAAGAAATTGCCGTACTGATTGCCAGAAACGGCCATCGGGACATCAGAATATTTCCGCCGGTGGAGCAGGTTTTTCATCCCGGGGCGAATCTGGTTTCCTATCTGCAAACACCTGCCCTGATAAGCGAATCCATTCAAAATGAGTGTATTGAGCTGGCAGCAAAACTGGCAGCAAAACTGGATATGCAGGGTTTGCTTGCTGTAGAATTCTTTGTGGAACCCACGGGAAAGGTGTGGGTGAATGAAATGGCCCCGCGCCCCCACAATTCGGGCCATCACAGCATCGAGGCTTTTCAAACCTCTCAGTTTCAGCAATTCTGGCGGGCCATCCTCAACCTGCCTTTGGGAAGCACCGAACCTATTTTTCCCTGCTCGGCCATGGTAAACCTGATTGGGGAGCCCGATTTCACCGGCCCTCCTGTGTATAAGGGCCTTCAGGATTGTCTTGCCCTGGCAGGCGTGCACATTCACCTCTACGGAAAATCCGAAACCAGGCCCTTCAGAAAAATGGGCCATGCCACGATTACCGCCCAAACTTTTGAAGAGTTGAATGAAAAGGTTTCTTTTGTACAAAATCATTTCAAAATTATTTCCTCCGACACACAAGCATGACCGGCGACATTCAGGTAAGCATCATCATGGGCAGTATTTCTGACCTTGAGTTCATGGAACAAGCGGCAGAAACCCTGCAGCAGATGGGCATCAAATATGAGATAACCGTGGTCTCGGCACACCGAACCCCGAAGCGGATGTTCGACTTTGCGGCCGGTGCATCAGACCGAGGAATCAAAGTCATTATTGCAGGGGCAGGCGGTGCAGCGCACTTGCCCGGCATGGTTGCATCGCTTACCACCCTTCCCGTGATCGGGGTTCCCATCAAATCAAAAGCCTCTATCGATGGCTGGGATTCTATTTTGTCTATTTTACAGATGCCTTCCGGCGTTCCGGTGGCCACCGTTGCCCTCAATAATGCCAGCAATGCAGCTATTCTGGCGGCCCAAATTCTGGCTCTCTCCGAACCGCTGGTGGCTGCCAAGCTGAAACAGCACAAAGAAAGCCTCCGCCAAAAGGTTGAAGAGAGCATCAAAAAACTGGAGAACAAAGATTACATGAACGACTGAGCGGTCGGGTAAACCTTCTGCCGGGAGTGGCCGAAATGCCGTATATGCTCCAGCAGCATAGTCGAATCAAAGATTCAGATTCAACCCGACTAAAAAAATTTTCGCCGGGCAGAGAAAATGGACCGTGCCGAAGGCACTCAACCCTGAGCCCCAAAGGGGCAACCCATTTTCTTCATTGAGGTTTCAACCCCAAGTGAACCAGCCAAAATCCTAACCCCATTTCCCAAAATCTGCCAAGTATTGAAATCCATGGCAGTGATAATGGACCGTGCCGAAGGCACTCAACCCTAAGCCCCAAAGGGGCAACCCATTTTCATCATTGGGGTTTCAACCCCAAGTGAACCAGCCAAAATCCCAACTCCTTTCCCAAAATCTGCCAAGGATTGAAACCCATGGCAGAACAATGAATCTTGCAACCGAAGATGCTATGTTTTGACATACAGGACTTTACATCCTCTTATTTCATCAGTTTTTCGAGGATTTCCACAGCCGCTTTGGCCAATTTGGTTCCGGGCCCGAATACAAAATCTACCCCGTTTTGATAAAGGAAATCATAATCCTCCGGTGGGATAACGCCACCGGCAACGAGCATCACATTGCCCATCCCGTTTTTGCGCAACTCTGCTTTTAACTGGGGCAACCAGATTTTGTGGCCCCCGGCCAGGGATGAAACACCCACAATGTGAACATCGTTTTCAAGGGCCTGTTTGGCGACTTCATCGGGCATAGAAAAAAGAGGACCCATATCTACATCAAAGCCAAGATCGGCATAGCCGGAAGCCACTACCTTGGCGCCGCGGTCGTGCCCGTCCTGTCCGAGCTTAGCCACCAGAATCCGGGGCCGGCGGCCTTCTTTTTCGGCGAAGGCATCGGCGATTTTCCGTGCCGCAACAAAATATTCGTCCTGCTCCACGATGGATTTGTAAACGCCCGAAATTAAGCGAATAGGCGGATTATAACGGGTAAAAGCTTTTTCAATAGCAAGAGAAATTTCACCGAGCGTTGCCCTGTGCCGGGCGGCGGCTACTGCCAGCAGCAATATATTGTAGTCGATGTCTCCCCCTGCATTGCCCGCTTTCAACTCAAAAGCGCGTTTTTCAAGGGTGGCCAATGCGGTCTGCACTGCGGCTTCATTCCTTGCAGCTTTAATTTTTTCCAGGGATGCCACCTGCGATTTCCGGACACCTTCCAAATCAATTGTCAATACATCCAGCCCTTGCGGACGGGGCTGTTCATTCAGGTTTATCCCAACAAGAAATTCCTTCCCTGTATCAATTCGGGCTTGCTTTATGGCAGCAGCTTCTTCAATTTTCAGTTTGGGCAGTCCAAGGTTAATGGCTTTGGTCATGCCCCCATGCTCTTCGATGGCCTGAATTTCGGCCCTCGCTTTCTCGAGTAATTCCATGGTCAGTTTTTCGATAACATCCGACCCGCCCCATGTGTCGATGGATCGGCAAGTATCCGTCTCTTTCTGAATAAAAATCTGGGTATTGCGAGCTATGCGGGCTGAAAACGGGGTAGGCAAAGCAATGGCCTCATCCAAAGAATTGGTGTGCAAACTCTGGGTCTGTCCATGCGCAGCAGCCATGGCCTCGATGGTGGTTCGGGCTACATTATTGAAGGGATCTTGTTCGGTAAGGCTGTAACCAGAGGTTTGGCAATGTGTTCTCAGCATCAGCGATTTATCCTTTTTGGGGTTAAATTGTTTCATCAATTCGGTCCAAAGAATCCGGCCGGCCCTGAGCTTGGCAACCTCCAGCAGGTAATTCATACCGATGCCCCAGAAAAAAGAAATCCGCGGGGCAAATTCATCCACATCCAAACCGGCCTGCAAGCCGGTTTTTACATACTCGATTCCATCGGCAAGGGTATAGGCGAGCTCGAGATGTGCCGGGGCACCTGCTTCGTGCATGTGGTATCCGGAGACAGAAATGGAATTGAATTTTGGCATTCGGGCGGCCGTAAAAGCAAAAATCTCGGCCACCAGTTTCATGGATTCCTCTGGCGGATAAATGAAGGTATTCCGCACCATAAATTCCTTCAGGATATCGTTTTGAATGGTACCGGCCAGGGCCTCCGGCGGTATGCCCTGTTCTTCAGCAGCCACAATGTAGAATGCCATTACCGGGATGACGGCCCCATTCATGGTCATAGAAACGGATATCTTGTCGAGGGGAATTCCATCGAATAAAATCTTCATATCTTCCACTGAATCAATGGCTACGCCTGCTGCACCCACATCGCCCTGCGCCCTTGGATGGTCGGAATCGTAGCCCCGGTGGGTGGGCAAATCGAAGGCAACTGACAGGCCGGTTTGGCCGCCGGCCAGATTTTGTCTGTAAAATTCATTGGAGGCTTTGGCCGTTGAAAAACCCGCATACTGGCGTATGGTCCAGGGCTGGGTGACATACATGGCCGGGTAGGGTCCCCTGGCAAAAGGTGCAAATCCCGGTGCAGATTTCAGATAATCCGGAACAGACCTTTCGGGCTGACTTTCAGCCATTTGAAAAGCACCTTTATGAGAAAAATCTTCGTAATTTCTAGTATTTTGCATGGATCAATATTCTCCTTTCCCAAAAAAAGAAAGAGTATTTGTTTTATAATCGTTCAAAAATTCCGGCAACGCCCTGGCCTCCTCCCACACAGGCGGTTACCATTCCCATTTTTTGGTTTCGCACTTTTAATTCCTCCAGGAGCTGAACACTGAGTTTGGCACCGGAGCAACCAAGCGGATGGCCGAGGGCGATAGCCCCTCCGTTTACATTCACTTTTTCGGGATCTATTTCCAATTGGCCCATCACAGCAAGTGCCTGAGAGGCAAAGGCTTCGTTCAATTCTATCAGGTCCACACCGGCAAGAGATAATCCGGCAAGGCGGAGGGCTTTTGGCACGGCAGCAACCGGGCCGATTCCCATAACAGAGGGCTCTACCCCTGCCACAGCATAACTGAGCATTCGGGCTTTGGGTTCAATGCCCAATTCTTTGAGTTTTCGCTCGCTCATAAGCAGGACAAAAGATGCGCCATCGGATGTTTGGGAAGAATTGCCTGCCGTCACGGTTCCGTTGGCAGCAAATGCAGGCTTCAGTTTCGCAAGTGCCTCGAGGCTGGTATCGGCCCTCGGGCCCTCATCGGTATCGAAAATGAATTTTCTTGAGACTTTTTTCATGCCCCCTTCAGCATACACCTCTTCAACCTCAATCGGAACAATCTGGCTTTTAAATTTCCCTGAAGAGATGGCCTGAAGCGCCCTTTGGTGGGAGCGAAGGGCGAATTGGTCCTGGGCTTCCCGGGTAATTCCATATTGCTTCTGCACCATTTCGGCTGTGAGTCCCATGCCCAGATAATAGTCGGCATGCTCACGGGCAAGTTTGTAATTCAGTACTGTTTTCCAACCGGTTACGGGCACCATAGACATAGATTCAGTCCCGCCTGCTATGATGCAGTCGGCCTGTCCGGCGTGGATACGGGCCGCAGCGATGGCAATGGCTTCCAGTCCGGAGCCACAGTACCGGTTGACCAGAAAGCCGGGCACCTGAACGGGCAGCGAAAGCAGGGATATGATTCTTCCCATTTGCATGCCCTGCTCCGCTTCCGGCACGGCATTGCCCACAATGAGGTCGTCGATGGTGGCAGGATCAAGTGCGGGAACCCTGGAAACCAAGTGTTTGATTACTTCTGCTGCCAGATCATCGGGGCGCATGAAACGCAGGGCTCCTTTTGGTGCTTTTCCTACAGCTGTCCGATAGCCGTCCACTACATAGGCATTCATTTTTATGGTGCGTTTATTGGCGAAGCAAGGTAAGAAAGCCCGTGTAAAAACCGGACCTTTCAACAGAAAATCATGCCAAACCAGGCACTTTTTTTATGAGTATGTCCCACAACTCGCCCTTCTCAGCAGAAGAAAAGGGAAGCCAGACTTCACCGTTCAGCAACCAAAACCAACCTTTTCTTTTGGGAGGCTGATACAAATCTTCCTTTTCTGCCGCCATTTCCACCCATTCCTTTACCTGTTCTTTCGAAGATTTCCAAACCGGATCGGGCCGCGACAATAAGGGCTGCCGGGGAAGTTCCAGCGAGACCGATCGGGTAGAAAACTCCCAGATGATCCGTGCCGATTCGTAAAAGTTGCTTTTCTCCAGCCGGCCCAAAACCAATTCCATGGGCAGTTCGCGTCCGGAAAATTCCAGACAGGCCTGAAGCATTTCTTCGACAAAAAGGCACCATTTTTCCTCCATCCGGGGGCTGTACCAATTTGCTTCACTTTCCTTTTGAATAAGGACCCTGTGGCCGGAACCGGCAGGTTCCCAACTTTCACCTGAAAGATTTTTTTCCCATTCACTCAGCCAGATTGCCGGCAGGCTGCCCTCCCAAAAGAAATCATCTTCGGATGTAAAACCCTCAGCATCAATCTCTTCTTTTGGAATTTCTTCTCTTCCGGTAAAAACCTGCCGGATTTGAACCTGCAATCCTCCCGGAATCGCAGCCAAATGCGCCTCTACAGTAAAGCTTGCCGGTGGCAACAGGTTATCGGGCGTGTGATAGTGAATTCTGGCTGTCATATCATTTTTTTTCCCATACGGGATTCATACCGGTGAGCAAAGTTCGCAAAGCCTGTATGTTGGTTTTCATGGTGGAGGTCCGGGAGATTTCCGGAATGCAATAAACGGATTTTGGCAATTTTTTCGGGTCTTCCGATTTTGCCCAATCTGCCATAAACGCTTCCGGCGGAAAGCCTTGAATCTCAGAATTTGCCAGCACCATCACCAGTTTCCAACCCCATTTTTCATCTTCCAAACCCATAAAAACCGGATTTGCCTGCCAGCGGGGAAAGGCCTGTTCCCAACTTTTGCGAACTGCATCCGGATGGATTTTCAATCCGCCGGAGTTGATAACCTCATCCCTTCGACCCAAAAAATAAAATGCATCTGTCCTGCCCACCGCCCTTTCGGCCACATCTCCGGTATCCATCCATTCCATTTCTGTAACCTCTCCTCGAACCAACAATGTTTGATTTTCAGAAATCTGCATGTCCAAACCGGGCAGAAGCACATAGGGAGCTTCGGGCTGAAAGGAAACATCTGAAGGATCCCAGATTTTTCGTACCGCAAAATGCGACACTGTTTCCGTCATTCCAAAGGTATGATAAACAGGACAATTCAAACTTCGGACTCGGTATATGGTTTTTCGGGGTATGGCAGCACCACCCAGGAGAATTCCCTTCCAATTGCGGCTTGCAGAAATGAATTGGTCCGAATCCAACACTGAATCGAGTTGCGGCGGGACAAGTGAAACCAACCATTGTCTTTTATCTGCAAAAAGCGGAAAAAGTCCAAAAGGAGACAGAGTAGGCTCCAGGAGCAAAACATCCAAATTGCCCTGCAATGCTCTGGCCAGGACCATAAATCCACCTGCCTTATCGGCAGGAAGGCAAAGTATGAAGCCATCTGTTGAGGGATCTGCCTTCAAAAAAGCCAGGGTCATGGCAGCACTGGCCTGAATTTTTTTCCTGGAAATCAGAACGGACTTTGGAGCCGAAGTACTCCCGGATGTGGATGCTTCAAAATGGGGCTTGTCCGAAAACCAAAATTCCAAAAATCGGATGACGGGTCCGAGAAATTGAGGAAGATGACCGGAAGATGCCTCCGATATCAAATCTTGAGGTGAATACTTTCTGCCCTGCAGGAAAAAATTCACCTGTAAAACTTACAGAAAGTTTAAACTTGAATACAGAACATCCTGGTAGGTCTTGCTGATGGGTACATGCTTGGAATTAATTATCAAAGTATTCCCCTCAATAAACTGAATTTTCCTCAGATTAATGATATACGATCTGTGAACCCGAAGAAAAGTATTGCCCTTCAGTTTTTCTTCTACAGCTTTCATGGTGCTGTATACGATGTATCGGGTATTCTCTGTATGCACCAGTACATAATCAGCCAATGCTTCAACAAAATATATATCCTGATATGCGAGTTTATAAAATTTGGAGTTGGATTTTATATAAATCTCTTTTCTATCTTCTGCTGAACCGTAATCTGATTTTTTTTCAAAATAAATACCGTCTACTGCGCGGTGAATGGCTTTGGTAAAACGCTCAAATTGAACGGGCTTTACCAAGTAATCTAATGCCTTTAAATCAAAAGCTTCAACTGCATATCCGGACTCAGTTGTAATCAGGATGGTAGCAGGAAGCCGGGGAACAGATTTCATTATTTCGATTCCACTCATTTCAGGCATATTGATATCCAATAGCAGGATATCTACATCCGGATTATTCACCAAAAAATTAAAACCTTCCTTTCCACTTTTAAGAGAAGCCTCAAGTTTCAAAAAATCAAGCCTGCTGATATAGTTTTCAAGAATCAGACGCGATGCGTCATCGTCTTCCACAATCACACAAGAGTAAATTTGTTTGGTTTTTTCGATCATTTCAAATACAACAGAAATTAAAAAGACAATGCTTTTTGATTAAAAAAAAAGTGGGTAAAGGAACAGAATATCAAATTGCAATGCAAAATAAAGAAAAAGTTTCAACTGTTCAAAACAGTCGTATGAAACAAAAATTTCCTGATAATGCCGCATTCTGAAAACTATTTTTTGAGAGGAAGAAAATGAGCTGTTCCGGAAATCCTTCCGGCCTATTCCTCTTCATAGTCTCCGGCATCGCCCATTTGTGCAAAAGGAGCAAAGCGGTTAAAATCCGCTTCGTATTTGGCCGCCACTGTTGGGTTTACAGTCCTAAAGGCCATAAACAGCTGCTGAAGGATATACACATTGGTCTGAATGTCAAACCCTGATTTGCCCGGGGTTTTGGTCAGATATTCAAGATCTTCCACTGCTCTCTTGTGCATGGTATTGGCAATTTCATCGGCCTTCTTTTGCTCTCCGATTTCCAGAAGGAGCGGAATAAACTGCGGCACATACACATCATACTGGGTAGCAGGATCCGGCATTACCTTGAAGCAAAAATCCAGAACTTCTTTGGCTTTCTGCAGCTTGGATTTGGCGCCTTCGGCCTGAGCCATAATGTTGATTCGGCCTGTATCGCGTTCCATGCGGGCCTCATTGATTAACTGAGAAGCCAGCATATAGAAGGATTTCCGGGCATTGAGCGGAAAGCGCTTGTAGTTTTCGTCATAGTACACCTTGGGGTTATCAAGGTTGCGCCAGAACATCTTTTTCATCATGTTCTCGTACATCACCGGCGTATTGACTACCCCGTCTGCAGCACCAGGATTGTAGATGGGCATCAGGCGGTAAGCCAAACCCTCAAGATACAAATAGGGCTTGAGGTTAAGATATGATGCATTGGAAAGCGTGGTAGAAAAATACACAGGCCGGCTCCAATCTAAATTGGCAAGGATATTGAGCACCACAAAATCATTTTTGTACAGGGCATTTTTTCCAATGGTCCAGTTCAGACTTTTCACCACCCTGCTTTTTTCTTTGGCAGGAATCCAATCCATAACGGCCACCCTTGCGCTGTCTATGGGAATAAAAAATGTCTTAGTAGGGTAGGATGCAATTTCTTTCCCTCCCTGGGTAGAAACCATCAGAATGCGGTTGTTTTCCTGAATCAGTTTCATGAGCACACCGAGATCGACTCCGCTTTTTACGGCAGGATTTTCCACAAATGGGATGTAGTCGTTTTTTCCCTGGATATAATCCTTCAGTTCCAGTGAAATGGGTAAAGGAGTTGACTCATAGGCTTTTCTCTTCATCTGGCTGATGTACCAATCGGTACCCAAAAGGCTGAGATTGCAAACCCGAACATCGGTGCGGAAGCCCTCCACTTCCTGCACATACCAAAGAGGGAAAGTATCGTTGTCGCCTCCGGTAAACAGAATGGCATTTTTAGCACAGGAGTTCAGCAGGTTTTTGGCAGAATCAACCGAGTGGTAGCGGTTAGAGCGGTCGTGGTCGTCCCAGGCGGCTTTGGCCATTACGGCAGGCACCAGAAGTCCGGCCATGGTAGCCAGCACACCTGCAGCAACCCCGTTTTTCAAGACCTTTCGAATCATTTCCGAAATCATAAGAATGCCCAAACCTATCCAGATGCAAAAAGCATAATAAGAGCCGGCAAAGGTATAATCCCTTTCGCGGGGCTCTACCGGCGGCTGATTGAGGTAAATGACAATGGCTATCCCGGTAAAGAAAAACAAAAGCCCGACGATAAAAGCGTGTGTAGAGTTCTTTGAATACTGATAAAACAATCCCAGCATCCCCAGAATAAAGGGCAATGCGTAATATTGATTTCTTCCCCGGTTTTTGGTAACCGATTCAGGCAGGCCCTTATCGCCGGCAAATGGACCCAGAA
Source organism: Hymenobacteraceae bacterium (assembly GCA_947459175.1). Lineage (GTDB taxonomy): Bacteria > Bacteroidota > Bacteroidia > Cytophagales > Flexibacteraceae > CAMDMI01. The sequence goes on from CANHCT010000025.1 coordinate 24,928, forward strand.
CACCGGCATCCTGATAATCGGATTCGCGACCGATAAAGTTCCAGCCAAAATAGCGGAGGTACATGTGGCCAATCTGATACTTGAACAAAAACGCCAGATTTTGAGAGAAGGATGGCTTGGCTTCCGGGTCAGCCGGCAGCTTTACCCAACGCTTGTAAGCGGCTATGTGGTTGCCCTGTGGGCTGTAAATTCGGGGAAGTAAAGTTTTATCCCTGGATGCATATTCCTGAATCAGCTTGCGTTCCACAATTTCATACTTGTCCTTGCCCTTGATGTACACAGGCGCTCCCTCTTTATTGGATACGGGTGAGGCATTGTACTGCGGACCATACAAAAGAGGCCTGTCGCCGTACTGTTCCCTTTTCAGGTAACTGACAAAGGAAATGGCATTTTCGGGGTCATTTTCATCAATGGGAGGATTGAAATTGGAGCGGATCATGATGATGCCGTAGGAGGCATATCCTATCAGAATAAAGGTAAAGCAAAGCAGGGCCAGATTGGCCAAAACCTTGCTTTTCTGCTCTGTATAGCGGATTCCGTAAATAAGACCTCCCAGAAAAAGGACCACAAAAAACAGAATGCCGGAGTTGAAAGGCAGGCCCAGAGAATTGACAAAAAATATCTCAAAAGAATTGGCCAGCGAGGGCAACCCGGTAATAACACCCACTTGAATAATACCCAGAATTACCAAACTGATGCCGAAGGTGATGGCTACCCCCTTTAGCGACCAGGTGTGTTTGCGGAAATAATACACATAGGCCAGCGCCGGAATGGTAACCAGGTTCAGGAGGTGAACCCCGATGGACAGACCCATCATGTAGGCAATAAAGAGCAACCAGCGGTCAGCATCGGGTTCGTCGGCTACAGCATCCCACTTGAGAATGGCCCAGAAAACAATGGCAGTAAAAAAGCTCGACATGGCATACACTTCTGCCTCAACGGCTGAAAACCAGGCAGAATCGCTGAAGGTGTAGGCAAGACCACCAATCAGTCCGGCCCCCAGAATACCCGCCATCTGACCGGCATTCATTTCCTCGCCCTTGCTGATTATCAGTTTGCGGGCCAGCAGGGTGATGGTCCAAAACAAAAAGAGGGATGAAAAAGCCGAGCACAGTACGGAAACCATATTCACCCAGAATGCCACTTGGGTAACATCGCTGCCGGCCAGCAGAGAAAACATGCGCCCCACAAGCAAAAAGAAAGGGGCCCCGGGCGGGTGCGGAACCATGAGCTTGTAGGATACGGCGATAAACTCTCCGCAGTCCCAAAAACTGCCTGTGGGTTCTACTGTAGCTGTGTAGGTGTAGGTGGCGATGGCAAAAACCAGCCATCCCAAAAGATTATTAAACCTTTGGAAATTGTTCATTTACAATCTATTTTCTTGATAAAGAGGATATTGCGCAAGCGGGTTTTTTACCGTCATACAATTCAGAGGGGCAAAACTAATTAAAATCAGGGCATTGGCAATAGGGAGCGATGCAGGGATTTGGCTCAAAATATGGCATCAACTGAGGCAAAAGGAATAGGAAGCAAGGAAGTGACGGGTGATAAACCCTCCAACCCCCTTGACTTGCACGCCTCCTCCCCTTCTCCTATCGGAAATTTTCCGGCAAAAAACCGGAATCCGGCATTCCCTCTGCCCACTTTTCGATTATGCTGCCGTGTCCTGACTTTATTTCCTGCCAGTCTATGCCCGGGTATCGCTGCCGGAAGTGGCGGAATTTATTTGTAGGTATGATGGCGTCCCGATGGCCGGTAATAACCCGAAGCCATCCTTTTTCTTCCGGCAGATTCCGGTGCCAGATGTTTGCATCCGGCCATATTGCCCTGAAATTCAACCAGGTATTCAGCACCTGCCTCCTGCTTTCGCGGGTATGAAGCTGACTTTCTGCAAAGCGGCCCAGCGATTTGGGAAGGATGCCTGCTTTACCGGGCAACAACACGATGTGCCGCAAAAAAGGAAGGTACTGAAGCAAAATCTTCAAAACCAGTCTGCCCCAAACGCTTCGGGTAGCCAGTCGGTACCAATTGTTCATTACCAAACCATCCGGAGCCAACAAGGTGATGCTGAGAAATCCCTGAGGAAACAGCTGAAATGCAGCGAGGGTAAATTTGGCGCCCATGCTGTAACCAAGCCAATGGGCTTTTTCAATGCCCATTTTGGAAAGCAGGGCTTTCACCAGTTCGGCCCACTCCTTCATTTGAAGGGGTTGTTTGCCGTCCAGTTGGCTTTCGCCGTGAAAAAAAATATGGATGGCCAAATAGGAATAGCATCCCTCCCATTTCTCATAGACCGGTTCAAATGCCCTGTAGTTCTGCCCAAATCCATGCAAAAAGACCACCCAGGGCTTGCCCGGATGGTCCAGAACCTTGTATTCCAACTGACAGCGGCCATGGGTAATGAGGCCGGTTCTCCAGATGTTTTCCAAGTCCGCAGCGCTATACCCTTTCGATGACCATTGCGGACGATCCGCCGCCACCATTGCAAATCCCTACTGCCCCGATTTTTCCTCCTTTGGCCTGCAATACATGGCAAAGCGTGGTGATGATTCTGGCACCGGATGCTCCCAAAGGATGGCCCAGAGAAACGGCTCCTCCCACCACATTCATTTTCTCGTCGGGTACCTGCAAAATGTGTTCAAATACCAAGGGCACAACCGAAAAAGCTTCGTTTACCTCAAAGAAATCCACATCCTGAAGGCTGAGGCCGGCTATTTTCAGGGCTTTCGGAACCGAGAGTGTGGGTGCAGTGGTAAACCACTCCGGAGCCTGCTCGCCATCCGAAAAGGAAACGATTCTGGCCAGGGGCTTCAAATTCAGGCGCTTCACTGCCTCTTCGCTTGCGAGAATCAAGACCGCCGCCCCGTCGTTGATGGTAGAGGCATTGGCCGCCGTCACGGTGCCATCGGGTGTAAAGGCAGGCCTGAGTCCAGGGATTTTATCGAAAAATACATTCTTAAACTCCTCATCTTCAGACAACAACAAGGCATCTCCCTTTTTTTGAGGGATGGCAACCGGGATGATCTCAGACTTGAAATGTCCGCTGGCAGTAGCCGCAGCCGACTTCTTGTAGGAATTGATGGCAAACTGATCCTGTGCTTCCCGGCTTATGCCGTATTTTGCTGCTGTGGCATCGGCGAAAACCCCCATGGCCTTTTTCTGGTACACATCCAGAAGACCGTCTTTTTCCAAACCGTCCACCAGTTCTGCATTGCCGTATTTGTATCCAAATCGGGCTTTCGGAATATAATAGGGAATGTTGCTCATGCTCTCCATTCCGCCGCAAACCACCACTTCGGCCTGACCGAGCAAAATAGCCTGCGCCCCGAACATGGTGGCTTTGGTACCCGAAGCACATACTTTATTTACAGTAGTGCAGGGTACAGTATCCGGAATACCTGCAGCTATTGCAGCTTGTCTGGCGGGTGCCTGTCCCAGGTTAGAAGAAACCACATTGCCCAAAAATACTTCCCCTACTTGGGAAGCTTCTATCCCGGCTTTTTCCAGAGCGCCTTTAATGGCAATGGCGCCCAGCTGGATGGCTGAAAAAGAGGACAGTACGCCACCAAAACTTCCGATGGGTGTGCGAACGGCCGAAACGATGAAAACCGACTTGGTTTGATTCATGCTGATTGTATTTTAATTTGGTGAATGATAATTCGGAATCTGATTCTTTACCTTCAGGTATTGCGATTGAATGATGCCGTCTTTCAATCCGAGGTCGGGCACCACAATTTTTTTTGCTTTGGCCATTTGCATCACATGCAGGTATATCCTGGAAGCAGGTACAATGACATCTGCCCTGTCGGGATTGAGCATCAACTGATGGATTCTTTCCTCCACACTCATCTGAGAAATATAGGTATGCACATGATGGAGTTCGGCCAGGGAAAGGC
>CANHCT010000026.1 GCA_947459175.1 Hymenobacteraceae bacterium
ATAAACCAGGCAAAAAATTCACCTACGGTGCCGTAGGCATAGGCATAGGCAGAGCCTTCAACCGGTAAAACGGAGGCAAATTCGGCATAGCAAAGGGAAGCAAAAAGGCAGCCTATTCCGGCAATGACGAAGGAAATGGCCAGTGCCGGCCCCGCAAAATCATGTGCGGCAATGCCTGTGAGGGTAAAAATACCACCCCCGATTATGGCCCCGATTCCCAATGAGGTAAGGCCCCAGCGGGTCAGCACTCTTTTCAAATCATTTTTTTTCGAATCAGCCAGATAGGCTGAAATCGGTTTTTTTCTCCAGATGGATTGGTTTGCCATGAACAGGTTTCAGTTTTTTAAAAATGCAAAATGTGTTTATTCATTCAAAAAATGCAAATTCTTACCTGTATTTGCGATCGCCCATTTTTGAATGATGAAATATTTGTCGCTAAATCTATGAATTTGAGAAAGTTAAGCCATTCCTAAGGCGCTCCCATTTTTTTCAGAAATGGAAGCAAAGGACCTAATAATTTGAAACAGGCCGGCCCGAGTTTTACCAGGGCAGGAAAAATTACCATGTTTTTTCCCTCGTAATGGCTTACTTCAATGCCCAGGTAATCGAGTCCGAAAGCCAGGGAGCTGAGCAAAAATGCCATTTTAAACAAGCCTGACAAGGCCCCCAATAGCTGATCTGCCGGACCGAAAAGCGTGGTTTTAATGGTACGGGATGCTATTTTTCCAAACCATTTTAATGAAAAATAGGCCAGCACCACCAGCGCCAGAAAAGCTACAATGGGCAAAACAGTTTTCCCCACCTGGAAATATTGCGCCACCACTGCTTCAGCATAACTGAGGAAGCGAAACCCAATGACCACAGCGGCCACCAGGGCCAGTGTATTGACTACCACCAGCAAAATGCCTGTGCGGTATCCGCGGTAGGCGCCGTAAGCCAGCAACAACGCCAAAACCATGTCAAGCGGGTGAAAAGGCACGCCCTATCCTCCTGCCAGAAGCCGCTTTACTGTTTCCGAAATGGATTTTCCGTCGGCCAGACCGGCCAAAGACTTGGATGCAGCCCCCATTACCTTGCCCATATCTCCCGGTCCGGAAGCACCTGTTGAGGCAATGAGTTCCCTCACTTTGGCCTCAAGTTCTGCAGGACTGAGTTGTTTGGGCAAAAATTCTTCGATTACCGCCAGTTCGGCCTGCTCTTTTTCGGCAAGGTCGGCACGGCCCTGGGTTTTGTAGATTTCAAGAGAATCTCTTCTTTGTTTGGCTGCCTTGTTCAGGAGCTTCATTTCGGCTTCTTCCGACAATTCGCCGGAGCCTCCTTCTTTGGTTTCTTCCAGCAGGATGAGAGATTTTATACTTCTGAGCGCCAGCAGTTTATTTTGTTCTTTGGCCAGCATGGCCGCCTTTATCGCGGCATCTATCTTTACTTTTAAACCCATTGAGTTTTCAGATTTTTATATGGCAAAGATAGGAACGCACTTTTTTCGGAATGGCATTTTTTTCAATGCTATTCTTCCTTTGAAGGCAGACAGAAGGAGGGGAGTAAGGCCGGAATTATGTCTCACATCCGATTTTTTTTTCCTGACCTTCTAAATTTTTACTTGGTTGCCTGTCAATTGTACCTAATTTACAGAATCGGATATGCTTGAACTTCAGGAATTCTTCACCCGGCTGATGATGGCCCTGTTTGCCGGTTTTATCATTGGCTTTGAGCGGCAATGGAACCACAAATCAGCCGGTCTCCGGACGCATGCCCTGGTTTCGGTGGGTTCTGCGCTTTTTGTGTTGCTTTCCCTTTTCCTTGCCCGGGAAAATGGCGATGTTACCCGCATTGTAGGTCAGGTAGTGACGGGAGTAGGATTTTTATGCGGTGGGATTATTTTCAAAGAAGGTTTGAATGTTCATGGCCTCACCACATCGGCCACCGTTTGGTGCAGTTCGGCCATTGGTTGTTTGGCGGCAGCAGGCCTTATCCGTGAAGCCATTCTTGCTACTGCCATCATTTTGGGAATTAATTTTGGTCTGAAGTTCATAGACAACTGGTTATCAGAGCGTATATAAGCCCCGATTAAAGTGAAAAAAATCAACCTGAGAAAAATTTCCAGTCTGCCTCCCTCAGGCATTTCGGAAGATTTAGCCCGAAGTAAAAGCCAGGAATGGATTAAAAAACTGACAGTCATCCAGCAAAAATTGTATGCCCAAAGGCAATTTTCTGTGCTGGTCATTATCCAGGGAATGGATGCCTCCGGCAAAGATGGTGCGGTGAAAAATGTATTCTCCGGCCTCAATCCGGCCGGTTGCCGGGTAAAGTCTTTCAAAAAGCCGACCGAAGAAGAAGAAGCCCACGACTTCCTCTGGCGTATCCACCGGGAATGCCCCGAAAAAGGAATGATTCAGATATTCAACCGGTCTCAGTATGAGGACATTCTGGTTCCTTCTGTCCATCAATTGGCCGATAAGGAAGAGCTTCTTTTCCGGCTCAAGGCCATTCACCATTTTGAAGAATTACTTGTAAAAAGCAACACCATCGTTCTCAAATTTTATCTTCATGTGTCGGAACAGGAGCAAAGAAAAAGGATAGACGAGCGAAAAACCGACCCCCACAAACGCTGGAAATATCAAAAGGCCGACATCATCGAAACCCGCCACCGGGAACGCTATATGGAAGTGTACAACGACCTGCTCAACAATCCGGGGCTGGTGCCCTGGCATGTGGTGCCGGCAGATAAAAACTGGTATAAAAATTACCTCATTCTGAAAACCATTCTGGATACCCTCTCGCCTTATCCCATTCATTATCCCCAAGGTGAGATTGAAGATTGAATCCAAGGTGAATCGGGATAAAGGAAAATCGCAACAAATTGATATTCAAATTTTTAATTCAAAAAAAACAATCTGCATTTCTGCGGTTAAACAAAAAAAAATCCCGCCGTTGCCGACGGGATTTGGTGCCCAGGACTGGATTCGAACCAGCACACCCTTACGGGCGCTACCACCTCAAAGTAGTGCGTCTACCAGTTTCGCCACCTGGGCTTTGAGTGCGGCAAAACTACAACCATAAAAAGGTTCAAGCAAATTTAAGGGCACTATTTTCGGCCGTAATCTGCCGGATTTTCACCCCAATGTTCTGTTTCCCATTTCCGTATCCTGTTGGTAAACAGGTGGGTTTGCAGCCATTTTTCGCCCCTTTCCACCAAATCCCAGGCTTCTGCAGTTTTGGCATTTCTTTCCAGACTGGTTTTTACTTTCTTTTTCAGAACCCAGCTGATGGCCGTAGCCGAATCGCTGTACACGGGCAGGGGAGACTCGTGCTTGTACATCAGGGCAAGGGCATGGACAATGGCAAGAAATTCGCCTATATTATTGGTAGCGAGTCCGATATGTTTGCTAAATAATAATTTTTTTTCGGGCATCAAAAAACCCTGATACTCGGTAGGACCGGGTACTCCCAAAGAAGAAGCATCCACAATGATAAAGGGACCGGAGGGGGGAGCCATTTTTTTAACAGGGGCATCAATTCCGGGCAAGTTCATCTCGCCATTTCCATTTTGACCGGGAAATCTCTTGTTTTTCCAGGCTTCTGTGGCGGCTTTTTCCGATTCAAAACTTTTATAAACCGGCTTGGGGAAACCCTCCACCTGGGCTTTTGCTGCTGGCCAATCGGTGTAAATTCCGGGTTGTTTCCCCTTCAGCACCACATACCATTTTGCCTTGCCGTTTGCCATTCATCAGATTTGAGGCAACAAATGAAAAGGAAATTTGGTTTCAACAGAAGCCTTGTGCTGACCTTTTGCATTTTTGCAGGTCAAAAAAAACAGACGCTTGAAGGAAAACGAGCAGGAAATACTGGAACAAAGACTTGGTTTTGATCAGGTTAAAGAATGGATTGCCGGGGCCTGCCACGGCGATGTGGGTCGGGCTATGGCCCTGAATATGAAAATGTTGCGCCATTACGATACCATCGTGCTGCATCAGGAGCAGGTGGAAGAATGCCGTAAGCTTTTTTCAGAAGGGCTATATTTTCCCGATGCCCATTTTCATGATCTGAAGCCTCTGGCAGACCAGCTCGAAATCGAAGGCTATGTCCTGCTGGCAGAGCAATGGTCTTTCCTGAGCAAGGCCATGAAAACGATTCAGCAATCGGTGAAGCTCCTCAGATCAGCAAAAAGCCGGTACAGCCGCCTGTTCTTGCTTTGCGAAAAAGCCGACATTCCGGAGGATGTGTATTTTCAGATTGAAAAGGTTTTTAATGAAGACGGGGAAATAAAGGATACCGCTTCGGCAGAGTTAAACCGGCTGAGAAAGAAGAAGATAGATGAGCAGAGCCGGCTCAGGCGGAAACTGGATTCTATTTTGAAAGGTGCCATTGCCGAAGGCTATACCCAGGACGATACCGGCATTACCATACGAAACGGCCGCCTGGTGATTCCCATTTTGGCCGAGCACAAAAGGCGCATAAAAGGATTTGTGCATGACGAGTCGGCAACCGGACAAACCGTTTTTATAGAGCCCGGCGAGGCCATCGAGCTGAACAATGAAATCAGAGAAACCGAATTTGCCGAAAAGCGGGAAATCCACCGCATCCTTACTGCACTGACCCTTTCCGTTCGGCCTCACCGTCAGGCCATAGCCAAGGCGAGCCATTTTCTTGGCATTCTCGATCTGGTGAGGGCAAAAGCGAGATTTGCAACCGCCATAGATGCCCGCATGCCCGGACACCAACCCAGGCCTGCTTTTTCACTTTTTGAAGCAAGGCATCCCCTTCTTTTTTTGTCCCATCAGAAAAGCAAGAAGCCGGTTGTTCCCTTAAATATCTGGCTGACAGACGAAAAAAGGGTTTTGGTGATCTCAGGACCCAATGCCGGAGGGAAATCCATTTGCCTTAAAACAGTAGGCCTCCTTCAATACATGTGGCAGGCCGGCGTACCCGTTTCGGCAGGAGAGGGCTCTGTCATGGGCCTGTTTGATCAGATCATGGTGGACATTGGAGATCAGCAATCCATTGAAAATGACCTGAGTACCTACAGCTCGCACCTGAAAAACATGCGGCAGATGCTGCAGGCTGCCGGCGAAAAAACCCTGATTCTGATAGATGAATTTGGCACCGGCACCGACCCGGCCTTGGGTGGACCTATTGCCGAAGCCATTCTGGAGGGGCTTTGCCACAAAAAAGTATTCGGCCTGATCAATACCCATTATTCCAATCTGAAAAATTTTGCCCACCGGCATCCCTCCGTAGAAAACGGGGCCATGAAATTTGACATGGAAAAACTCGAGCCGCTGTTTCAGCTCGAAATCGGCCAACCGGGAAGCTCTTTTGCACTCGAAATTGCCGAGAAAATCGGCTTTCCCCGGGCCATTCTCAATCAGGCTAAAAATAAAATCGGAATCAAGAAAATCAATGTAGACAAACTGATTTCGGAACTGGAGAGTGAAAAGAAAAAATGGGAGGCCAAAAATCAGGAGCTCGCCGACCGGGAGCGCAAAACAAAACTCCTTCAAACCGAATGGGAGAAGAAGTATTCGGATGTAGAAAGCCAGAAAAAGAAAGTATTGAATGAGGCCAAACAAAAGGCAGCCAATCTGCTGGATACAGCCAACCGAAAAATCGAGGAAACCATCAGGGAAATCCGTGAAAATCAGGCTGAAAAAGAAAAAACCCGCAGTCTGCGGCAAGACCTGCTGAGCCTGAAGGAAGACATGATTCCGGAGCCTTTGATGCCCGCAGCCGAAGAATCCGCCGCAGAAAGGGAAAGCGAAGGAATACGGGTAGCAGAGGGTCAGGCCGTACCCGGTGATTTTGTGCGGATTAAAGGAACCGACAGCATCGGGCAGTTGTCGGGATTTAAGGGAAAAGATGCAGAAGTAATCATCGGCGACCTTAAAACCAACATCAAACTGAACAGGCTCGAAAAAATTACAGGCTACGAGCCCAGAGAACTCCAAAGGCAAAAAAGGAGCACCGAAAACCTCAACCTCAACCGCAAGATGATGGAGTTTAATTCCACCATCGACATCCGGGGGTTGCGCACAGATGAGGCCATTACCGCCATTGAAACCTGGCTGGATGAGGCCATACTGCTGGGGCAGAAGGAGTTGAAGATTATCCACGGAAAAGGCGACGGCATCCTGCGCACCCAAATCCGCAACCACCTGAAAAAGTTCAGTCAGGTGGGCCGCATGGCCGACGAGCACGCCGATATGGGCGGGCAGGGCATTACGCTTCTCAGCCTGAATATTTAAAAATTATATTCCCGAAGGAGAAGGATTTAAACGCTTGTATTTCAAGCCATTCTTGGGTCCTGGCGGCGGGGCATTTTCGCCATTTTCTGCACCTCCAGGCTCAAAAATCCGAACTCGTCTACCACCTTGCCCTCCAGGCGGTACACCCCCGTGCCGCGAAAGCCGAAGTTTTTCAGGCTTTGGGGAAAATGAATGGTATCGACAAAATAGCCTTCATGGTCAATGAAGCAGCCAAAATTCATGATGTCGCCTTTCACCGTTCGCACCGGCTTCACCGTAATCAGATAGCCATATAAGGTAATGTGTTGTCCCTTTTTATCTGCCATTTGGCGGGCAGTACAACTGCTTTCCAAAACCCTGCGGCCATGCAGATTGTCGTCTGCATCGGGCTTCAGGTCAACCGGACCCTGCGGGGTACGGCCCTCGCTGCTCAGCACAACATACGGATTTTCTGATGGATACAGGTCCGGATCGGAATAGGTAAACGGCATTTTCAGGGGCGGAAATCTGAAATCAAAAGTAAACAAAGCCGGGCAGATGCCGTGCCGGTTTGGGAAAAAATATAGCGGTCCGGTTAAAAAGGCGTGATTTGTCAGAAAGGGGACCGATAAACCCGAATACTCAAAATATCTTTGCCCCATGAATTACCTCTCGGCAGAAGACCTGAGCAAATCTCTCAACCACAAATTGCTGCTCGATGGCGTAACCTTTGGCCTGAATCATGGCGACAAAGTAGCCCTTGTAGGGCCCAACGGAGCCGGGAAATCTACTTTTCTGAAGATTCTTGCGGGAAAAGAACCGGCAGATTCGGGTATTGTATCGGTAAGGAGAGACATCCGGGTTGGGTTTCAGGACCAGCAAAGTCAGCTCGAAGACCACCTGAGTGTGTATGAAAACCTGTTTCACGAGAGCCACCCCACCGTCAGGAAAATTCTGGATTATGAAATGCTGTTGGTAAAGAACAGCCTTTCGGATGCCGAAGATCGGCAATTGCAGCAACTCACCGAAGAACTTACCCGACTCAATGCATGGGACTTTGAAGTGCGGATAAAAGAAATTCTGGGCCGGCTCCACCTGCAGGGCATGGAAAATCAGATAGCCGGGACCCTCTCGGGCGGACAGAAAAAAAGGGTGGCCATGGCCCGGGTACTGCTCATGGAACCTGAAATCCTCATCCTCGATGAGCCCACCAATCACCTGGATATGGAGGCCATAGAGTGGCTCGAGGGATTGATAGCCAGACGCTTTCATACCATTTTGATGGTTACCCACGACCGGTATTTTATGGATCGCATCTGCAATCAGATAGTAGAACTGCAGCAAGGCCAACTCAGCCGATACAAAGGCAACTACACTTTTTACCTCGAGAAAAGGACCGAAACCATTGAAAACCGGAATGCCGAAATTGAAAAAGCCCAAAACCGCTACCGGCGTGAACTGGAGTGGATTCGTCGCCAACCCAAAGCCAGGGGAACGAAAGCGAAATACCGCGTAGATGCCTTCGAAGACATCAAGGAAACTGCATTTCAGAAAATTGATGACAGCCGGCTTCAGCTTTCGGTGAAGCAAAACCGGCAGGGAGGAAAAGTGCTCAATTTGAAAAAAGTGAATTTTTACCTTGGCGATAAGCACCTGGTGAAAGACTTTACCCACTACTTCGTGCCGGGCGAACGGGTGGGCATTATCGGGCCCAATGGCGTGGGAAAATCCAGCTTCATCCGACTGCTTACCGGTGAAAATCAGCAAACTACTGGCGATATCGACAGGGGAGAAAACACCCTGATCGGCTACTACAGCCAGGAGTTTGACGAACTAAAGCCGGGCAAGCGCATCATAGAAATGGTGAGCGAAGTGGCTGATGTAATAGAGTTGGCCGATAAAAGCAAAATAACAGCCAGCCAGTTTCTAACCCGGTTTCACTTTCCGCCGCCGGCCCAGCAGCAGAAGATCGAAAACCTGAGCGGTGGAGAAAGGCGCAGGGTGCAGCTGATGATGACCCTGCTGAAAAACCCCAACTTTTTAATCCTGGATGAACCCAGCAACGACTTTGATATCAATACCTTGCATGTGCTGGAAGAATTTCTTGGCGATTTTCCGGGTACCCTCGTCATTGTAAGCCACGACCGGTTTTTGCTGGACAAAACAGTGGACCACCTTTTTGTTTTTGAGGGAAACGGTGAGATATCCGACTTCCCCGGCAACTATACCCAATGGAAATGGGCGCAGGAAGAAAAAGCCGAAGCCCGGGCAGCAGAGCAAGCTGCAAAAAGGGAAAAAAAACAGGCAGACCGCCATCAGGAAGATGCCAAAGCACTGGTGCAGGTAAAACTTTCCTACAAGGAAAGCAAAGAATTGGAAGAACTGGAGCCGGAAATAGAAAAACTGGAAAAAAGGAAAACAGAGATCGAAAACCTTCTTTCCTCCGGCGATCCCATAAAATCAGAGGAGATTGTTTCTCTTTCGAAGGAGCTGGAAGCCATAACATCTCTAATCGATAAAAAGTCAATGCGCTGGCTGGAACTGAGCGAAAGGGCTGCGGGGTGATTTGGGGTTCCTGATTCTTTATATTGAGTTCAAGGCTCGAAGTTTAATTCCTGAAATTCAGTGAATTACAAACTTAATACTGGCTTTTAAAAACTGATAACCTTAAAAACTATTGAGCTTTGGGTTTTGACTTTGCTCGGTGCGTCAGCGAACATTGCATTCACAAAAGGTGATGAAGGGCCTCTGAAGAAAAGTGTGTAAGAGGTTTGGTCGGTTTTACGCATTCAGGCCTTGTCAAACCAAAAACAAGGAATCAGGATTCAGAAACAAAAAAAAGCTTTCCGGCTCAGATCATTCTTCCGCGGGTTCCTCATTTTCAATTTCATCGATCAGATTCCCCTCCGGATCGTATAGGCGTGTTTTGCCCACAGGGTTGTCGAAAAGAAACATCGTTTCCTCCGACATCCAATTGGCAGACCGATAGAATTTCCAAAGGCCGGTTCGCTTGCCGTTTTTCATCAGGCCACGGGCTTTTACTATGCCTCCGGGATGAAAATAGGTCCAAATGCCCTCCTGAAGGCCGTTTTCCATTTTCCCTTCACCCTCTTTCCATCCTTCGATGTCATATGTCTTCAGCATGCCGTTTCCGTTGATAACCTTGCCTGCATCCAGAACTTTTCCCTTCGGGCTCCTGGCTTCTTTTACACTGATCAGCCGGCCTTTGTCCCAAAGCTCTCTGGCTTTCAGGGTACCATTGGGATAATTAAATACCCATTCTCCGGTTTCTTTTCCGGCCATATATTGTCCTTCAGAGGCCAGTTTTTCATCGCCGTACCAGTTTTTCCAAACTCCTTCGGGCCGGCCCTGCCTGTATCGTCCTTCCGCTTGCTTTTTTCCGTTTTCAAACCAGAAGGTCCATTTTCCTTCCTCGGCATCGTGCTGAAAATGGCCTTCATTTTTCAGCATGCCGCTTGCATACCAGGTTTTTGAAGGGCCGTTTTTTTCACCCCCCGAAAAGCGGTACTCGCTGATTTTTACCCCTTTTTCGTTCCATTCAAGGGATAGCGAATCCTGAAGCCCATCCGTAAACCAGGCCGACTTTTTTAAATTCCGGTTGCCAAAGTACTCCAGCCAGGGGCCATCGGGTTTTCCTTTTTTAAAGAAATATTGGGCCAGAAGGTTTCCTTTTTCATCGGTTTCCTGCCAGAGCGAATCCTCCAACCCATTTTTATACCAGCCTGTCATCAAAAGCTTTCCCGCATCTGAATAGGATTGAAAAGAGCCATTGCGCAGCCCTTTTTGGTATTCTGTTCTGGAAACCACCAAGCTGTCGGCATTGAACTCCAGCATCTGCCGGCAAAGTTCTCCGCTTTCGAACTGCATCATTCTCAGTGGCCTGCCCAAGGTATCGTATTCCATCAAAATGCCTTCGGGCAAGCCGGCCAACAGGCGGAAGGTTTGCTTTCGGTTTCCGTTGAGGTGGTAGCGGGTGCCTTCACCATTGCCGTTTTTCAGGTTGCCGGAGGGCAGTATCCTGCCGCTTCGGGTTCGGAAGGGCGAAATTTCCATCAGACCGCCTTCTTCCCAGTTTTCCTCAAAAGCCGGCAGGCTGTCGGGATGAAAATATTGCCAACGGCCGTTTTTTATACCTAAATCAAAACTGCCCTTTTCCCGGATGCTTCCGGAAGGATAGTATGATTTGCAAAATCCCGATTTCTGTTCTCCCTCATATTTGCCTGATTCTTTGAGGTTTCCGTTTTCATAGTAAAATTCAAACCTGCTTTCGGGATGGTCTTCTACCCAATGGTTCAGTTCCTTCAGGCGGCCGGTGGGATAATAAAACCGGGCCTCGCCCTGAAGCGGCAGCCGCGACTTTCCGCTGAACCGGATTTGCAGGGCGCCGTATTTGGAAAATGCCATGAAAACCGAATCCCGGTCCTGCTTGTCTTTCCATATTTTCAATCGCAGGATTTCATTTTCGTCTCTGTAAAATATCGTGTCGCCCTGGTTTTGCCGGGTCCATTCAGGGTCGGCCCAAATGTTGGGTACGGACTGTCCCTGCACTTGAAAAGCCCATGAAATCAAAACCAGCATATAAAAAATCTTCCTGCTTTTCATCCGTGAAAAAAGAGATAGGCAACAAACACAGCAGCAACAAATCCGGCCAGATCACCGGCCAAACTGTAGCCCAGTGCGTAGCGGATGTTTTTTACCCGAACTGCCCCGAAATACACGGTCATGATGTAGAAGGTAGTATCGGCCGAACCCTGCACAATACAAGCCAGGCGGCCGGCAAATGAATCGGCTCCGTAGGTTTTCATGGCATCGATCATCATGCCCCGGCTGCCGGCGCCGCTCAATGGCTTCAGCAGCATGGTGGGAATGGCCGGAACAAAATCGGCATTGAAGCCCAAAAGATTAACCCCGTATGCCACCGACTTCAGGACCAAATCCAAAGCCCCCGAACTCCTGAAAAAGGCAATGGCGCACAACATGGCCACCAAGAATGGAATGACATTGAGGCTCATCTGAAATCCCTGTTTGGCACCTTCGATGAAGGCATTGAAAATTTCTACCTTTTTTACATACCCCCAAATCAGAATTCCGACTACCAAAAAAACCAGAAAACCATTTCCGATCAGAGAACTTGCTGTATTCATTTTTTGGGAGCCCATTTGACCCAATACCCAAACTCCGGCCACTACCATAGACAGGAGGAAAAGAAAAGGCAGGAGGAAAACCGGCTTCCACAAAGGTAATTTTTGCCTGAAAGCGGTAAGCATGAGCACCGTAACGGTAGAAGCAAAGGTGGCAAACAGGATGGGCAAAAACACATCCGAAGGCGCAGCAGCCTGATTGGCAGCCCGGTAGGCCATGATGGAAATCGGCACAATCGTGAGGCCCGATGCATTAAGCAGCAGAAAAAGAATCTGAGCATCGGATGCAGTTTCTTTTTCCTTATTCAGGGTTTGAAGCTCTTCCATCGCCTTCAGTCCCAGCGGAGTAGCGGCATTGTCGAGGCCCAGCATATTGGCTGAAAAATTGAGCATCATAGAACCAAAAGCAGGATGATTGGCCGGTACACCGGGAAACAAAACCCTGAGAAACGGCGAGATGCGGATGCTGAGCCATTCTATCATCCGGCTTTCTTCCGCCACCTTGAGCAGTCCCAGCCAAAGCGACATTATGCCGGCCAGTCCGAGTCCCAGTTCAAAACTGGTTTTGGCCATCGAAAAAAGAGATTCGCTCAGCTCACTGAAAATCTGATAATTGTGGTACCAAATCAACTGAACCAGGGCAAACAAAAGCCCTGCAAGAAAGAAGCCCAACCAGATAATTTGCAGCATGACAGGCAGTTAGGAGGATGAATTAAAAAAACTACTTTTTCTCTTTTTTGAACTTGATTTCTTTGGTTGCCAGCAATTTGCCGTTTCTCCATGTCTCTGTTTTATACTGTGCACCCTCCGGATTGGTGAATACCCATTTGCCTTCTTTCTTATTGTTTTTGTACGAACCCAGAATGTGCAATTTTCCCCCGGGGTGAAATTCCTTGTATTCTCCTTTGATGATACCTCCCTGATAAAGAAAGAGTTGATGCAATTTTCCGTTTGGATGAAAAGTTTTGAATTCTCCTGTTTTCAGGCCGTGGGACCAGTCTTCTTCGGTCATTTTGTGCTTCAGCGAGTCGTAGGTCGTGCGGGTGCCGGTTAGCTTTCCGGCCTGATCGTATGATTTTTTCTCTTTTACATTGCCATTCTGATAATAAAGGGTCCAGTTTCCTGCCGGCTTTTCTTTTGCCCCGAATTTCTTTTCTGCTTCCCTGTTTCCGTTTTCGTACCAGCAAACCGACTCCGTCTTCGTGTCGTTGTCAAACACCACCTTTTCTTTCCTTTTTCCGTTCAGATAAAAATATTCAGCGGGTCCGTTTTTCTTTCCTTCTTCCCAGATGACCAAACTTTTAACCGGCCCCTCGGGATAGTAGGTTTTGAACTCTCCGTGGTATTCACCATCCAGATAAAAACCTTCCAGTATCTTTTTGCCTTCGCGGGTATAACTCGAAAAACCACCGTTTTTGGTCCCTTTCTCCAAATGCGACTCGGTATCGAGCTGCCCGTTGTCGAAATACACTTTGTAATCGCCTGTCAGATAGCCATCTGTGTAAAAGGCATCGATATAAAGGACACCGCTTGGATAATACTCCCGGCTGGGACCATTGGGTCTGCCCCGCTTGTAGTTGAGTTCTTTTCTTATTTTTCCCGATCTGAAGTATTCCAAAGCCGTTCCTTCGATGGAGTCCCTTTGAAACAGGGCTTTGGATTTCATGCCACCGCCCGTATACCAGGCAATCAGGGAGTCGTTCAGTTGGTTTTCTTTGAAAAATGACTTTTGAAGCAGCTGTCCGCTGGTGTCGTAGGCCAGCATGGGGCCGTCTTTTTTCCCGTCTTTAAATGTTGCCTCCAGTCTTTTTCGCCCCGAAAGGAAATATTCGGTGAAGCCGCCGTCTTTTTTTCCGTTGGCGTAGTTGCCCGTCATGGCAATTTTTCCGTTGGGGTGATAGCTGGTGTAAGGCCCCGTCAGCAGGCTGTCGTAGATATCGGCAATGGCGTATTCGGCTCTTTTTTGTTTGTTTTGGGGAGGGTCGTAATAGGTGGTGATGCTGATCTGCGCCCGGCTGATATCGGCGGCAGAAAATAAAATCAGGATAAAAAAAAGCGATTTGGATAAAAGGCTGGTCACAATGAATTTTGTTTGCATTCTGATTGAAAACTAAAATAACAGGGAATTCTTGAATATGCCGCACGCAGAGGTAAGGAAAAATATAGAAAGCATTGAAAATCAGCTAAAACCATTTGGTACTGAGCTCCTTGTCGTGAGTAAAACTTTTGGTCCGGACTTGATTCTCGAGGCCTGGCAGGCCGGCCACAGGAAATTCGGTGAAAACCGGGTGCAGGAACTTATCCCGAAACACGAAGCCCTTCCACCCGACATCGAATGGCATTTGATCGGCCACCTCCAAACCAATAAGGTGAAATATATTGCGCCCTTCATTGCCCTCATTCAATCGGTAGATTCGGAAAAATTGCTGGCCGAAATCGACCGGCAGGCGGCCCGCTGCGGCAGGGTTATTCCATGCCTTTTTCAGATTTATATCGCAGATGAAGAAACAAAATTTGGCTGGGAAGTAGCTGAATTGCAAAACTTTTATCACAATCAGGGATTAAAAAAATATCCGCATGTACACATCAAAGGACTGATGGGCATGGCCACTTTCACCGAAAATGAGGCTCAAGTAAGGGCCGAATTTCGCAAGCTCAAAAAGCTCTTTGAAGGCCTGAAGGCATATGATGAAAAAGGAAAAAGCGAAATGCAGATCCTCTCCATGGGCATGAGCGGCGATTACCTTTGGGCAGCCGAGGAAGGCTCCACCATGGTGCGGATGGGCTCAGCCGTTTTTGGAAAAAGATAACAGAAGCCAAAATTCAAAAATATCCTCAATACCTTCATAGTCTGTAAATGATGAATTTCACCATCGAAACAAAAGCAGCATACGACGGAGCCTGCCGGAAAAGCATACAACAGCCCGAAGAATTTTGGGAAGAAATAGCCCGTCAATACCTATGGCGCCGGCCCTGGACCAAAACCCTGGAATGGAATTTTGATGAACCCCGGGTGCAATGGTTTTTGGATGGGAAAGTAAACATCACCGAAAACTGTCTGGACCGGCATCTCAGCCAAAAAGGCAATCAAACGGCACTCATCTGGGAACCCAACGACCCGGGTGAGCCCTTTCGGCGCTTTACTTACCTGGAGCTTCACGCACATGTTTGCCGCATGGCCAATGTGCTGAAAAATATGGGGGTGCAGAAGGGCGACCGCATTTGCATCTACATGCCCATGATACCCGAACTGGCCTTTGCAGTGCTCGCCTGTGCCCGGATAGGCGCCATCCATTCGGTTGTTTTTGCAGGATTCAGCGTCAATGCAGTGGCCGACCGTATTCAGGATGCCGGTTGTGCTTTTGTCATCACCTCCGACGGACTCCACAGGGGCGCCAAACAAATTCCCGTAAAATCTGTGGTAGATGAAGCACTTCTGACCTGCCCTTCTGTACATAAAGTGCTGGTAGTGAACAGACTGAACTGGCCTGTAGACATGAAAGCCGGCCGGGATATCTGGTATCACGAAGCCCGTGAGGAAGCAGACGATGTGTGCGAACCGGCCGAAATGGACAGCGAGGACCCCCTCTTTATCCTCTACACCAGCGGCAGCACCGGCAAGCCCAAAGGCGTAGTGCATACCTGTGGCGGCTACATGGTGTATGCAGGCTACACCTTTGCCAATGTATTCCAGTACCGCGAAAATGAGGTGTACTGGTGTACGGCAGATGTGGGCTGGGTGACAGGCCACAGCTACATCTTGTACGGACCCCTGCTGAACGGGGCTGCCTCCCTGATGTTTGAGGGTATTCCTACCTTCCCCGACCCCGGCCGTTTTTGGCAGGTGATCGACAAGCATCGGGTCAATATTTTTTATACGGCACCCACGGCCATCCGTTCCCTCATGGCCTCCGGCCTGGACCATGTCCTTCCCTATAATCTCCATAGCCTCAGGGTTTTGGGCTCGGTAGGGGAGCCCATCAATGAAGAAGCCTGGCACTGGTACCATACCCATGTGGGCAAAGGAAAATGCCCGATAGTAGACACCTGGTGGCAAACCGAAACGGGAGGTATTTTGATTTCGGCATTGGCCGGCATCACAGAATCCAAGCCTGCGCATGCGGGACTGCCGCTGCCCGGCATTCAGCCCATTTTGGTGGACTCTGATGGCAAGGAACTGGAAGGCAACAATGTAGAAGGGCATTTGTGCATTCGCTTTCCCTGGCCCTCCATCCTTCGGACCACCTGGGGCGATCATGAACGCTGCCGGATCAACTATTTTGCCACTTATAAGGGCCTGTATTTCACTGGCGACGGTGCCAGAAGAGACGAAAACGGTCTATACCGCATCATTGGGCGGGTGGACGATGTCATCAATGTGAGCGGCCACCGATTTGGCACGGCTGAAATTGAAAATGCCATCAATCAAAACAAAAAAGTCGTTGAAAGTGCCGTGGTCGGGTATCCGCACGAAATCAAAGGGCAGGGAATTTATGCCTATGTCATTCTGGCCGACAAGACCCTGGCCGGAGGGCCAATGCGGGAGGAAATTATTGAAACAGTGGCAGAATATATCGGCAGGATAGCCAAGCCGGATAAGATTCAGTTTGTGAGCGGCTTACCCAAAACCCGAAGTGGTAAAATCATGCGCCGGATTTTGAGAAAGGTAGCCGAAGGCGAAATCCAATCTTTAGGCGACACCACCACACTTCTGGATCCGCTGGTGGTAGATGAAATTATTGAGGGGAGGTTGTAGGGTTTTAGATTAACGAGCAAGGATGCTGGAAAGTTATTTTACTTTAATTTAGCCTTATGACTTATTCACAAGCTGATTGTAGAAAATATGAAAGCTTGCTATTTAGGAATTTTCCCAGATCATTCTCAAATTTGTATTCATGTATTCCAGCTTAGAAATAGAGAACAAACTTAGGGAGTTGAAGCCTGATTTGGTAAAAAAATATGCTGTAAGTAGGATTGGTTATTTTGGTTCCTTTGCCAAAGAAAACCAGAATGAAGAAAGTGATTTGGATTTGCTTGTAGAATTCTCCGAAAATCCAGGTTGGAAGTTTTTTACTTTGGAAAATCATCTGGCTAAAAACCTTGGTTTAAAAGTAGACCTTGTTACGCCGGGAGCCTTGAAAGACCAAATTAAAGCCTCCATCCTCAAACAAGTGAAATACATTTGAAACCATCGGAAAGAGATCCACTCCTTTATCTGGAAGATATGTTGGTGGCAATGAAAAGAGTAGGTGAATACACCTTGGGTTTAGACTTTCAGCAATTCAAGTGGGACTATAAAACTGTGGATGCGGTAATCCGAAACTTTCAGGTAATTGGCGAAGCGGCCAAAAATATTCCTCCGGATATAAGACTAAACTATTCTGGAATTCCATGGGATGAAATGTATGGGCTAAGAAATCGGATTGCCCATGAATATTTTGGGATAGACTATGAAATCATTTGGGAAATAGCCACTGTTCATTTGCCTCGAAATCAAGAAGATATCGAGCGAATAATTAATCATTTAAAAAGCGGAATTTAGGGCGACACCACCACGCTTCTGGATCCGCTGGTGGTAGATGAAATTATTGAGGGGAGGTTGTAGGGATTCGGTTTTAAAGTAAAGAAATCATGGGAGGGGTTGTTTTTCTTATTTGGGGAATCAGGATTGGCAACTGCAGGGTACGGAATTGGAGGAGTAAAAGCTCTTTTTGCGGATTAGAAAATTTTAGAGTTTTCGTTGCCGGACTCCATTTTCATCTATAACTGTAAAATATCCCCCAAGATCAAAGACCTTGGATTGAATAATTTCCAACAGAATTTGTCCGGAATGGCTTGGATGCGAACCCTTGTTTCTGAAATAAACAACAGCAGGAGGAGGCTCCATTTTGTAACGGAAGATAAGTTCTCCGTAATCTTTATCGAAAGTTAAAATGATTCACTTCTCCAGAACTGCTTTTTGAAGAACCTGTTTATCAGGTATTCCTCCAAAATTTTCACCGATACTTAAAACTTCAAAGCCATTTTGTCTAAGCAGCCGAATGCTTGGGTATGGAAAATTTTCATTGGCCAGAAAAATCAAGATGCTTTTTTATTTAGGGGAAAAAACAACTCCTCTTTGAGGCATTCATTCAAATATACAAAAACTGCCCTCAGGCTGGTTTCTGACAATGTAGGATAGCTCTCCAGGATTGAATTTTGGTCCCAACCATTGGAAAATAACTCCAGAATAAGCTCTACGGAAATTCTGGTTCCTTTTACTAAAGGCTTTCCTAAGAGAATGTCAGGGTCTGAATGAATAAAATCTTGCCAGTTTATGGTTTGCATTTCGTGTAAAAAGACTTCAAATTGGAAATAAAAGCTGCTCCTTATTCACAAAGATAAGCACAAAATTTACACAAACGCTTTTGGGTGAATATGCGGATTGATTACCTCCCCAACTTTTCTAACAGCCCTTTATAAACTTCCAGCTTTAGGTCCGGACATCATCAGAAGTGAGGAGGGCCGTCAACGAAGGCAAAAACTGATGGATAACATTCTCTATTTCAGGAAAAAAGCAACCGAAGCTGGCTTGACAGTTATTGGAGATAATTCGCCTATTGTTCCATTGATTGTTGGCTCAGAGGCTCTTGGCAGAGTTTCTTCATCCCTTTTGCCAAAACATAATGTAATGGCCAACCTTACAGAATTTCCCGGGGTGCCTATAAACGGAGCCCGTTACCGGCTCCAACTCATGACAGATCATACTTTCGAAGATTGCGACAAAGCCATAGCTGGTATAAAGGCTAGTATTGAGGAGGCCAAATTACTTTTAGAGGACGAGGCATATTTAAAATCACTTGATGGAATACCTGCTTGAGATTGACTAACAACCCTTTCACACCCTTGAAACTGAAGGTTATTTTTTCTCCTGCTTGAATAGGCTTCCATGCAAAACCTGTCTTTCAGGGTTTAGCATACCGGAGCGCCATTCGTAATATTTTTAAACCAAATTAACGCTCAGAATTGCCAATACTTTTTTGCGACCAAAATTTTATTCTCATGCTACCTTTTCTCCTAATCTTTTCAAGGTTCGCTGAAGAAGGAACTTTGGTGAAAATCAGAATTTTTATTCCCATTATTATTCAAATTAAGTTTCAAAAACCGAACTCATTTCACGAAAAGTTTTCAAAATCCAATCCCTGGGCGATACCACCACACTTCTCGACCCTTTGTTGGTGGATGAAATCATTGTGGGAAGACTGTAAGAAAATTAGTCTGAAAATTTTGGTTATCAGGAAGTTGCCTTTTGGATATGGGGTTCCGACCGGGAGAGGCAGGCTTCCGGATTAATAATATCAAATCTTGTCCAGGTGGCGCAGCAGGGTTCGGATTTCCATTTCAAAACGGAAGTCTCTTTGGTACAATTCATCCAAAGCCAAGACCACTTTTTCCCCTGCTTCAGGCCCGGCAATGTCCCGCATAGTGATGATCCCATCCTTCACCCCAAAATTCCGAAGCCGGTTTTCCGAAGGACCCAACCAGGATTTATTCCCTGCCAAAACCTGAGCCAATCCACTGAAAAAGCGGCCGGGCGACCTGAATTTCCAGAACAACAAAGGAAACAACAAAATAAGAATCAGGCACAGCAACACATCTGCCAGGCGCTTGAGCCTCAGATTGTAGGGCCTGCACAATTCCGGAATGGTATCAGTCTGAAAAATGAGTCCTCTTTTGTGCTTGTCAGAACTGCACACGATAAAGGAAGAATTCTCACCCAAAAACGAAAACTGAATGCCGGAATCTTTCAAATCCTGAATGGCGCCGAGTACCTCTTCGCCGCTCATGATTTTCATGCTAAAAAGAAGTTGGTCTATACCCAGTTGCCGTGACAACCGGGGAATTTCGGCAAGGCTTCCCAGGCGGCCTTCCTCATTTTCAGCTCCTGTGCCGGCCCATCCCACAACCGGATTGTTCTGATATGCGGGAGAAAACAAAGCTTTTACCCTTTGGAATTCTGAAGCATTTCCGGCCACCATCCAGCGGGAAGCCTGGTTGGTATTCAGCTTTTCTTTCCTCAGGCCCAACCATCCGGCCAAAACAAAACGGCCGGTCACTACCACATAAGTCCAAATGGCACCAATGAGGATGAGACCCTTGGAAAAACGGTAATCATCAAAAAAATTGGTCATACCGCTGATAAGCAATGTTCCCAATGCAATGCCTGTGATGATGGACCGGTGGCCGTATCGATCAGAATACCGGCTCACCATGCGGGTGGCACCAATCCAGATAAGCAGGTATCCGGGGATGAGCAGACGAATAAAAACTTCGGGGTACATGCCCGGTAAGCCCTTGAAATTCAGTTCCCACCATTGCTTGATCAGTACCATACCGAAGTAAGCCAGACCAAATTCTGCTGCAACCGGGCCGGCCCATTTTACAAAACGACTGCTCAGGGCAATGAAGGCCCGAAGCGCTATGCCGAGGTAAATGAAAAAAGAAAACAAAGCATCGCGGCTGAAGTGCTTTCTTGAAAAAAGCAGCATGGCCTTGTAAAAATGCTTTACAAATGAAATGCTGCCTCTTTTGGTGCTTTCTCCTTTGAAATGGATGATGCTGACCTCCGGGCAATAGTAATTTTTATATCCCGATTTCTGAATGCGGTAACTCAGGTCCACATCTTCACCGTACATGAAGAAAGATTCGTCCAGCAGCCCGGAAAGGCGCAGGGCCTCCGAGCGGATAAACATAAATGCTCCGCTGAGAATATCCACCTCAGCTGTCTGATTTTCAGGAATATAACTGAGATGATATTTGCCAAATTTCGCCGAACCGGGAAATAAAAAACTCAGACCGAAAGCCTTGCAAAACGAAACCCAGGGAGTCGGAAGTCCTCTTTTGCTTTCGGGCAGGAAGGTTCCGCTTCCGTCTAGCATGCGGGCACCCAAACTTCCGGCGAGGGGATGCTTTTCCATAAAATCCAGACAACGCCGGATGGCATTGGCCGGAAGAATGGTATCGGGATTGAGGAGCAGCACAAATTCGCCAAGGGCTTGCTTCAGTCCCTGATTATTGGCTTTGGAGAAGCCGGCATTTTCTTGATTTTCAATGAGATGAACCTTCGGAAATTTGTTTTTCACCATGGCCACCGAACCATCAGAGGAATGATTGTCAACCACAAAAACCTCTGAAGAAATGCCATCCAGACTTTTGAAAAGGGAATCCAGACAGAGCTCAAGAAAATGCTCTACATTGTAATTGACGATGATGACCGAAACCCGAATGGCCTCCACCGGCAGAACTCAGTTTTGAGTGAAAAGAAATCCGGACCGCCTCGCTGCCCCTTCCCGATATCCGGAATTACAGCCGGATTTTGAAAAATTGGTTTGGGAAGCATTCATACAGACAAAGGAAAAGGAATCAGGATAAACCGGCTGCAAAAACTCCGGTATTATCTCTGTCCGATGGGAACATATTCGCGGTTTGTGGCGCCGGTATACACTTGTCTGGGCCGCCCGATGGGTTCTTTGGAAGCATTCAGCTCCTTCCATTGGGCTATCCAGCCGGGCAAACGACCGAGCGCAAACATCACAGTAAACATATCCGTTGGGATACCCAATGCCCTGTAAATGATGCCGCTGTAAAAATCCACATTGGGATATAATTTTCTTGATACAAAGTAATCGTCCGTCAGGGCGGCTTCTTCCAGTTCTTTGGCAATGTCCAGAATCGGATCCTTCACGCCGAGCTTGGACAACACCTGATCACAGGCTTTTTTGATGATTTTGGCTCTGGGGTCAAAGTTCTTGTACACCCTGTGGCCAAAGCCCATCAGGCGTACTTCTTTTCTTTTAACCTTCTCCAGATAATCCAAAGGACGGATTCCCATTTCCCTGATTTCATCAAGCATTTCAATCACTTCCTGATTGGCACCGCCGTGCAGCGGGCCCCAAAGGGCATTGATGCCTGCCGAGATGGAGGAGAAAATACTGGCCCTTGATGACCCCACCATCCGCACTGTACTGGCAGAGCAATTTTGCTCATGGTCGGCATGCAGAATCAGGAGTTTGTTCAGGGCATCTACCACAATCGGATCCGGGTTAAAATCTTCCACAGGAAGCGCAAACATCATGTGAAGGAAATTTTGACAATAATCGTAGCTGTTTTTGGGATAATTCACAGGGTGACCCATCGATTTTTTATATGCCCAGCCTACGAAGGTCGGCATCTTGGCCAACAGCCTGAAAATGTTAAGGTTGGTATTGTCGGGGGTCGGATTGGCAACCGATTCAGGGTAAAAAGCCGTCAGGGTACAAACCAAAGAAGACAAAATCCCCATCGGATGTGCACTTGCAGGAAACCCATCCAATATTTTTTTGATGTCTTCATTCACCAGAGTATGCATTTTTATCTGGTGGGTAAAATCATCGTACTGCGCTTTGGTAGGCAGTTCGCCGTAGATAAGCAGGTAGGCAACCTCAAGAAAATCAGATTTTTCTGCAAGTTGTTCTATAGGATACCCGCGGTAGCGAAGGATTCCGAGTTCACCGTCAAGAAAGGTCACCGCACTTTTGGTAGCACCGGTATTTTTATAACCGAGGTCGAGGGTAATCAGCCCTGTGGCATCCCTGAGGTTGGAGATGTCAATGGCTTTTTCGTTTTCGGTTCCGGTAATAACTGGTAGTTCTATCGTTTTTCCTTCGTAGGTGAGTTGTGCAATTGACATAAGAATCAGTCAAACAGAAGATTGTCTTTTTTTAAAAAATTTGGAATGGCAAATCTATTACAGAAAGCCCTGAAACAAAATATTGTTTGGAAAGAAAGCCCGGCAGCGCATATTTTTTTTCCGGTCCTGCCTTGAAAAAGAAATAATTAGAGGAAATGCTGCTGAATGAGCAGGACCTTAATTTTTAATTAAAAGTAATAACAAGCCGGTTGAATCAGTTGGAGCCCCAGTTCTTTTCTCGTCTTTTCCGGCTGTAAATCAGGCGGGTGTGCAGCCTTCTTGCCCTTAGAATATTGAGGCCTAGGGTAACTGCCATAAATATGCATCCCGCTACAATCAGTGGAACCAATGATTTGTAATCTTCCATAAAAAGGAAAAAATTGTAAAATGAATGAAAGAGAATGGCCATGCCCAAGCCCCTCATTCTCAGTCCGAAGGAACCCAGGTCGTCAGTATCCAGGCCATATTTGCTCATGCCGGTGTAGAATCCCATTACCACTGCACAAACAATAGAAACAGGAATGGAAAACAATACCCTCCAGGTTCCGGAATAGTCTTCGTTTCCGCTTAACATATACCAGGCATTTTCTCCCAAGGTAAATCCCAGTCCAATTAAAATGGTGATAATAATGCCCGACAGAGGTTCATCGAATTCTCTCTGCCTGAAGGCATAGGCCACAATCACGATGTACTTGTGAATTTCAAACAAAAACCCAAGAAAAATGCCATACCCGATTTTTCCGAAAAGAGAGGGCAGGTGTTCATTGAAATGAAATTCCGATGCAGTGTATTTGATTACCTGTGCGGGAATCACCGGTATCACAGCGACAAGAAAGCAGATAATCATCACCATGCTATCGCGGGAATTCAGCGTTGTCCTGAATCTTCTGATAAAAAAAATCGCCAGCAGGATGGTAGAGGCCAGCGAAATAATGTTAACCAAACTCATTTGAATTCAGTTTGCTGTTTGCTTTGTTTTGTTGTGCCGGAAAATGTCTTGAATTCCACGCCAAAAGTAGAAAGTTCTTTCAGAACGGGAATATAAATATCTCTTTTCAAGGGCAAAAGTAATCCCAATTCTTTGATTTGATTATTAAGAATACATTTTGCCAAAATTCCCAAAGGCAGGCCTACTGTTTTGGCCATTGCCGTTTGATTTTCATTTTCACCTTTCAAACTAAAAAAAGAAACTGTCTCATAATCAATGCCTTCTGATTGGTATTGAAAGATATGAACCATCACCACCAGGTCTTTGTCTCCCGGTTTCAGTGTCCATTGTTCTACGATTAAATCCAGTAAAAAATCGGCAGGAGTGCCGTTTTTCCTCTTTAATTGTTTTTCAATTTGGGGCGAAAACCCCAATTCCATGATGTCTTTTCGCATCTGCAGGTCAGGCAAATGCTTATCAAAGAAGGGGTGGTGAATATCCCGGAAGCCGGGCAGAAAAGTTTTGAAATAATCAAAATAAGTGGCCTTATCAGGGAAACTGATTTGCGATTGGTCATCGGTCATTCCCAGCTGAACCAATGCATTCCAGCGGGCTGAAAATCCTCTTTTCCTCAAAGTTCCTCTTTTGAGATTTTGAATTCCCTCCAAGCCGTAAATCTCGCGGTAGGGAACCGAATCTCGGTTGGGGTAGGTCTCAAAGCTTCCCCAGCCGGGTATTTCTATTTCTCCCGTTTCGGCAAACAAGCGGTGGTAGGGCATCAGAACCTGCCGGCCGTTTTCCAGATAGCGGGAGGTTCCTTTCCCGGCCAGCACCACATTCATGGGGTTCCAAGAAATCTTGTAGCGGAAAGGATTGTCATCGTCTTCATCCGCCACCAGACCCCCGCAATACGATTGAAAACCGGTAATAGTTCCTCCTTTTGCCTTGATTTCATCCATAATTTCCATGGCCGACATATGGTCGATACCCGGATCCAGGCCGCATTCGTTCATGAAAATCAAACCCTTTGCTTTAATTTCATCTGCCATCTCCCGCATTTGAGGCGATTCGTAGGAGGCGGTAAGCAGATGCGAACCGTATTTGAGGCATGCTTTTGCAACTTTGGGATGCAGGGGAGGAGGGAGCAGGCTGATGGTAATGCGATGACCCTCAACCGGAAATGGAAATTCATCATCCGGGTTGTCAATTGGGTATATGTCGGCATAGGGTAGGTTATCCTTCCTGCCGGCCAAAACATCAGGGTTGGTATCGGCCAGGGTAAATCTGAAATGTTGTTCTTCTGCCAGCCGGTTGAGATAGTCCAGCAGAGCACCGGCGCTCCTTCCGGCACCTAATACAAGTATGGGATTGTTCGGCATGAAAAATCGAAAGTTGGACACGAATTTTTCCGATAAATGTATTCAACCGGAAATTTCGGGCTGCATATTTGCCCCAAAAAAGGAAGTATGAAAATTGCAGTGGTCGGAGCTACGGGCCTTGTGGGCACCGAAATGCTGAAAGTACTGTCGGAATCCGGGTTTAAAGATGCTGATATTCTGGCTGTTGCATCAGAAAAATCGCTTGGAAAAGAAATTGATTACCGCGGAAAAAAAATATCCGTCATGGGGATGCAGGCAGCCATCGATGCCCGTCCCGACTTTGCCGTTTTTTCTGCCGGAGGTTCCGTCTCTTTGGGGTGGGCACCCAAATTTGCGGAAGCAGGCATCCGCGTTATAGACAATTCTTCTGCCTGGCGCATGGACCCGGACAAGAAGTTGATTGTGCCTGAAATCAACGGCCATGAACTGACCTCGAAAGACATGATCATTGCCAATCCCAATTGCTCCACCATTCAGCTGGTGATGGTGCTGAAGCCCTTGCACGACCGCTATAAGGTAAAACGGGTAGTTGTTTCTACCTACCAATCTGTAACCGGAACGGGAGTAAAAGCGGTCGGCCAGCTCATGGACGAAAGGGCAGGAATCACCGACGGTCCGAAGGCCTATCCCCATCCCATCGACCTGAATGTGCTGCCCCATATCGATGTATTTCTGGAGAACGGATACACAAAAGAGGAAATGAAGATTATCAATGAAACCCAAAAAATTCTGGCAGATCCAGGCATTCGGGTGACCTCCACCACGGTGCGGATTCCGGTTTTAGGGGGGCATTCAGAATCGGTAAATATTGAAACCGAAGCAGATTTTGATTTGGATGAAGTCCGGTCTTTACTGGCCGGTTTTCCGGGCATTGTGGTGCAGGACAATCCGAAGGAAAATGTTTATCCTATGCCTCTGTTCAGCCGCGGAAGGAATGAGGTTTTTGTGGGGCGCATCCGCCGTGACGAATCGGTGCAAAATGGCCTGAATCTGTGGATTGTAGCCGACAACCTTAGGAAAGGAGCGGCCACCAATGCCATTCAGATTGCAGAATATCTGAAGGATAAAATCCTGTAAATCAATTTTCTAAAATTCCCTATTTACAAAAAACAGGCGATACGGGCTGCCAGTTCAGCATTGTTTTTTACCAAACCAGCGTTTGCAAACCACCAACACCAAAACTATATTTACAAGTTGTCAAAATTCCCCACCACTTACCCGGGATTTAAAATGGCAAACGAAGCAGGAATTACCATAATTAGCCTTATCTTTACTCCATGAAAACAGATGAACAGATTGTGGAATCGTTGGTAGCCGGTGGCTTGATCGGTGCTTCCCTGGCGGCGCTGCTTTCAAAAAATAAGGAAGAGGGTGCCACGGTGGGAGCTATTGCCGGAGCTGCACTTCTTGCCACTTACCGGGCCAACGAGCAGGCCGTAAAAACCAATGTTCCGGTAATGATTGAGGAAAACGGGAAGCTTTTTGTGCTTCATCCTGAAGGAAGAAAAGAATTTATCAGGGAAATCCCCAGAAAGCCATTCCACCTTCAAAAAAGATTTAAACTCAGGTAACAGAGTTTCGGAAAATGGCTGTAAAACGAATGCGGGTCTTTGCAGGACCAAATGGTTCGGGAAAAACGACCATCATCCGGAACCTGAACGCCGAAATTCCTTTTGGTGTATATGTAAATGCCGATGATATTGAACAGGCACTACACCTAACCAATTCCCTGGATTTTAATACATTTCAGCTCCAGGTAACAGAAGAACAAGTCAGAGAATTTTTTAGCGTCACCAACTTTTCAGCCCGAAAACGACAGGAAGAAGATTTACCTCAAAAGCTGAAAGTAGAGCATAACATTCTCAGTTTGAACACAAGTCCCGACTCATACCTTGCAGCGGGTATTGCCGATTTTATCCGGCAGCAGTTGCTTCAGGCGGGCGCTTCGTTCACATTTGAAACGGTGATGAGTCATGAAAGCAAAGTTGGATTAATGGCTCAAGCACGCAAAATGGGATATCGGGTGTACCTGTATTTTATTGCAACAGAAGATGCGGAAATCAATATCAACCGGGTTGGGGTCCGGGTTGCTCAGCGGGGCCATCCGGTTGCGCCAGAAGTAGTCCGTGACAGGTACTTCAAAAGCCTTCAATTGCTCAAAGATGCAGTGAAGCAATCGAACCGGGCATATCTTTTTGATAATTCGGGCATTGCTGCAAACCTGTTTGCTGAGATTACCGAAGGCGTAGATGTGGTTATTGTGGATACCGGGCACGTTCCCAATTGGTTCATCCAATATTTGCTAAACGATAATTAGAATACCTATTCCTGCTGTACGGGACCTATAATGCTGTATTGAAAATCGTAGGATTTGCAATCCCCCGCAAAAGGCGAACAGACCCCAACTGACATTCGTCTTGCGCACTAAGACAAAAGACATTTATTCGTAATTAGGGACTCTATGGTTCCGGATTTTAAGGCCATCCCGAAAAACCAACCTCTCTTCTTTCAATTAAGCACCTTTCCGGGTTTGGAGGGAATTGATTTTATCAGAGCGTCTGTGAAAACAATGTTAGCGAAACAACATGGACAGAGTCCCTCCAACTTATTTATAGTCCGGAGTGCCGCCAGCGAAAACTCCGGACAGGTAGGTGCGCATACGCCGCGACGAATCGGTGCAAAATGGCTTAAATCTGTGGATAGTAGCCGACAACCTTAGAAAAGGAGCCGCCACCAATGCC
>CANHCT010000027.1 GCA_947459175.1 Hymenobacteraceae bacterium
AAATACATGCCCACCTGACGCGCTACTGCCACCTCCTTTTTTCTTGTTTTGTCTTTCAGGTCATCTACCGATACAGAAAAGAAGCGGCTAACTGATTTTTGAATCTTTTCTATGTCCAGAACGCGGTCGAATTGCTCTACAATGTTGTTCAGAATTTTCTTGGCCTGTTCCAGATTGAACTCTCTTTTGTTGAGCGAACTTTGGGCAATCAGCGAAATCATGGCACCCTCCAATTCTCGGATATTGGTGTCGATGTGCTGGGCCAGATAGTCTACCACATCCAGTGGAAGATGCAGACCATCGTTTTGCATCTTTTTTTGAATGATGGCCATACGGGTCTCATAGTCAGGCTGTTGAAGGTCGGCAGTTAAACCCCATTTGAAACGGGAAATCAGGCGTTCGTGCATCCCTTTCAAATCTTTAGGCGGGCAATCGGAGCTTAGGATAATCTGCTTTCCGGCCTGCTGAAGGTGATTGAAGATGTGGAAAAAAATCTCCTGAGTTTTTTCCTTTCCGGCCAAAAACTGAATGTCGTCTACAATGAGCACATCCATTTGCATGTAATGCTCCGTGAAATCCGAGGCGGCGTTTTTTCCCAGTGACTCAATAAACTGATGGGTAAATTTCTCGGATGAGATGTAAATCATCTTCCTTCCGGGGTCCATCTCCCTGATTTTGTTCCCGATGGCATGCATCAGGTGAGTTTTCCCCAGTCCGACCCCCCCGTATAACATCAAAGGATTGAAGGAAGTTATGCCGGGTTTGCTGGCAACTGCCAGCCCGGCCGATCTGGCCAGGCGATTACAGTCGCCTTCCACAAAATTTTCAAAACTGTAGGAGGGAATCAGATTGGATTCATCGAAAAGCCGGTCTTTTTCCAGCCTGGCATGGAAAGCCGATTTGCCGGTTTCCAAAATTTCGGACCTTGCTTTGGTCACGGCTCCGGAATAGGAAACAAATGCCCCGTTTTCCACAGGTTCTGCAATGCGTGCCTGTCCTGAAGTTTTATTGGGAAGGGTGACATGCAAGGGCCTGTTATTTCGGTCTCCCCGGTCCACCACGATGGAATAATCGAGACTAGCGTTCTCGCCAATGATGCTGGTAAGGGCTTGCTGCAACTCGGATACATAGTTTTCTTCCAGCCACTCGTAAAAATACTGGCTTGGAACCTCTATTGTAAGGTTGCTGCCTTGCAGGGAAATGGGTACAATGGGTTCAAACCAGGTCTTGAAAGCCTTGTCATCTACTTGGTTTCTAAGTATTTGCAGGCAGTTGTTCCAGATTTGTTTGTAATTGTGCATCAAAGTCGAAAAAATATTTCCTCCCCCAGAATTTGAAAAGGGGGCCAAAATTCATACCTTGATTTGGATTAAGAAAGGGGCCCTGCCGACCCTAATGAAAAACCCATATAAGTTTTTTTAAAAAAAAATTTGGAGGCATACACATATGATTCTTTATCAAATTGTTAATAAATCCGCTTGTCCGCAACATTGCTTACAAATTTTTAAAAATGCATTAAATTCTGAGATTTTTTCAAAACACAGACAGCTATCCGCCCGTTTAATTGCAGGGTAAAAATTCATGGAAATATCTCTGTTTTGGTTCCGCAATGATCTTCGGCTTTCGGACAACGAGGCCCTTTGGAAATGTGTGGAGAAATCTTCCGCAGTCCTTCCCGTTTTTATTTTTGAAGACCGGCTTTTTGAGCAAAACAGCATTGGTTTTCAGCGAATTGGCCATAATCGCTTGCAATTTCTTTCTGAGTCGGTATTCAATCTCAGAAGCGACCTGCAATTGCTGGGCTCCAATTTGTTGATTCTTAGGGGAAAAGCCACCGAAATCATACCGGCGCTTGCAGAAAAATACCACATCCGGCATGTCTTTGCCTCTCTCTATTGGACTCCTGAGGAGACTGCAGAGGAAAATTTGGTTGAAGCCAGGCTTCAAAAACTGAAATGCCGCTTTCACGGATTCAATTCAGAAACCCTCATTCACCCTGAGGATCTTCCGTTTCCGATGGCCGCCTTTCCGAATGTCTTTACCCGTTTTCGCAAGGAAGTGGAGCCCCTGAACTTCATTCGAAAGCCGTTTCCTGCACCGGCATTTATTCCTACGCTAAAACTGGATTTTGATGCTGCAGCAGAGGAAGCGGGCATTCCCCTTCAAAACACGGCTTGCCCTTACCGGGGTGGCGAAAGAGCAGGGCTGCAACGGACTCAGTATTATCTGTGGGAAACCCGTTTGGTGGAAAAATACAAGGAAACCCGAAACGGGCTGCTCGGCTCCGATTATTCCACAAAATTTTCACCCTGGCTTTCTTTGGGTTGTATTTCGCCGCGGACCATTTACTTTGAAATAAAGGACTTTGAGAGAAAAGTTACAGCAAATGAATCAACCTATTGGGTTGTATTTGAGCTGCTCTGGCGTGATTATTTCAAGTATATGGCAAAAAAATCCGGGGCAAGGATTTTTCAGCTGAGTGGCCTGAAGGAAGAAAAAATGGTGTGGAGTAAAGACAAAGAAACCTTCTTGCGATGGGCAAGCGGGAAAACAGGTAATCCATTTGTGGACGCCAATATCAAGGAAATGAACGAAACCGGTTTTATGAGCAACCGGGGCAGGCAGAATGTGGCTTCTTTTTTGGCCAAAGATCTTAAAATCGACTGGAGATGGGGTGCGCAATATTTTGAAAGCCAGCTGATTGACTACGACTGCAGCAGCAACTGGTGCAACTGGACCTATGTGGCCGGAGTGGGCAGTGACCCAAGGGAAAACCG
Organism: Hymenobacteraceae bacterium; assembly: GCA_947459175.1. Lineage (GTDB taxonomy): Bacteria > Bacteroidota > Bacteroidia > Cytophagales > Flexibacteraceae > CAMDMI01. The sequence goes on from CANHCT010000027.1 coordinate 2,778, forward strand.
GTACTTCAACACCTGGAAGCAGGCCGGACAATACGATCCTGAGGGGGCTTACATTCGCAAATGGTTGCCCGAAATCGCTCATTTGCCTGCTATGCATTTTCAAAAACCCGATGGCATGAGCCTGCGATTTCTGAATGAGAACAATCAAAAAGTACCGGATGATTTTCCCCAACCAATGGTGACCCATGCGTTGCCGGTGTAATCAGGGTTTTTTGGAAATGTCTGCCGAATTCCACTTGGCCAAAAGAAAGCCAAACATGTTTTTTCGGCTGATTCCCTTACCGGCTTCCGATAATTCCTTAAGCGAAAATCCCGTTTTTCCCGAAAGAAAAATTAACTCTTCCTGGCTTACAGGTGCATCCGGTCGGGCTTCATTATTCGGAATCCAGCCCAGCAAACCTGCTTTCTGAAACAGGTCAAAATCCGGATGGCCTACCGGAATATCCGGGATATAAGTCAGTTGTATCCCGTTCTTTATCAATTGGTTTTGCAAGAATTCCACGTTCAGGGAATGGACGGTTTTTCCGGTCCTTATCGCAATAGCCGCAGCCGTTCCTGCTGCCTCGCCAAGCCCCATCAGCGAAGAGAACTCGTTTCTCAGGATGCAGTTTCCCCTCCACGAAGCCGAAACCGGAACAGCGCAAATCAAATTGTCACGCTCCTGCGGAACCATTATGCCAAAGGGAAGCGTGATGTGATGGCTCAGAATACCCGCCGAATCGGCTCTTTTCAGAAAATATCGGCTTGCGAATACCGATTGCCTGTGAACAGGGGTTCTTTTTTGTGACTTTTCCGGAAGGCCATCATGTGCGGTAAACAGGTATTTTCCCTCTGTTCGCCTGCCCTGAACCGATCTCAGGTACCAGGGAAATCCATGGTTTTTTCGGTATTCATCTTTTGCAAGGCCGTATTCTGCGGCTTCTTTTCTGAAATTTTCGGGAACAGCCGGATCGTTCTGTGCAAAAAATAAAAGCCCCAGATAGTGCAATTTCAGTTTTTCAGCCAAACTATCACGCCATTTAAGGTTTTGAAGGGCATAATCCGGTAGGGTGTCCGGAAGACCGCGTGCAGTCATAAGCCAATGCCCCGGCCGGACTTCCCGTTTTTCGTTGGGCAGGTAAATTGAATGCAGGAGGCTTCCCGGACTGTTGTCTGCTGAAATGAAATGCAGAATCCGGCCGGAGCGGATTTCTTCTGCCAACCGTAGGTAGGCATTGCGGTTATATCCTTCCGGCATTCGGAAAGATTTTCTGAAATCTTCGTTTTTTGTCAGGCAAAGTTGGAAGTGAAGGCCTGTTGAAAGCCATGGATGTTCAGCAGCAATTGCGTTGATGCCTGCCCCTGACTCCGGGATGGTGCCATATTTATCCGGCATTTCCTCACCAAATTCTGCGGCTCCTTCTTTGTGGTTTCTAAACCGGCATCCAAAGGCCGCTGCAAGGTCGCCTTCCTCACCGGCATCTAAAAATATCTTTCCTTTCAACCGGATTTGCCGCTCAGGATTTCCGGTTTTTCGGATGATTACGGCCTGAGGCAAACCGTTTTTCCATTCCACATTTTTCTCATCGGCATCCAACTCATACGGACTGAAAATGTGTATGTTGTCCTGTTCGTCCAGCATTTTACGGAGGATTTTTTCTGCCACATGGGGTTCGAAACGGAATCCACCGGTACAGGCTTTTTTCTGGGCCGATCCTGACCCATACTTTTTTTCATAATAAGCCATGACCGCCAGTCTGAACCTAAGGAAGATTCCGGAACTAAAAAATTGGTCCGGAGAATCTGCCTGTGCCGCCACCGAAGGAATCCGGCTTCCGGGATGGTCGTTTCTGTCAACCAAGGCAACCTGTAATCCTGAAGCTGAAGCACTGATGGCAGCTGAGATCCCCGCCGGTGATGCAGTCCAAATCACCAAATCAAAGCTCTTTTCCTTTATTTTATGTTTTGCAACGCAGTTGCTGACCTTCAGTAGCAAACAGCACAGCAATCCGGAAAGAAAGTAATTTCTCAATGGCGGTAATAAAGGTTTCAGCCCTTCAGTTAAATTTGAGGTTTACAAAAGTATAAATGCTTTCCACTCAAAAAACAGCAGACGGCTCCTTAACACTTTTTTCTGAGCGGTTTCAGGAAACCTACCACAGCCGGCATGGGGCCAAAACCGAATCGCTGCATGTGTTTATTCAACATGGTCTGCAATACATTGCCTCGCAATCGGACGAAATTCGGATAGGGGAGATAGGCCTCGGAACAGGCCTGAATGCCATGCTCAGCTGTGATGCAGGCCGGGCAATCGGTAAAAAAATCTGCTATTTTGCCATAGAGGCTTTTCCCGTTTCTCCTCAGATCATGAATGAAGTGGTCGCTGCATTTCCTGAATTTTCAGAAAGCAGATTTCTGCAACTCCTTTATTCTGAGCCCGGAACAATATTGAAACTGCTTCCTGAATTTGAATTTGTATGGTTTAAATCGCTTTGGCCCGCTGCCAATCCTTTCAGCGACCTGGATGTCCTGTACTACGATGCTTTTGCTCCAGGTTCACAGCCCGAACTTTGGACACATGATGCTTTTTATCAGGCATTTCAGGCATTGCGGCCCGGTGGAATCCTGGTGACCTATTGCGCCAAAGGTGATGTCAGGCGGAATATGAAATCCGTAGGTTTTGAGGTTGAAAAACTTCCCGGTCCACCCGGAAAAAGGGAAATGACAAGAGCGAAAAGACCAGACTGAAGAACCTATTTCAGGTAATGGATGTCGGTCTCATCGTTGTCAAGATAATCCTGATTTTCTCCGGCCATTGCCCAGATTACATTGTAGTGGTGGGTTCCGGCTCCGCTTTGTATGCTCCAAGGCGGAGAGATGACCGCCTGTTCGTTTCCTGCAATGAGGTGACGCGTTTCATGGGCCTGCCCCATCAGGTGCATAATTTTTTGATTTTCAGGCAAATCGAAATAAAAACAAATTTCGGTTCGCCGCTCGTGGAGGTGCAGCGGCATGGTACTCCAGACACTTCCCGGCTTCAAAATGCTCATACCCATTATCAGTTGGCAGGATTCTGCTCCTTTACCAGGCAGAAAAAGGTAGTTTTTTTTTCGGTCAGCTGTTTCTGTACTTCCTGACTCTATTGCTTCTGCTTCGTTTATGGAAAATTTTTTACAGGGAAATCGCTTGTGTGCCGGGCTTGAGCAAATAAAAAAACGGGCTGGCCTTTGGCTGTTATGGGAAATAAATGTTACTGATTCAGAGCCTCTTCCAATATATAAACCTTCTTTGTTGTTCAGTTCATAAGGAACTCCGTCCACCATAACCTTCCCTTTTTCACCGATGTTGACTACTCCCATCTCTCTTCTTTCCAAAAAATACCCAGACTTCAGGGGCTCATAGGTATGCAAATCTATGTCATGCATCGTGGGTACCGCACCGCCCACCACCAGACGCTCATAATGGCTGTAAATAAATTTTACCCGGCCTTCATTCATGAGGTTTTCAATCAGAAAGTGTTCCCTGATCTTGGTAGTCGGATACTGAACAAATTCTTCGGGGTGCGTGCTGTAGCGAACTTCCATGCTTAAATTTCCCTGCCGGGGCAGCTTAGATTTTTTGCAAAGAAAAAGAGTTCATGTATTTCCGTGAAAAAATTTAATCCTTCAGTGATTCGAAGCATTCTCAACCGGAATTTAATTTACTTTTAATATGTGTCAAATTATTGAATTTCAAATTTTTAATATTCCTTGAACCCCATTGAAAAATATACTCGAGGGATGACCGATCCGGATATTCTGACTGAAGCAAATTTTTATCAGGAAATTAATTTGAGGAATTCCAACCCGGATTTACGCTAAAGCGTTTAATCCGAAAGTTGCCAAAAGGAAATTTTCCGGAACCCTTACTCCATTAAAATTTCCTGTTAAAAATGGCTCATTTTTTGAAAGAGAATTTGGAGTAACTAAAATTGCATTTTCTTTTTTTGAAATTATCCAACTTAACCATTTAATCATCCGGCCATGCTAAAATTTACGCTGCCTGTTTTTCTCCTTTTGAGTGTTTTTTTCGGGGGATTTGCGCAGGATCAGGTGCTTCAATTTACCAATGTTGAAGAGCTGAAAAGAATTGAATCCGAGTATTCTGCGGCCTATCAGGCACGCAAGGCAAGGGTAGATGCCTATGCCAGGCAAAACAATCTGCTGACAGACCACTATTTGCCCAGCGGCAAGGTGGTATCTTTGTTTGATATTGACGATTTCGGTAAACCCTTGTATCGTCAGACAGATAACAACTCAACAGCAGCGGCTACCATTTCTACCAACCGTACTTATCCTTCTGCCACTGCGGTAAACCGTTTCAATCTTTCCGGGAGAGGATTCAGGATAGGGGAGTGGGATGGAGGTACCACACTACTCACCCACAACGAATTTGAAGGCAGGGCTGTTCAGTCTGACAACGGATCCCTTCCTTTGAGTGAACATGCTACCCATGTGGCCGGTACACTCATTGCCGGAGGAGTTGCCACTGCCAATTTGCGGGGTATGGCCTACAAAGCCAATCTTTGGACCAACGACTGGAACAACGATGATGCCGAAATGGCTTCCCGTGCTGCCCAGGGACTTCTGGTATCCAATCATTCTTATGGTGATGTTTGCGGATGGGAATTCAACGAAACTTCCGGTCAGTGGGAATGGAATGGTACGCCATCCGTTAATCAAACTTATGATTACAGATTTGGGTTTTATAATTCTCAGGCACAAGCATGGGACCGGATGGCATTCAATGCGCCGTTTTACCTGATTGTAAAATCTGCAGGTAACTCCCGTGGCAGCGGACCGAATGATCCCAATATTCCCAATAATGGTCCGTATGATTGTCTGCCAACTTATTCAGTATCCAAAAACATTCTGACTGTCGGGGCAGTAAACGGTGTAGCGAATGGGTATGTCAATGCCAATGGGGTTGTCATGTCCACTTTCAGCAGTTGGGGGCCTGCCGATGATGGCAGGATTAAGCCTGATGTAGTGGGTTGCGGAGTCAATGTAACCTCAACAGGTTCGGGTTCTAATTCTCAGGCGGTAACATTAAGTGGAACTTCCATGTCAGGGCCTTCTGTTGCCGGCTCATGCTTGCTGCTCCAGGAGCATTACAGCAATACCCATAAAAGCAGGAAGATGCGCTCTGCCACTCTGAAAGGATTGGTAATCCACACGGCAGATGAGTGCTGGACATTCCCCGGACCTGACTATCGCTTTGGCTGGGGACTGATGAATACCCGGAAAGCTGCCACCCTCATATCAAATGACAGTGTATTCAGCGCCATCGTGGAAGACCAGCTCAATAACCTGCAGGTGAAAGAATACACCATCACCGCAAAAGGAAATGAAACCCTTACTGCCACCCTTTGCTGGACAGATGTAGCCGGCACACCGGGGCCCGCTGCCTACAACAGCCGTTTGAAAATGCTGGTAAATGATTTGGACATGAGGTTGATTAACGAAAGCAATTCCTCTGAAACCCTTCCCTGGAAATTGAATCCTGACAGTACCGCAAACCGGGCTGTAAAAGCCGATAACTCAGTGGACAATGTTGAGAAAATTGAATTGCCGGGTGCAGTGGCAGGTCAGACCTATAAACTCAGGGTAAGCCACAAAGGGAATTTGTTTACCAACGCGACAATTCCGCAAAATCAAAAATTTTCACTCATAGTTTCCGGCATAATGGTTGGAGATACCAACCGGACCTGCCGCCCTTTGCAGTCCTACAATTCTGCTTCCGGCATATTTGACGACGGCAGCGGTACTGCAAAAAATTACTTTAACAATGCCGATTGCAGCTGGTTGCTGAATCCGGTAGATTCAGGTGCTGTGGTTCAACTGATTTTCAGGAACTTTAACCTTGCTGCAGGGGATACTCTTTATTGTTATTCCAGAGGCCAAAGCGATACCTTGATAGGTAAATTTTCGGGCAGTGCACTTCCGGATACCATCGTCAGTACCACTCCCAAAATGTACTTGAATTTCAAAACAAATGGCTCAGGTACCTCTTCCGGATGGGAAGTAAGGTACAGTGCTGTGGTTACTCCAAAATTTGATTTTTCTGCTACTCCCCGGCTTCTCTGCTCCGGTACGACTCCCGTACAATTCTCCGTTCAGCCTCAATCTACCCTTACTTCAGATTGGTTGTACCAGTGGAACATTTCCGGAGGAGCCCCCCAAAATCCAACTACCAGCAATCCCTCTGTTACATTCGCCAATCCGGGTGTTTACGCTGTTTCTCTGACTGTCAGAAATTCAGTTGGTTCTACCACAGTAACCAAAACCAATTATATAACCGTAGGGAACGGTGTGGCGCCCAACGATGCACCATTTAATGAGAATTTTGAGACCAGCACCTTTCCAAACTTCCCATCCAATCCTGCCCGGAACTGGACCACCACGGCCGATCCCAACCCATGGGTAAGGAACACATTGGCTCCCTATGAGGGACTTGCGGCCATGCGAATCAGAAACAATACCACCGCGGTTTCCGTCAGAGAACTGGTTACCCCCGGAATCAACATTTCCAATATTCCGATCCAGGACAGGAAGATTGTTTTTTACATGGCATTTGCCCGTACTTCCACGGCCGTTGCTGCAGACCAGCTTCGGGTCCTGATTTCTACCAATTGCGGACAGACTTGGACAGAGGTCTGGAAAAAAAGCAATACCACCCCAAACAAACTCAGTACCATCGGTGATGGCGCTACTGATATAGTAACAGGTAACTTTATTCCGGAACCAAACCAATATCGAATGGAGACCATAAATCTCTCTACGCTGCCGCAGAATACCCAAAATGTGTCGGTAAAATTCGAAATGACCAGTCAGCGCGGAAATTTCCTTTACCTCGATGATGTCAGAATGTTCAACCTGGCTACTGATTTGCCGGATTTGGCATCTTCAAATGTGCCAGTCGTAAATCTTTATCCAAATCCAAGTTCAGGAGAATCCACCATTGAAGTTCGCAACCTCAGCGCTTCGAAAATGAGAATCAGCCTGACGGATCTGACCGGTAAGGAAATTGCAGGCTCAGACTGGTCCGATAACTCTTCCGGGGTTGTGCGAATTCCTTCTCAAAAAGTATTCGGAAAAGTGTCCAACGGATTTTACCTCATCAGAGTAAAAGCCAATGGTTTGGATAAAGTTATCCGTTGGATTGTTCAATAATTATGAAAAAGATTTTTGTTGCTGTTTTTTTGGTTCTGCCCCTTTTCTTAAAGGCTCAGAGTCAAGTAGTTTTCCGTAAATGCGGAACAGTAGAAGCTGTGACTAAGGCTTTGGAAGAGCATCCCGAGCTTCTCCGAAATGTGGAGCAGATGGATTTGGAAACCAAGGAATATCTGATGGGCCACGACAAAGCACTGGATTCCACACTTTCTATACCGGTTGTTTTCCATGTATTCCATACTTACGGTCCGGAGCGAATCTCTGAAGCGCAGATTAAGGATTGTATCCGAATTATGAATGAGGACTTTCTGAACCGGAATGCTGATTCCAATTTGGTTTCTATGGCCTTCAGGTCCATCGTAGGAAGACCTCAAATCCGGTTTCGGCTTGCCAAAAAAAGCCCGACCGGAAGGTGCACCAAAGGCATCAACTATCTGGAATCTCCTTTGCACACACAGGGCGGCGAAAACCTGAAAAGCCTGATTTCCTGGGACACCAAGCGCTATCTGAATATTTGGGTTTGTTCGGATATTGCCTCAGGAGCAGCGGCTTATGCCTATTATCCCGGAACGGCACCTAGCCAAAACAATGAAGGGATTGTTTCAAGGGATGACTATGTGGGTTCTATCGGTACCAGCTCCCCGGGATATTCGGCGCGTACCCTTACCCATGAAATTGGACATTATTTTAACCTTCCTCACACTTGGGGTAACAGCAATCAGCCCGGCCTCGCATCCAATTGCAGCATAGATGATGGGGTGGCAGATACTCCGAATTGTATAGGAGTTACCGGTGCTTCGTGCAATCTGAATCAATCGACATGTGGTCAGTTGGATAATGTGGAAAACCATATGGAATATTCCAGTTGCAGGAGAATGTTTACACAGGGTCAGGCAACCCGAATGCATGCAGCCATCAATTCCAATGTGGGCTTCAGAAGAAGCTTGTGGCAAGGTTCTAACCTCATTTTTACAGGCACCACAAACGATGGTCCGGGCCCGGAGTGCCCTCCAACGCCTGATTTTCGGGCCAGTATCAGAAGAGCTTGCCCCGGGCAATCTGTCACTTTTACTCAGTTGGCGTACAATGTTGACAATCCGAATGCCATTCAGTTTAAATGGGTATTTACAGGAGGTAATCCTGAAGTCAGTACTGCAAAAAATCCGGTTGTAACCTACTCTGCACCCGGTTCTTATCCGGTGAAGCTGGTGGTATCCAATTCGGCCGGGGCTGACTCGGTAGTGCGCAGCAATTATTTGGTCATTCAGCCTCAGGACCCTGCCTATCAGGTAGGGGAAACAGAGGGTTTTGAGTCCACCACATTTCCGGTTTTTCCGGGACAGGACAGCAAAAACTGGGAAATTCAGAATTCGGGCAGTACAGGATGGACCCGGAGTACCAGTGCTCCGGCTACGGGTTCTGCATGTATGAGGGTTGTAAACGGAACCTCTTTCACAGGTAATGTTACTACATTATTCAGCCCTGTATATCAAATTTCAGGACTTAATACCGGAGCCCGTGTGAACTTCAAATATGCATTTGCCAGAAGAAATACTTCCAATACCGACCGCCTGCAAGTCTCATATTCCACCAATTGCGGGGTAAGTTGGACCAGTCTTTTCAATAAATCGGGGGCTCCCCTGGCTACTGTTTCCAGCTTGTTTACTTCCTTGTTTTTGCCCTCGACCGCAGATTGGAAACAGGAAAGTGTGGTAATGAATTTTCTCGGAACAGCCCAGGAATTCAGGCTTCGTTTTGTTTTTACCGGGGGAGGAGGCAACACCATTTATCTGGATGATATTATGATTTCTACGGTTACTTCTGTTTCCAATTTGCAGGATGAGGATTTGGGTATCAGTGTATTTCCAAATCCTTCAGAAGGTTTCGCCCAGGTTTTGATTCAGTCCGGCGACCCGGGCAAAACGAAGCTGGAAATATGGGATGTCACAGGCAGAAATTGCCTTCTCAATGAAGAGCTTTCTGTGGAAGGTGGTACAAATCTCATTTCTCTGGATCGGTATATGGACAAACCAAGGCCCGGCAGCTACTGGGTTCGCCTCAGGACAGGAAAAAGGGTGATGGTACGGCAGTGGGTGGTTCTTCCGTAGGGGTTTATTTTTGATTTTTTCTTGCCTTAAGCTATCCTTAGTTGCTAAATGGTTGGGGATGAAATGCTTCCCGGCCTGAAGACCTCATTGTAAATTTGTACTTTTTGAAATTTTTTTTCTCAGAATCGGTTACATATATTGTGTTATGCCGTATTTAAGCTGAACCAATAAAACTACTCTATGAAAAAACTAAATTGGAAAATTATTTTTCCCGTCTTCGTGTTGTCCACACAACTCAGTTTTGCGGACATACCTTTGGCCATCCGGGCAGCTTTTAAAAAGAAGTTTCCCTCAGCCGAAAAAGTAAAATGGGAATCGGGAGTCGGGCAGTTTGAAGCGGAGTTCTTAATGGAGGATAAAACCATTTCTGCCATATTCGACGACAGCGGAAATCTGATTGAAACCGAAGAACAAATCAGGATGGAAGATATTCCCTCAAATATCCGTCAAAACCTGAAAAACCGTATCGGGGATAGAAAAGTGCGTGAGGTAAAGAAGGTCATACGCTCCCGCATCATGATATTGTATAAGTTGAAAATCAAAAATCAGGATTTCCTGTTCGATGAAACGGGAAATCAGGTGGTGCAGGAGGAGGATGCAGGGCATCTTCAGGAAAGCGAGCCGGCCGAGTAATTTCCCGGCCTTTCCTGCAAAATAAAAAGCAGTCTCAAATCTTTGAACTGAGCAGGTTCATATTTTTTTGCTGCCGAATAATAAATTTGTTTCATGTCGGCGTGGGAAATCAAAAGACGGGGCAGGGTTCTGTTTTTGCCAAATAAACCCTAATTTTGCGGCCCGATTTAAAAACGCATGATCTCCACCAGCAATGTCTCCCTACGGTTTGGGAAAAGAATTCTTTTTGAGGAAGTTAATATCAAATTTACCCCCGGCAACTGCTATGGCCTCATTGGTGCCAATGGTGCTGGTAAGTCCACTTTTCTGAAAATTCTCTCCGGGGAGATTGAGGCCCAGACCGGCGATGTAAGCCTTCAACCAGGGCAGCGTTTGGCGGTATTGAAGCAAAATCAATTTGCTTTTGATGAGTTTCCGGTTCTGGAAACGGTACTGATGGGCCATGAGCGCCTGTATGCCATCATGAAGGAAAAAGATGCCATTTATGCCAAAGCCGATTTTTCGGAGGAGGATGGCAACCGGGCCGCAGAGCTGGAAGCTGAATTTGCCGAACTCGAGGGTTGGAATGCCGAATCGGACGCAGCCACCATGCTGAGCGAGCTGGACATTCATGAGAATTTGCATCACAAATTGATGAAGGACCTGGACGGAAGCCAGAAGGTGAAGGTATTGCTGGCGCAGGCTCTCTTCGGAAATCCGGATGTGCTGTTGCTTGATGAGCCAACCAATAATCTGGATATCAAGACTGTACGCTGGCTGATTAACTTTCTTGCCGACTTCCGGAATACTGTGGTGGTGGTATCGCACGACAGGTATTTTCTTGACGAAGTGTGTACTCACATTGCCGATATTGATTTCGGAAAGATTCAGATTTACCCGGGTAACTATACATTTTGGTATGAGTCGAGCCAGCTGGCTCTGCGGCAGAGGGCCGATCAGAACAAGAAAATGGATGAAAAAAGGAAGGAGCTTGAAGAATTTATCCGCCGTTTTTCTGCCAATGTGGCCAAGTCGAAGCAAGCTACGGCAAGACAGAAAATGCTGGAAAAGCTTACTCCTGAAGAAATCAGGCCATCCAACCGGAAATATCCCTACATCTACTTTAAACCGGAGCGTGAAATCGGGGATCAGGTTCTCAGTGTCCGCAACCTTGGGTACTGCAATCAGGAGGGAGAGTGGCTGTTCAGAAACTTAACCTTTTCTATTGAAAGAGATCATAAAGTTGGATTTGAAAGCGAAAGTTCAACCGTTTCTACGGCCTTATTTCAGATACTTTCGGGCGAACTTCCTGCCACCGAGGGCGAATTTAAGTGGGGTGTAACCACTTCTCTGGGGTACTTGCCCAACGACAATTCAAAATATTTTAAAGATGCCGGCCTCAACTTGGTTGACTGGCTCAGGCAATATTCGGTAGAAAAGGACGAAAGCTATATCCGCGGATTTCTTGGCAGAATGCTTTTCTCGGGCGAAGAAGCCTTGAAAAAATCAAATGTACTCTCGGGAGGGGAGAAGATGCGCTGCATGTTCAGCAAACTGATTTTGGAAGCTCCCAATGTGCTCATTCTCGACGAACCCACCGACCACCTGGATTTGGAAAGCATCACCGTTCTCAATACTGCTCTTTCTGATTTTAAAGGGGTTGTTCTGATGAAAAATCGTGATTATCAGTTGAATAATACCGTTCTGAACCGCACTTTGGAGATAGGTACCAAAGGGGTGAAGACCGATAAACTAGGCCAATATGAAGAATTCATAAAAGCCAGGGAAGAGAAAAAGGAGCCCGCCTGATTCGCCGGAAGAAATCTGAATTTCAGACATTTAGTACGCCAACAGCGCAGCGATTTTTTGCCTTACCTTCTCCGGATTGGGCAGCATGGTTTGCTCCAGTATGGTGTTGAGGGGAATGGCCGGAAGATTCTCTGCACCGAGTGTCATCACCGGGGCATCGAGATGTTCAAATGCATTTTCCTGAATCCAGCCGGCCAGGCTCCGGGCAAAGGAGTTTTGAATGGTTTCTTCCGTAAGCACCAGGCAGCGACCGTTTTTTTTCACCGAGGCCAGAATGGCTTCTTCATCCAAAGGACAGAGGGTGCGCAAGTCTATGATTTCCACTATCTCCTCGCTTTTTTCTGAGGCCTGAAATGCCCAGTGTACCCCCATTCCATAGGTAATGATGGTACAGGTTTTTCCTTCGGAGGCCAATCCCTCGTTGGCGGTCTGCACCCGGGCAGCTTTTCCGAATGGTAAAATATAATCGGCATCCGGCTCAAAGTTCTTTGCTCTTTCGGTCCCGGGATTTTTCGACCAGTAAAGGCCCTTATGCTCAAAAATCACCACAGGATTGGGATCGAGGAAGGCAGCTTTCATCAAGCCTTTCAGGTCGGCTCCGGTGCTGGGATAGGCAATTTTAATGCCCTTGATGTTGCAAACCACCGACTCCACACTGGAAGAATGGTAGGGTCCGCCGCTGCCATAGGCCCCGATGGGTACCCTCAGAATCATACTCACGGGCCATTTGCCATTGCTCAGGTAGCAGGAACGGCTCACCTCAGTAAACAATTGATTCAGGCCCGGCCAGATATAATCTGCAAACTGAACTTCTACAATAGGTTTCAGACCTGTGGCCGACATACCGGCTGTGGAACCGACAATAAAAGCCTCTTGTATGGGGGTGTTGAATACGCGGTCCTGCCCAAACTTTTGGGCCAGCGTGGCGGCTTCCCGGAATACTCCGCCCAGCCGTGCCCCCACATCCTGTCCATACAAAAGGCAATCAGGATGCTGTTGCATGATTTCTTCTATTGCATGAAGGGCCTGGTCCACCATTACTTCCCGGTTTCGGCGTCCTTCCCGGTTTCCCTTTTCTTCCGAAACAGCCCCCGGTGCAAAATCGTGTTTGAATAAATCTTCCGGCTTCGGATCTTCTGCCTCTATGGCTTTTTTGAAATCAGCCTTTACCTTTTTAAGTGACTCTTTTTCAATCGCTTCAATCGTTTGTTTGGTAATCCCGATTTCCAGCAGGCGGTTTTTTAATTTAGGATACGGATCCCGGATTGCGGCTTCTTCCAGATCGTGGCGGTACCATTCCTTTCGCACACCTGAAGTATGATGGTTGAGCAATGGAACCGTAGCATGTACCAATTGCGGATTTCCTCCGTTTCTTAGTTTTTCTATGGCACTTTGGAGGGTGGCATAGCAAAGTTCAAAGTCGGTGCCATCAATGGAGCTGACCTCCAGATTGGCAAATCCTTTGGCATATTCCGCTGCATTTTGTGATCTCACTTCCGTTGCATGGGCTGAAATGTCCCATTCATTGTCCTGAACCAAAAACAGAATGGGTAACTTTTTTAAAGAAGCCATCTGAAATGCCTCGGCTACTTCGCCTTCTGTAACGGAGGCATCGCCCAGTGAGCAAAGTACAAATGGATTTTTTTTCGATTTCCAGTTTTTTAGCCCGGTTTCTATCCTGTATTTCAAGCCCATAGCTGCTCCGGTGGCGGGTATGGCCTGCATGCCGGTGGCAGAGGACTGATGGGGTATTTTGGGTTTATCTTCCTGGTTCAGGCTGGGATGGCTGTAGTAGCTTCGGCCTCCGGAAAAGGGGTCTTCTTTTTTGGCCATCAGTTGAAGCATTAGCTCATAAGGTTGCATGCCAATGGCCAGCAACATCGACTCATCCCGGTAATAGGGATAAGCAAAATCCTGATTTTCAAGGAGTAAACCCGCTGCTATCTGAATAGCTTCGTGTCCTCTTGAGGTGGAATGCACATATTTGGAAACGATTTTAAAATTCTCTTCATACCAGGAAGCCATGGTATGGGCGACAGACATCAATTCAAATGCTTTCAACAGCAGGCTTTCACTTGCTGATTTCCTCGGAATTTTATTTGCAGCAGGTAGTTTTTTGGTAGCAGGCATAGGCAGTTGCAGGAGGTGTATTCAGTAGGTGCTTTTTAAAGTAATCATCATAGGTATGGCTGGCTGTCAGTTTCTCACCAGACCATGTAACAGACTTTTTACCAATTCAGATTTTAATTTTTCGGCCGAAATGCCTGGATGCCGGGAGAGCCGGTTGGGCAGGGCATGCAGGGTAGACAATATGGAGAAAACGGCCAGGTCGGGGTCTGCGTGATGCAGCAATCCGGAATTCATACCCTGTTCAAGTATTTTTTTGAAACTGTTTTCATATTCCGTTCTCATCCGTATGAAGGCCTGTAAATCAGGTTCTTCTAAATGAATCCACTCACCCAGAATCAGGGCCACGGCATCGGGATGTTTCATTGCAAGCTCCACATGAAGCAAAACGAGTTTTTCCAGCTTCTCCACCGGACTGCCCTTTCCTGCCATTATTTTTTCCATACCCCGGGTAAAGGCTGTGGCCACAGGAAAAAGCAGATTTTTCAAAAGCTCCTGCTTGGAGGCCATGTGGTTGTAGAGGCTGGCCGCTTCCATACCAAGCTCGGAAGCAATCATCCGGACGGTGGTAGAAGGGAATCCCTTTTTTCTGAACAGTCGTGCCGCCGCAGAAAGAATTTGTTCTTTCCTGCCCGGTAATACACTTTGTTCCAATACTTCTGTCGCCAAGGGATTATTCACCGGAACCGGTGAAAGAAAAATTAAATTATTCGGGGCAAAATTAATGGAATTCCCAACATGCCGGCCATTGTTAATGAATCCTGAATAATAGATATAAAATATTGTAAATCAATTATTTAAAATTTATTTTCAAGGCTTTCGTGAAAAGAAAATACATTAATAACACCGTGATTCCCGACGGTTTGGACCTTGAAGGCCCGCAGTAAATCCTGAAAAATGAAAAGTTCGGATTGGCTATTTTATGACAAAGCCTTAGGTTTGCCCGCCCCGAAGGAAAATCTCCCGGGCATACACCAAGTTAATTTTTAAATACCTGTCATTTTTATGTCACAGACCTACAGTTTTTTCCAGAGTGTGGAAAAAAGCTTTGACAAAGCAGCCCGTTTTACCAAATGGGATAAAGGCCTTTTGGAACAAATAAAAGCCTGTAATTCAGTATACAACATGAGATTTCCCGTGAAAATGGACGATGGGAGAATCGAGGTAATTGAGGCTTACAGGGTACAACACAGTCAGCATAAGTCGCCATGTAAAGGCGGAATACGCTTCAGCGACGAAGTCAATCAGGACGAAGTGATGGCCCTGGCATCGCTGATGACCTATAAATGTGCCATTGTGAATGTGCCTTTTGGCGGAGCCAAGGGTGGAATCAAAATCAATCCCAGAAACTACTCAACCTATGAGCTGGAGAAAATCACCCGTCGTTACACCGCTGAACTGGTTCGTAAGAATTTCATCGGTCCCGGCATTGATGTTCCGGCTCCGGATTATGGTACGGGCGAGCGTGAAATGGCTTGGATAGTAGATACTTATGCCTCTCTGAAAACCGGAGAAATTGATGCTGCAGGTTGCGTGACGGGCAAACCCATATCGCAGGGCGGTGTGAACGGAAGGCGTGAAGCCACCGGTCTGGGTGTGTTTTTTGGTATACGGGAAATATGCCGGATGCCATCTGTAATGCAAAAACTTGGTCTTAGTACCGGCCTCGGGGGAAAAACCGTTGTGGTTCAAGGTTTGGGTAATGTGGGTTATCACAGTGCCAAATTTTTCAGAGAAGGAGGAGCCAAAGTGATTGCCATTGCTGAATTTGAAGGTGCCATCTACAAGGCCGATGGCATCAATGAGGAGGAGTTATTCAAACACCGCAAGACTACAGGAAGTATCCTTAATTTTCCCGGAGCAACCAATCTGGCTAAAAACAGTGATGCCCTGGAACTGGAATGCGACATTCTGATTCCAGCAGCTTTGGAGAATGTAATCAACAAGGAAAATGCACCGAAGATAAAAGCCAAAATAATTGGAGAAGCAGCCAATGGCCCCCTTACGCCCGATGCCGATGAAATTCTTCTGGCAAAAGGGACTTTGGTTGTACCCGATATGTACCTGAATGCGGGTGGGGTTACAGTAAGTTATTTCGAGTGGCTGAAAAATCTGTCTCATGTGCGCTACGGCCGGATGGAAAAGAGATTCCGGGAGAGCAAAAACACCCACATCCTATCTCAGCTGGAAGAACTTACAGGAAAAAAAGTGTCGGATGAAGAAAGAAAAATCATCATGCGGGGAGCAGAGGAAATTGACCTGGTTCATAGTGGTTTGGAGGAAACCATGATATCTGCCACCCGGGAAATCATGGACATCTGGAATGCCAATCCCGAGATCCCCGACATGCGCACAGCAGCCTATGTGAATGCCATCAATAAAGTGGCGGTCAGCTATATGGAATTGGGTATTTTCCCCTGATGGCCTGGAAATGATACCAACAAAAAGCCCCTGAGAAATCCGGGGCTTTTTGTTTCAGGCCTCATAACCCAGCCTTTTGAGTTTATTTTTGTTTTTTCGCCAGTCTTCTTCCACCTTCACATAGGTTTCGAGAAATACTTTTTTTCCAAAGAATTTTTCCATTTCCAGCCTGGCCGTTGTGGCAATTTTTTTGATGGTTTTTCCCTGATGGCCAAGCAGGATGGCTTTTTGAGAATTTCGTTCCACATATAACAAGGCAGAAATCCGCAGCAGGTCCTCTGAATCTTTGAAAAGTTCTATCTGCACCGTGGTGCTGTAGGGTATTTCTTTTTCCAGGTGATGAAAAACCTGTTCCCTGATCATCTCAGCCGCAAAAAACCGTTCGGATTGCTCGGTGAGTTGATCAGCAGGGTAGTAGGGGGGGTGTGTTGGCAGTTTCTCCCGAAGCCAGGCAAAAACGCCCTCCACATTGAAGGTTTCCAAAGCACTCACCGCAATTACTTCCAGCCCGGGCATGGCCATTTTCCAGGCCTCCATTTTTTCTTTGGTCTTTTCCTGGGTTGATTTGTCTATCTTGTTGATTACCAGTAAGGCCGGGACTTCGGTCCTTTTCAGCACCTCCAGCAATTCCTCGTCGGTTCCGGGTTTCAGGTCATCGGTGATGGCCAGAATCAGGTCGGCATCTTCCAAAGCCATATTCACCTGCTGCATCATGTTTTTTTGCAATTCGTAGGCAGGGGAAATCAAACCCGGGGTGTCAGAATACACCAATTGGAAATTTTCGCCGGTAATGATTCCGAAAATCCGGTGCCGGGTGGTGGAAGCTTTGTGGGAGGTAATGCTGAGTTTTTCTCCCATAAGTGCATTCATCAGGGTAGATTTGCCAACATTCGGACGGCCGATAATGGCCACAAATCCTGCCTGATAATCAGCGGGAAAACCGGAGATGGGCAATCCTTTTTCTATTTCTTCCATGGGGCAAAGATGCAGTCTTCCATCGGATTTGAGGGTTTCATGTGTAATCTTGCAACTTAGTTTTTTTTATGGCCATCTCCAGAAATACCAAAATAGGCGTTTTGCTTACCACCACCATCGTCTTTGTTTCGATGGTGTTTTATGGATATCAGTTGTTTTTTGCCAGCAATTTTCTGGTTCAGAAAACCGAATCGCAGTTTCTTTACATCCCGAAAGGGGCAGGATTCGGGCAGGTAAAAGATTCGCTTGAGGCACGGAAAATAGTACATGATTTTCTTGCTTTTGCCTTTGTTTCAAAACTGCTCGGCTACCAGGAAAATGTCAAACCCGGGGCCTATGAAATTCGTCCCAATGAGGCAAATTGGTCGGTAATCAAGCGTCTGCGTGCCGGCCGGCAAACTCCCATCCGCCTTACTTTCAATACCATTAGGACCAAGATTCAGTTGGCAGAGCGAATGGGGAATAAATTAGAACTGGAGTCAACCGACCTGCTTACCTTGCTCGAAAATCCCGAAGTTCAGGCCAGATATCAGGTAAATTCCGAAAATATCATTTCACTTTTTATCCCAGATACCTATGAGGTATACTGGACCATCAGCCCGGAGGCATTGCTGGAAAAAATGGCCGCTGCATACAAAAAATTCTGGAACGCTGAACGCCTTGCTAAAGCTGAAAATCTGAAACTGCAACCTGAGCAAATCATGACTTTGGCGAGCATTGTTCAGTCTGAGACCAACAAAACGGATGAAATGCCCAGAGTAGCAGGGGTTTATCTGAACCGCCTGGCCATTGGCATGCCCCTTCAGGCAGACCCAACCGTGGTGTTTGCCGTGGGCGATTTCAGTATTAAACGGGTTCGTGAGGGTCATAAAAAGGCAGATTCGCCCTACAATACCTACAAATACACCGGCCTTCCGCCCGGGCCCATCGCCATTCCGGTGCGGCAGGCGGTAGATGCCGTACTCAACCGGGAGCAGCATGATTTCTTGTTTTTCTGCGCCAGAGAAGATTTCAGCGGTTACCACAATTTTACCAAAGATTTCAACCAGCACTTAAAAAATGCCCGCATTTACCAAGAGGCCCTTAACAAAGCCGGAATTCTCTGATGGCATCGTATTTTGAAAAACTGAAGACCAAATGGGAGATAGGTTCCAATTTTCAGTTGGTGGTTATTTTGGTGGTTTTTGCCATTACAGGTTCTGCATCTTTATGGGTTGCCCGCCCTGTTTTGAACCTTTTAGGGGTTGATGAAAATTTGAATCCATGGATCCGGGTTCCACTCCGGATTTTATTGATTTTCCCCGTTTATCAGGTCATGCTGTTGTTAATAGGGGGGATATTCGGACAATTCCGATTCTTTCTGGGACTTCAGAAAAAATGGTTCCGGATAAAAAAGTAGACATTCTCTTAACCAGTAGGTACAATTATTCAGGGCTTAAAATTCCGTTCATCAAAAAAATGAAAGCTACCTTTCCTATTCAAAGAAATTGTATTCTTCCTTTCCAGTAACCCTGCGCAATTTGTAAAAGTCTGGAAGCAGATTAGAAAAAAACGGATGGTAGTTTAAAAAGCTTTTTTTGAAACGAATTTTTAAAAATCAATACGTTATCAATTTTCCGCCTCCCAGGATTTCTCTTTTTAAAATTGCTTTCCAGAAATATAGGCCAGGCTTTAGTCCAAGTTCTGAGCTTTGAAATTCGGATTTTACTTCACCCTTAAAGTGTATTTTTCCATCAATCCCGAAAACCATCAGGACTATGCCTGGCTTCCAGCCCCGAAGGTTTACCATTTCTCCCAAAGGATTTGGGAAAAGAACCAATTCGCTTTTTTTCCAGGTGTTTATATTTTGAGTAACCGTGCTGGTTTGGTTATGCACCCTTACCAAAAATCGGGCTGGCTTTCCATGATAAAATTCGAAATCGCCCGATACATACAAGTGCGAAGTATCTGGTTCTGCCATTCCAAATGGTCGCCATGAAGAGGATGCCCCCCAGCTAAAGGTGGTGTCAATCACGCCATTTGGGTTTGTTTTTCGGTTGGTAAAAAAAAGATCCCCCTTTTTTGAAATTAAGGTTGGATAATGCCCGGCCTTGAAAATTTCAAAGTTTGCGAATCGGTCAGGAAAAATGACAGCAGGAAACCTTACCGCTTCTCCATTTTGCTTCTGAAGATAAAAAGAAGAATCGATGGCCATATATGGTGTGATTTTCGAATATTTTGTCAGGGCATTCAAGTGATTGGAAGCAGCGTTCAAAACAAAAATCTGGTCCATCTGGCTGGCAGGATTTTTAACAAAATCAACCGCCCGGGGCAAAAGATTGGGATTGGGTAAAACCTGGCCTGAAGTGTCAATCCCCACCAAATATCCATATTGAGATCCGGTAATGGTTGGTAGTCCCGATGATTTGCAAGGTGGTGGATTATCACCCATGGTAAAAGTGTTTAATTCTACTGCCAATTGATCTTCCTTTAGAAGCATAATTTTGCCCAGGACCGGGGAAAGGACTGGGGAAAGATGGTTCCCGACAATTTGAAGTTCCTGAGCAGGTATAGGTGCAAATCCGGAAACAACCTGGCCGTTTGAGTTGAGTTTTATTAGACTGGTTGTGCCGGAATCCTGTGTTGTTTTTTGCCTTACGGTGAGAAAAATGCTACCGCTCCAGGTTTGTTTACAGCCATATATTTCAATCACCCCAAAACTTAATCCCGAAAAGGGATTGGAAGCAAAAGAAGAGTCAATTTTTCCGTCAGGCTTTATTTTGTAAAGAAATCTGTTTAGCCCACCCATCCGTTTTCTTCCTGCGATCAAAATTCCCTCTTCAGGATTTCCTTTCCAGAAATCAAAATATTGAATATCAGGATTTTCAAATTTGCCAAAGACTTTGCATAGGAAGGTAGAATCTACCCGGCCATTAGGTTTTACCCTGGCAATTTTTGATGAATAGTGCCCGTCAAACTCAGAAAATTTCCCTTGAATAATCAAACGTTTTTGATTGTCCAGTATTACCCTTTCAATGGGGGCATTGGCTCCAAATTTGGTTTGAAGCTGAAGAAGCGTATCGCCATTCAGATTTTGCCGGAAATATTTCCACCTTCCATCAGGGTCAAAACCAGTAGAAATCAGCTCATTTTCATTTCGGATTTGTTGAATATCATGAGAAATAAAAACGGTATCCACCAAATGCCCTGTAACCGGATCGTAACGGCGGTAAGACTGTGAATTGTGTGCATTTTGAAAAAAAACGAAACCAAGGCTGTCTGAGGAGGCGGAGAGATGGTTGTCATAAAAACTATTGGCTTTTATTTGGCAGGTATAGGATGAATCTGTTGTTCCATTAGAAAACCTCCTTTTCACCAAATGATAAACCTGGCCGGAAAGGGTATCCAGGTTGTAAAATATTTCATAAATTCTTCCCCATTTGTCGGCTTCGAGAGAAATTGGAAATCTTCCCTTTCTTTTTTCAATCGGAATGATAGGATTAAAGGTGTGATTTAACTTAGAATAGGGTAGGTAAAAAATGGAATATCCGTTTTCTAAAACCAGAAAATTAATTGCTGCAAGACCAGACAGGTTTTTTTTGAGCCAAAAGTTTGAATCGGGAAGAATAAAAAATAATGAATCTGGTTCCAGGTTTGACTTGAAAATAGAAAGTGTGTCATAGGAGAAGGATACAATTTTCCCAGAATTTAAAACTGGGTTTAAACTAAATAAAGACCGAAAATCTATTACTTTTTGGTTGAGAGAAGTATCTAAAATCCCTTGACTGGAGATTTTAAAGTTAACTTTTGAAGTAAAACGATTATTGATTTGTGCGTTCCCCAAAGATAGAATCAATATCTCCCCATCAGGTTTTACTCTAAATGCCTGGGGATAATCCTCACAGCTGCAAAATCCGGGAAAACATAGAAACTGGAATTCCGGGGTTTTGTATGTGGTATCAAGACTCCCATCCGCCTTTAGTTTAAAAAACGAGCCCGTTTTTCTCCCTGAAAAAAAATTAGGGCCTTCCTGGTAGCAAAGCAGGCCTCCATTTTCCAAAGGCCAGGTTTGTTTTATGGGATAAAGAGCTCCATAGTTTACCCTGTTTTCAAAAGTAGGATCAAGGCTGCCGGCTTGTTGGGCAAAAACAGGGATGGAAAAAAAAATCAGAAAAACAAAATAACGAAAGAAGCGCATGTTTGGTGGTTAAAGATCTTCAACAAATATATTCTAATCGTTTTGATTTTATTTTAAACCGGAAGAATTTCTGATTCCTATAACCGTAAAATGTAGTTTACTTAAACAGTTGATTTTTTGGAGGCTCCCTTCGGCAACAGAAAGCCGGCTAGTCTTGCCTGTAGGAAAGAATTTGTGGCAAAACCTCCCCATAATTTTCACCTTGTTTTTAAATGAAAAAAGCCGGAAAAACCGGCTTTACTTTTGCAGAGAGGAAGGGATTCGAACCCTCGATACCCTTTAGAGGTATACACACTTTCCAGGCGTGCTCCTTCAACCACTCGGACACCTCTCTGTAAACGGGCTGCAAAGATGAATTTTTTCCTATTCCCCACCAAGTTTTCAGCCCAAATCAAGCCCCGGGAAGAAAAAATTATTTCTGTGTCCTCTTCAGCAAACCGGCGTACACAGAGTCCAGCAGTTCGGGATGCCGGTTGTAGAAATCCAGACTCCGGTTGACAAGCGAGGTGTCCAGCTTGTGCTTTTTCATGATTTGCAATTCCATATGATGGAAAAGGGCCGATGCTGAATCCTGCCTGATTCCCGAGACCATTACTTTGGCTTCAGCACTGTGGATGTCATATAAAAATTCCTGCATTTTGGCCGGTGTAAGGGTGCCGGCAGGGATTTTTTCATTGTTTTCCGTTCTGCTGCAATGGCAGAAAAACAGGAGGGCCGTCAGAATGAAAAAACTTCGCATTATTCTACCTCTTCTGTGGTCAATTGCCTTTCGTACAGCTCTTTGTACAAGCCGGGTACAGCCATCAGGCTTTCATGAGTGCCCTGTTGGGCAATTTTTCCATCATCCAAAACCAAAATTTTATCGGCCATTTTTACTGAAGAAATCCGGTGCGAAATGATCATGGTGGTTTTGTCTTTCATTTCCTCTCTCAGATGATTCAGAATGATGTTTTCGGTTTGGGTATCCACAGCCGAAAGGCAATCGTCCAGAATGAGCACCCTGGGTTGCAGAATCAGGGCCCGGGCAATCGAAACCCTTTGCTTTTGGCCACCGGACAGGGTAATTCCCCTTTCGCCGATCATGGTATCAAATTGGTTTTCAAACCTTTCGATGTTTTCCATCAGATGCGCCTGAATGCTTGCTTTTTCTATGGCTTCATGGCCTAGAGCCGGATTGCCGAAGCGAATGTTATTGGCAATGGTATCAGAAAAAAGAAACACATCCTGCGGCACATAGCCCATTTGTTTCCTGAGAGCCTCAGGCCGGTAGGCCTCAATCGGTAGGTCATCAATCAGGATTTTCCCTTGGTCGGCATCGAAAAGCCGGCAAACCAAATTGGCAAGGGTAGATTTTCCGCAGCCGGTATGTCCCAGAATGCCAATGCTTTGGCCGGGATGAATCACAAAACTGATGTCTTGCAATGCCTGAATTCCGGTATCGGGATAGGTAAAATTCACATGTTGGAATTCGATTTTTCCACGGATGGGTGTTTCAATATTTTGGGTGGACACAATTTCATTTTTCTCGTTCAGAAATTCATTGATCCGAATCTGGCTTACGGCTGCCCTTTGGGCAATGCTCATGACCCAGCCCAGAGAGGTCACCGGCCAGGTGAGCATATTCACATATATGAGAAACTCTGCGATGTTGCCTGTGGAGATTTTTCCCGCCATTACCTGAAGGCCTCCCACATAAACCGTAATGATGGAACTGGCTCCGATTAAGGTCATAATCAGGGGAGAAAACCAGGCATTTACATTCCCCAAGCCGATGGATTGATTGCGGTATTGCTCTGATTCTGAGGCGAAAATCCGTAAAGAATCTTTTTCCTTTCCAAAAGCCTTAATTACCCTGATGCCCGAAAATGCTTCCTGAACTACGGTAGAGAGCCGGGACAAGCTTTTTTGAATCTGGTCGCTTTTCTTTTCAATGAGGTTGTTCAGAAAATAGACCAGAATGGAAAGAAAAGGAAGCGGCAAAAGGACATAAAAAGTAAATTCTGCATTTACGGAAATCATGTAGCTGATGACCATTACAAACAGAACCAACAGGTTGATTCCGTACATAATGGCCGGCCCGGTATACATCCTCACACGGCCTACATCTTCCGAAATCCGTGCCATCAGGTCGCCGGTATTGTTTTTACGGTAAAAACGAAGCGGAAGTCGCTGATAATGAGCATAAATGTCGTTCTTTTGGTCGTATTCAATGTGTCGGCTCATCACAATGATGGTTTGCCGCATAAAAAAGAGAAACAAGCCCCGAAGCAGTGCCATAGCCACGATAAGTAATCCATAGCGGAGAACAGC
>CANHCT010000028.1 GCA_947459175.1 Hymenobacteraceae bacterium
AAAAACGGCCTTTGCTGCGGGGCAGGCGGCGCACAGATGTTTAAGGAAGCCGAAACAGGAAAAAAGGAAATCAACATCGAAAGGATCGAAGAAGCGCTCGATACCAAACCGGATGTGGTGGCTGCGGCCTGCCCGTTTTGCATCACCATGCTGAGCGACGGCATCAAAAATAAGGAGAAAGAAGAGCAGGTAAAGGTGTACGATTTGGCCGAATTGGTGGCCAGAAGCCTGTAAATCTGCCCCTTAACTTAAAGCGACCAGTACTGGAATCCTTCTGATTTCGTGCGCAGCAGGCCTTTGATATCCACCAGCAAAGCAGGAAAGTTGGCCCATGATTGCAGGGTCTTGTTCTCCAGTTCCCGAAAGGGTTGATGGGCCACGGCTAAAACAATGGCGTCGTAAACACCGCAAGGCTCAGAGGCCAGACTCAATCCGTAATCTTCGTGAAGGGCTTCTTTTTCGGCAAATGGATCTACTACATCCACTGAAAGCGAAAAAGCCTGAAGTTCTCTGACCAGTTCGGCCACTTTGGAATTGCGCACATCGCTTACGCCCTCCTTGAAGGTGATTCCCAGAACCAGAACCCGCGATTCGGCAGGATTTTTTCCGAGTTTCACCATTTTCTGCACCGTTTTTTTGGCAATGTAGCCCGGCATCTGATCGTTGGTGTAGCGGCCTGCCAGAATCACCTTGGGGTCGTGGCCGAGGGCTTTGGCCTTGTAGGTAAGGTAATAGGGATCTACCCCAATGCAGTGCCCGCCTACCAGTCCGGGTGTGAATTTCAGAAAATTCCATTTGGTACCGGCTGCCTGAATCACCTCAAAAGTATTGATTTTCAGGCGGTCACAAATCATACTGATTTCATTCATCAAAGCGATGTTCAGGTCGCGCTGAGTATTTTCGATAATCTTGGCCGCCTCGGCTACCTTGATGGAACTGGCTTTGTAAATCCCTGCCTGAACGATACTTCCATAAACTTCTGCAATGAAATCCAGGGCTTCGGCATCGTTGCCCGATACCACCTTGATCACATTTTCCAGGGTATGTTCTTTATCGCCGGGATTGATGCGCTCGGGAGAAAAGCCTGCTTTGAAATCTTTTCCCATTTTGAGTCCCGAAATTTCTTCCAGAAGAGGAACGCATTCTTCTTCGGTACAGGCCGGGTAAGTGGTGCTTTCAAAAACGACATAATCGCCGGGCTTTAAGGCCTTTCCAACAGAAATGGTGGCCGAAAGCAGGGGTCCGAGGTCGGGCATGGTGTGGATGTCTATCGGTGTGGGTACCGCCACAATGTGAAAATTAGCCTTTTTCAAAAACGCCGGATTGGCAGAAAATTCAATCCGGGCATCTTCGAAACCCGCAGCATCCACTTCGCCGCTGGGGTCTATGCCCTGCTGCATTTTTTTGATCCGCTCTTCATTGATATCAAATCCGATGACCTGAAATTTTTTTGCAAAGGCAAGAGCGATGGGAAGCCCCACATAACCCAGTCCGGTCACAGAAATGATGGTATTTTCGAGTTTCATACGGGGCAAAATTGATAAAAAATAAAGCTTCAGGCCAAAATGAATTGAATTTTAGGCAATTGCTGAGGAACCGAAAACCAAAGATACCCTCTGATCTCAGGAGACCGATACATACCAGAAGCCGGAATCCGGCCTGCCGGTATGATTTTGGGATGCCGGAATTTGTTCCTTTGCCTGTATGGGAACCTGATTTTCAGCCGTTTGCTCCTTCGGACGGATTACAGGCCGGCCATTCTCCCAAATCAAATCATCGGGGTGGATAACCTGGCCGCCGGCATCGAGCACATGGGCAGAATTGTACAACCAGTAAGGATAAGGAGGATCGGTTTCGGGCCTGGCCGGCCGGACCGCCTGAGCATGGTCAGCGGTTTTTTCTTCTGCCAGATCCCTGTACCAATAAATGGCACCTGAAATGCCGGCCAGCAGACCCATGAGGTGGGCCTCCCAGGAAATGCGGGGTTGAACGGGCACAAGGCCGTATACCATGCCGCCATACAAAAAAGCCAAACCTCCGGCTATGACCATGGTTTGCCGGTTGACTCTCGAGAATCCTGCTGCCAGCAAAAAGCCGAGCAGGGCATACACCCAACCAGAAGCCCCGATGATGGTGCCGGGGCGGGCAAAACACCAGGTCCAGAAGCCGGACAACACAAAGGTGAAAAGCAAAATTTTCCCCGACAATCGTGGAAAAAGATTGTAAATCAGCGTAGTAAGGATGGCAAAGGGAACCAAATTGGAAAAAAGGTGAAGCCAGTCGTCGTGAAGAAAGGGAAAGCTGAAAATGCCCGCCAAACGAACGGGGATTCTGGGCCGCAGCCCCCAGGCGGCCAGACTGATGCCCGCAGTACATTCCATCAGTTTTACCAGAAACATTATTCCCCCAAAAACCAAAAAAGGCAGCAGCGAGAAAATGAATTTTTTTCTGTCCGTTGGAAAGGCTGATTTTGTTTGACTTGTCATTTTTCAGGACATAAAAATTAAAATTTATCCGTGACAGAAAAATTTTAGGAACAATATTGAGGCCAAATTTTTTTGCTATGCACATTGCCATTGCCGGAAATATCGGAGCCGGTAAATCTACCCTCGCCCAGAAATTGGCCCAGCATTATAAATGGGATGTATTCTTTGAATCGGTGGACGACAATCCCTATCTGAGTGATTTTTATGAAAATATGGAACAGTGGGCTTTCCACCTTCAAATTTATTTCCTGAGCAGCCGGATCCGGCAGGTGATAGACATTCAGGCAGCACGGAATACCATCGTTCAGGACCGGACCATTTATGAAGATGCCGTGATTTTTGCCAAAAATCTCCATGCATCCGGCCATATCAACACCCGCGATTATGCCAACTATCTCAAGTTGTATGAAACCATGACCGATTTCATCAAGCCGCCGGACCTGCTGATTTACCTGAAAGCGGGTATGCCCACTTTGGTGGAAAGAATTCAGAAACGGGGCCGGGATTTTGAAAACAACATCAAACTGGACTACCTGAAAAAACTAGGTGAGTCCTACGATGAATGGATATCGGGCTACACCAAAGGCAAACTGCTGATTATCAATGCCGACAATCTGGATTTTGTAGCCAATCCAGAAGATCTGGGCAAGGTAATTGAAAAAGTGGATGCCGAATTGTTCGGCATTTTCTCAGACAAGAGGTAGGCATCAGGCAAGATGGTTTGTTTTCCCTACGCCAAGATCAACCTGGGCCTGAATATTCTCAGAAAAAGGCCCGATGGATTCCACGATCTGGAAACCTGTTTCTATCCCGTAAAAGAGGTTTGCGATGTACTGGAAATGATTGAAAGTCATGAAGAAACATTTGAAACAGAAGGGGCCGACTGGGAAGGAAAAAAAGAGGACAATCTGGTATGGAAAGCCTATGCCGCATTTAGGAATATGGAGCCCCGCTGCCCTCCGTTCAACTGGTATTTGCTGAAAAAAATTCCCTCCGGCGGTGGCCTCGGAGGCGGCTCATCCGATGCAGCCTTTGCTTTGAGGATGCTGGCTGATTTTTGCGGCTGGGAAAAACAAGATACCCGGCTTTGGCAACTGGCCGCCTCTCTGGGCAGCGATTGTGCTTATTTTTTGCTGGATTCGCCGGCTCTGGGAAGCGGCCGCGGGGAGGTTCTGGAACCGGTTTCCATTCCCGAAATGGCTCATTATGAGATTAAATTGGTTTTCCCGGATGTAAAAATATCCACTGCGCAGGCCTTTTCTCAGGTGAAACCTGCTGTTCCCGAAAAATCCGTTTCGGACATCATCAAACAACCGGTTTCAACCTGGAGAAAGGAACTGAAAAATGATTTTGAGGCTTCGGTTTTTCCTCAGTTTCCCCAGTTGCAGAAATGTAAAGAACAGCTTTACGAAGAAGGCGCCGTTTATGCCGCCATGTCGGGCTCGGGTTCGGCACTGTTTGGCTTATTCCCGAAATAAACCCATTCAGGTCTGCGGGTAGTTTAATTATCGGCCGGCATTTTTCCATCCGGTCAAACATGACATCATATTTCTTTATTCAAGATCCGGGTAAAGCGGGCAGCACCGGCATCATTGAGGTGGTCGGGGTCAGAAAAATATGCGGGCTGATTCCTGAAAACAGTTCTGAAATCCAATACTTTATACCCTGAACTTGCTGCCCGAATGGTTCTTTCCAGCAAAGGGCTACAAGGCAGGCTTTGCACAGATTTCAAATACAATTCACTCAAAGGATACCGGACCAGTACGACCTGAATTCCCCGGCCGGCGGCCAGATTCAGTATCTTATTCAGGAAGCGGATTTGTGTGGAATCTACCACATGGAATTTCCCGAAATGGCTTTTGATTCTTGCCCTCACGATGCCAGCAGAATCCGGATTTTGGCAGAATATGTCCCGGCTTTTTTGGTGACCGGCATTTGAAATTTCGGGATGACTGCGGTTGCCGATACGGCTCAGTTTATAAAACTGCCCTGCAAACGGAGCCAGGCGGGCCTGCACATACCAGCGGGTAAATTCACTCTGCCAGTCCGGATCGTTGAAGTCGGCCATGGAGCTCCAGAAGACATCATCCAGCTCGTGGCCCAGCCAAAGGGCGCATCCCTGAGCCGAAAAACTGTGGTATTCCAGCGGCAGCACAATGCGATTCGGGTGATAACCTTTTTCCAGCAAATCCTTGATTTTGAAATAAGTAAGCGCATAACTCTCCGACGAGGACGCCCAGTTGAATGCCCCCGGAACAGAATCGGCCAGCACCGCCTGCAAGGGATGGGAATCGCCCATATACCAGGTGCCGGAACGGGTATACCGGGCTGTAAAACTTTCCTGCTTCAGCGTATTGACCGAAAGGCTCTTCAGCAGCCAAACATACAAGCCGTAACTGAGGGCATAGAAAAACAAAAAGGCCAGGAGGCCGATGAGGAGGCTTCGCTTCATAGGGCAGGGTATGGTTTTACTTTTCTTCCCTTCGGCATGGCCTGCAAATAAAAGCAGAAGTTGGTGCCGTGGCCACCCTTTACAATATGCGGCGGCAGACTGCCGAAAAATACAGGCCGTTTCTGGTCAAAATCCCTCCTTTAATTGCCTCATAATGTATCGGTTATCAAATGTTAATTTAATAAAAATGATTGGCAGGCAAAAAAAATTTGTCCGGTCAAGGGGCTTATAATTTGTGTTATAGAGGGAATAAGTGGGAAAAAGTGGTGGATTAGGGGAAAAATTGGAGAAAAATGGGAAAAATTAATTTTCTCTTCATTACATTTGGCCCTTTGTAATGACTGCCTTTGAGCGGGCATTGCTGAAAAAGTTTAACAATCATGTTTTCAGGTACATACGAATGCAAGATGGACCCCAAAGGCCGGATACTTCTTCCGGCCAAGCTGAAAAGCATGATGCCCAACGGCACGGACATCAAAATCGTGCTTCAGTTAGGTTTTAAAAAATGTCTGAACATCCTGACAGCCCAGGAGTGGGCTGCGATACAAAAAAGGTTCCGGGAATCCGGAAACTACAACAGCCAGAAGCAGCAGCTGTTCAGGGACATGACCTTCGGAATGGAGGAGCAAACCCTGGATGCGCAGGGCCGCTTTTCACTGAACAAGTTTCAGACCGATTATGCTGGTCTCGGGAGCGATGTATTGCTGTTCGGGATGAGCAACAAAATTGAAATATGGAATAAGGAAACCTTTATGCAAACCCTTACTCCGTTGAACGACAGAGAATCGCTTGAGGCCCTGGCCGAAGCATTTCTTGACCAGCCATTTACTCCCTGAGCGACTGCATGTACCACACACCGGTCATGCTGAAAGAATCGCTTGAGGGTTTGAATATAAAACCGGGCGGCATCTACATAGATGTTACCTACGGCGGAGGAGGGCACAGCAATGCCATTCTCAGCAAATTGAAAGACGGCAAACTGTATGCCTTTGACCAGGATGAGGACGCGCAAAAACAAGTGCAAAATCATGATAATCTGGTTTTTACAAGGGCAAATTTTCAGTTTGCAAACCAGTTTATGAAACTCTACCGGGAAGGTCCGGCGGATGGATTGCTGGCTGATCTGGGGATTTCATCGCACCAGATAGACGAACCCGGGCGAGGGTTCAGTACCCGGTGGGACGGACCACTGGATATGCGGATGAACACAGCGGCTGAACAATCGGCAGCCGATGTGGTGAACAACTATACGGAAGCCGGACTGCACCGAATAATGGGTATGTACGGAGAGCTGAAAAATGCCCGAAGTCTGGCACTTGCCATAGTAAAGGCCAGATCGAAGCATAAAATCAGCACTACTGAGGAACTTAAAAAAGTGGCTTATCCGCTTGCGCCGAAGGGAAAAGAATTCAAGTACCTGGCGCAGGTGTTTCAGGCCTTGCGGATAGAGGTGAACCAGGAAATGCAAGTTCTGGAAAACCTCCTGAAGCAGTGTCCTGATTTGCTGAAGCCCGGAGGAAGGCTGGTCATCATCAGCTATCACTCTCTGGAGGACCGCATGGTAAAGCACTTTATCCAGACAGGGAATACGGAAGGAATCCTTCACAAAGACCTGTATGGCAATATTTTAAGGCCTTTTGAGCCTGTCACCAGAAAACCCCTGGAGGCCAGTGCGGAAGAAATTGCCGCCAATCCCAGGGCACGGAGTGCAAGACTCAGAATAGCCGAACGGAACGGACCAAGATAAAAACCGGTTCTTTTCTCCTTCTGTACCAATCCGGAGGGAGTTCAGGAGCAGGTTGTTGAGATAAAATTTTTCTGAGTGCCCATGGCAAACAATTCGTTCAAAGTACCTTCCGGAACGGTACCGGAGAAAGGTACAACCTCGCCAAACCTCTTCACCTGGCTGGAGGGTAGTATTCGACTGGAAACCCTCTTCAGAGAAGGCATTCCTGCACAACACCTGCCGAAAATAGCATTCTGCTTCTTTCTGTGCCTGCTTTACATCGGCCTGAGCCACCAAAGCAACCGCACCCTTCAAAAGCTGAACAAGGCCAAACTATTGCTGGAAGACCTGCGTGTAAACTACACCACCCAGAAAGCTGAGCTGATGTACAACAGCAAGCAATCGGAAGTGGCCACCATGGTGGCGCCACTAGGATTGAAGGAAAGCGAAGAACCTCCGCAGAAAATAGAAGAAATTAAAAAATAAAACTACCGCACAGCCGTCTCCGTTCTGCGAATGAATGTTAAAAAATCCATACTGATCAGGGTAAGAGTAGTGTTCCTGCTGGTGCTGATTTTTGCACTCGGCATAGCATACCGCATCTTCCATATTCAGTTTGTGGACGGAGATTACTGGAAAACAAGGCTCAGTTCCTTTACAAAAAAAGAAATCAGGGCTACCAGAGGAAATATTTATGCCTGTGACGGTTCCCTGCTGGCAACCTCACTTCCCCTGTATCGCCTGGGCTTTGACCCTTCGGTATCCAATAAGGCTGAAAACAAAAAACTGGATACCATTTTCAGGAAGGGAGTTGATTCACTTTCGCTCCTGCTTTCCCAAAAATTCGGCAACTACCCTGCTTCCTATTACAAGCACATGCTGATGGATGCCAAAAAGCAAAACAAGCATTTCATGTACCTCAGCCGGGGCTATTCGCTCACCTACCGCGACCAACAGGAGATGATAAAGTGGCCCATTTTCAGAGAAGGGAAAAACCGCGGGGGTGTGATTTTTGAAAAAATATACAAGCGCTTTCATCCCTTTAAAGAGCTGGCTTTCAGAACTGTTGGCTTCATTAATGAAGATGATTTCGGGGCCGGACTGGAGGCCAGCTTCAATACGATGTTGTCGGGTACAAACGGGCAGGCCACCTATCAACGGCTGCCAGGGGGCATTTCACGGCCCATTTTCGATGGCACCGAAATCAGGCCCACCGACGGATACGATATTTATACCACTCTTGATGTCAACATTCAGGATGTAGCAGAGGCTTCTTTGAAAAATGCCCTGATAGAATACGATGCCAAATTCGGATGCGTGGTGGTGATGGAGGTAAAAACCGGGAAAATCAAAGCCATGGCCAATCTGGGTCGGGTAGGTACCGGCTTTCAGGAAGACTTCAACTATGCCGTAGCCCGCAAGCATTACCCCGGCTCTACTTTCAAAGCGGCCACCTATCTGGCCATGCTGGAAGACGGCCTGATTGAACCCGAAGACACTGTGAACACAGGAAACGGGCGACTGGTAGTCAGCCGGCAGGTGATAGAAGAAGCCAAAAACCATGCCTACGGCCGTTTATCGGTTAAGGATGCTTTTGCCAAAAGTTCGAATGTGGCCATTGCCAAACTGGTACTGAAATCTTACCGCGACAAGCCCAGAAAATACCTGAACCACATCACCAATTTTGGTCTGGCCGAAAACCTGAATTTTCAGATTCAGGGAGCTCCAAAGCCCTTTTTCCGGGATCCAGATGACAAAAAGCACTGGAACGATGCCGCTCTGGCCAAAATGTCGTTTGGCTATGAGGCCGAAATTACACCCTTGCAAACCCTGGCCTTTTACAATGCCGTGGCCAACGGAGGTAAGATGATGCAGCCCATCATCGTGAGCGAAATCAGGTCCAATGAAAAGGCGGTTAAAACCTTTGAATCCAAGGTAATACGAGAAAAAATTGCCTCCGAAGAAAGCCTGGAAAAACTGAAGCAAATGATGGAAGCTGTGGTAGAGCATCCTTCCGGAACAGGCCGAAAAATCAAATCACCCCACTTCCGCATTGCAGGCAAGACGGGTACAGCCCATAAGTTTGAAAAGAACCATTGGATACAAAATGCCTATTACACCTCGTTTGTTGGTTTCTTTCCATCGGATGCACCCAAATATTCTGCCATTGTCATTATCGACAGCCCCAAGTTTGGTTTGATGGCCGGCGATGCCGCAGCACCGGTGTTCAAAGATATAGCGGATAAGATCTACGCCAACGATGTGGAAATGCACAAAATTCTGGCAGAAAAAGAAGCCGCACCCGATGTACCTGAAATCGGTTCGGGAAAATACGAAGAACTGCACGAAATATGCAACAAACTGAATATCAGCAATTTTGAGGGAGAAAAGGACTCGCTGAAATCAGAGTGGGTAAAGTGCAGGAGTGCCAACAAAGCCCTGTACTGGACAAATAATCCCACCGAAAACGGCAAGGTACCGGACCTCTCGGGCATGTCGCTTCGGGATGCCCTGTACCTGCTGGAAAATTTTGGATACCGGGCCAGGACCGTGGGCAGGGGAAAGGTCATTTCCCAGACCCCAAGGCCCAACAGCCAAATGGGAAAAGGCGGACTTGTTTTAATCAATCTGGGATGAAGGAGCTGAATAACATATTGAGCGATGTAGCCTTTGTGCAGATTTCGGGACCCGAAAATCCAAAGGTTAGCGGCATTGCCCTCGATTCACGGCAGGTAAAACCCGGATACCTTTTCATTGCCGTTTCGGGAACCCAGACCGACGGTCATGATTTTATTGAAAAGGCCATTGATGCCGGTGCCGTGGCAGTGGTAGCACAAAAACCGGTGGATATGCCCGAATCGGTGGCTGCCATTATGGTGGCAGATTCGGCAGAAGCCCTGGGCCTGATTGCCTGCAACTGGTTCGAACATCCCTCCCGCAAACTGAAGCTGACCGCTGTTACCGGAACCAACGGAAAAACCACGGTCGCCACTCTGCTGCATGCCCTTTTTATGGAACTGGGCTATCGTACGGGTCTTTTGTCTACCGTAGAAAACAAAATCAATGAGGAGGTTATTCCCTCCACCCATACCACTCCCGATGCCATAGCCCTCAATGCCCTGTTGGCCGATATGGTTAAGGCCGGCTGCAGCCATGCCTTTATGGAAGCCTCTTCCCATGCGATCCATCAAAGGCGCATAGCAGGTCTGCATTTTCAGGGGGCTGTTTTTACCAATCTAAGCCACGACCATCTGGACTATCACGGCACCTATGACCACTATATCGCTGCCAAGAAAATGTTGTTTGACGGCCTGCCCGAACCGGCTTTCAGTTTGGTGAATGCCGACGACAAGCGGGGAAAGGTAATGGTACAAAACACCGCCTCTAAAATCAAAACCTACTCCCTTCAAACAGGGGCAAGCTTCCGGGGTAAAGTCATTTCCAACACCTTGCAGGGTCTCCATATGGAAATCAACGGTAAGGAAGTGTGGTTCAGACTGGTGGGCGACTTTAATGCCTACAATCTGGCCGCCGTTCTGGGCACTGCCATATTGCTGGGTGAAAAAGAAGACGAAGTGCTTACTGCGCTCTCTTCCCTTAATCCCGTGCGGGGTAGATTTGAGAGAATCATGCTTAGTTCCGGGGCTGTGGCCATTGTAGATTATGCCCATACGCCGGATGCCCTGGTGAATGTACTGGAAACCATCAAATCGATGCAGATTCCCGGAGAGCGTATCATCACCGTGATAGGCTGCGGCGGCAACCGCGACAAAACCAAAAGGCCCCTCATGGCGCAGGCGGCTTGTAAATTCAGTCAGCAGGTCATCCTGACATCCGATAACCCCCGTTTCGAGGACCCCAATGCCATCATACAGGAAATGATGGATGGGGTTCCTTTTTCCTCCCGCCGGTACACTGCCATTATCGAAGACAGGGAAGCCGCCATTCAGGAGGCCATCAAAATGGCCGGTCCGCAGGATGTGGTGCTGATTGCAGGCAAGGGCCATGAAACCTATCAGGAAATAAAAGGCGTGAAATATCCCTTTGACGATAAAGAAAAAGTATTGCTCACCCAAAAAACTGTTTTGAACTGATGCTGTACTATCTCTTCCAATACCTCGATCAGATAATGGATATTCCCGGAGCCGGGGTATTCCGCTACATCTCCTTCAGGGCAGTAGCGGCAGTCATCATTTCTCTGATTATCTCCATTGTTTTCGGCAAGCGGCTCATCGGGTACCTGCGCTTCAAGCAAGTGGGCGAAACCATCCGTGATCTGGGCCTGGAAGGTGAAAAAGCCAAACAAGGCACCCCCACCATGGGCGGACTGATTATCATTGCCTCCATCCTCATTCCTACCCTGCTGCTGGCCAAGCTGCAAAACATCTACATCATCCTGATGCTGGTAACCACCGTTTGGCTGGGTTTTATCGGCTTTCTGGACGACTACATCAAAGTCTTCCTCAAAAACAAGGAGGGCCTGAAAGGAACCTCCAAAGTCATCGGACAAATCAGCATCGGCCTGATTGTGGGACTCACCCTGTATTTCCACAAGGATGTAAAAGTGAGGGAATTTGAAAACCAGAACATTGAAGTAAAGCTGAACTCGGGCGAAAGCTTTGCCACAAGACTGGACAATGAAGCCAACCTTTCCTTTGGCTACAAAGACATCAAATCGGCCGTTACCACCATCCCCTTTTTCAAAGACAACGAACTGGATTACAGCGTATTCGGAAAAATCGGGGGGTACGATTTCACCTGGCTTGTGTATGTGCTGATTGTCATTTTTGTGATCACGGCCGTATCCAACGGTGCCAATATAACCGACGGCATAGACGGACTGGCTGCGGGTACATCGGCCATCATTGCCTTTACCTTGGGCATTATGGCCTATGTATCGGGCAACACCGTTTTCTCGGAATACCTCAACATCATGTACATACCCAACTCCGGGGAACTGGTGATTTTCTGTGCGGCATTTGTGGGGGCTTGTGTCGGATTTCTCTGGTACAATACCTATCCGGCACAGGTATTTATGGGCGATACCGGCAGCCTGTGTATCGGGGGAATCATAGCCACCCTTTCTCTGTCCATCAGAAAAGAACTGCTCATTCCCATTTTGTGCGGAATATTTTTAATAGAAAATCTCTCTGTGATGATACAGGTCTCGTATTTCAAATATACCAAAAAGAAATACGGCGAAGGAAGACGCATTTTCAAAATGTCTCCCCTTCATCATCATTATCAAAAGTCAGGCTATGCCGAACCCAAAATCGTAACCCGATTCTGGATTGTAGGACTGATGCTGGCCGCCATTACCCTTGGAACATTAAAACTGAGATAAAAAAAGAGCATGACCCCGGAAATCGTCATATTGGGCGCAGGCGAAAGCGGAACAGGAGCAGCACTCCTTGCGAAAGCAAAGGGATTGTCTGTTTTTGTATCCGATCACGGGTCGATTGCCGGCAGTTACAAGGCTGAATTGGAGGCCGCAGGGATTCCTTACGAAGAAAACGGGCATACCGGAAACATCATTCTGGCCGCCGGGGAAATCATCAAATCGCCCGGTATTCCTCCAACGGTGCAGGTGGTACAGGCAGCATTGAAAAAGGGCATTCCGGTGATAGACGAACTGGAATTTGCATTCCGTTACAGCAAGGCCCGGTTTATTGCCATTACGGGAAGCAACGGAAAAACCACCACCACCCTGCTCACCCATCACCTGATGAAAAAATGCGGCTTCCGCACCGGTCTGGCAGGAAATGTAGGTAAAAGTCTGGCCCGGCAGGTGGCTTCCGAAGATTTTGACTGGTATGTGCTGGAAGTGAGTTCATTTCAGTTGGATGGTATGGTGGATTTCAGAGCGGATATTGGCATTTTGACCAACATTACCCCCGACCATCTGGACCGCTATGAATACCGGTTCGAAAACTATATCGAATCCAAGTTCAGGATTGCCCAAAATATGAGTGCCGGGCAGAAACTGATTTACCATGTTTTTGACCCCGTAGTGTCAGAAAAAATCCGTCATCTCAGGCAGGGTCCGGAACTGATACCGG
Organism: Hymenobacteraceae bacterium; assembly: GCA_947459175.1. Lineage (GTDB taxonomy): Bacteria > Bacteroidota > Bacteroidia > Cytophagales > Flexibacteraceae > CAMDMI01. Next base: position 12,724 of record CANHCT010000028.1, read on the forward strand.
TGGGCTTGCAACTGGATGGCAATCAGGATATTTTTATGGCGAAAGGCTCCCTGGTTTTCAACCACACCGGGACCTCTTTTTCCATTCCTGCACACAGCATTCCCCTGAAGGGCGAACACAATCTGGTCAATGCGATGATGGCTGTGGCAGCTGTAAGTCTGGCAGGCGGAAGCCCCGAAAAAATTAAGGAAGGCATCCGGGATTTTGTCAACGCACCGCACCGCTGCGAACCCGTGGGCACCATTGAGGGCGTACATTTCATCAACGACTCCAAGGCCACCAATGTAGATTCTGTAAAATATGCCTTTTCGGCATTTCAGGCTCCCATTGTTTGGATAGCTGGTGGCATAGACAAAGGCAATGAATACAGCGAGCTGGATGCAGCGGTTAAAGAAAAAGTATCGGCGCTGATCTGCCTGGGCAAAGACAATGAAAAACTGAAGAAGCACTTTAAAGGCCTGATTTCCAAAATACTGGAAAGCAGCTCTGTATCCGAAACCATTGAAATGGCCATGCGCCTGTCAAAACCCGGCACAACTGTACTTCTCTCTCCGGCCTGTGCCAGTTTCGACCTTTTCAAAAACTACGAAGACCGCGGCAACCAGTTCCGGCTGGCGGTACAGGAGTTTAAAAACCAATTTTCATCCATTCAAAGTAGCTCAGAATCATGACCAAATCAGAATTATTCAATAAATGGATGAAGGAAAACCTCAAGGGTGATCCGATTATCTGGTTTGTGGTGGTCGGATTGTCGCTTTTGAGCATTCTGGCGGTATACTCGGCCTCCGGCACCCTCGCTTACCGGTACATGGAAAGTACGGAGCATTATTTGTTTAAGCATACTGCATTGGTGGCTCTGGGTATGGTGGGAATGTATTTTGCGCATAAACTGGACTACAGGTATTATTCAGGGCTCGCCAAGCTGGGTCTTCTGATATCCATTCCGCTGATTTTGTTTGCCTATTTCTTTGGTCCGAACATCAATGAATCCAAGCGCTGGATTGTCATTCCGTTCATCAATCAGCAATTTCAGCCCTCAGATCTGGCCAAGCTGGCACTGATTTCGAGTATTGCGGCCATGCTGGCCAAACGGCAATCCAAAATTTCTTCTGCCAACTGGCAAGAAGCCATTCTGCCCATTCTGATCTGGACCGGCATCATCTGCGGCCTGATTGCACTCTCCAACATATCTACTGCTGCCATGCTGTTGGTTACCTGCATGTTGCTGATGTATTTCGGCCGGGTACCCGTAAAATTTCTGGGTATGCTGATGCTGGTGGGAATACTGGCAGGCTCACTGGCCATGATTTTCGGAAAGCGGGGCAAGACCGCATTGGCCCGGTGGGAGCAGTTTACAGACCGGACACAACTCGATTACCAAACCGAACAATCCTTTGCCGCCATAGCCAACGGGGGAATTTTGGGACAGGGAATGGGAAAGAGCCATCAGAAAAACTTTCTTCCGCACCCCTATTCGGATTTCATTTTCGCTGTCATTATTGAGGAATACGGGATGGCCGGCGGCCTGGCAACATTGTTTTTTTATCTGGTCTTGCTCTACCGGGGCATGCTGGCGGTGGCCAACAGCAGCAATGCATTCGGGGGCCTGCTGTCGGCAGGTTTGAGTTTTATGCTGGCCATCCAGGCCTTGCTCAATATGGCAGTAGCTGTGGGGCTTGTGCCGGTTACAGGTCAGCCACTGCCTTTGGTTTCCATGGGCGGTACATCGCTATTATTCACAGGTATTTCTTTCGGCATTATTCTATCAGTCAGCCGGGGTGATGTTTCACCTTCGCTTTCCGTTTCCAAAAACCGTGTTCCACCCAAAGGCAATTTCATGCGTGAAAAACAAGTCGCTTAGAGTCATGATTGGCGGCGGGGGAACCGGAGGGCATATTTTTCCCGCACTTGCCATAGCCCAGGAAATCAGGAAAAGGAAACCTGATGCGCAACTGCTTTTTGTGGGGGCCAAGGGAAGAATGGAAATGACCAAAGTTCCCGAGGCAGGCTATGAGATTGTGGGCCTGCCGATTGCAGGTCTTCAGAGAAAGCTGAGTCCGGAAAATCTAAGTCTTCCGCTGAAAGTATTCAGCAGTGTACAGCAGGCTGTGGGTTTGGTGAGAAAGTTCAGACCGCATGTCATCATCGGAGTAGGCGGATATGCATCATTTCCCCTCTTGCTGGCGGCCATGGTATTGAATGTGCCCTACCTCATCCAGGAACAAAATTCTTTTGCCGGCCTCACCAACAGACTGCTTTCCAAAAGGGCTAAATCCATTTGTGTGGCATTTCCGGGAATGGACCGGTTTTTCTCCGGACAAAAAATAAGACTGACCGGCAATCCGGTGCGGCCCGATCTGACCCAAAACCACATCAGCCAGTTTGATGCCCTGATGCACTTCGGGCTGCAACCAGGCAAACCCACCCTGTTGGTAATGGGCGGAAGTCTGGGTGCACGCACCATCAATCAGGCCGTGGCTGCTTCACTTTTCTCCTGGAAAAATGCGGGCTTTCAATTGATTTGGCAAACCGGCAACAGTTTTGCCGAAAAAGCCAAAGCCCTCCTGGCCAAAGATTATTATCCAGGATTCATCACCATGCCTTTCATCAAAGAAATGGCAGAAGCCTATGCCGCTGCCGACCTGGTGGTGAGCCGGGCCGGTGCACTGAGTGTGGCCGAAATCTGTATTTGCGGCAAAGCCAGCATCCTCATTCCCAGCCCCAATGTGGCAGAAGACCATCAGACAAAAAATGCGCTCTCTCTGGTTAAGGAGGATGCCGCACTGATGATTTCCGATTCAGAAGCAGAGGCCGGGCTCGATGCCATGGTCAAAGACCTGCTGATGCAGACCGAAACTCTGGATACATTGGCCATGAATGCTCATAAACTGGCCAAGCCCGATGCCACCGAAATGATTGTAAACCAAGTATTAAAAATAGCTGCTGCATGAGTATTCAAAACCAAACCGATCTGAAACAATTCAAAAATGTCTATTTTCTGGGCATTGGCGGGATCGGTATGAGTGCGCTTGCCAGATGGTTCATCAAAAACAGTTTTGTGGTTTTGGGGTACGACAAAACCCCGGGTACCATCACTGCAGGGCTGCAGGAAGAAGGCGCTGCCATTCACTTTAAAGACAGCCTGAGCGCTATTCCGCAGTTTATAAAAGAAGAAAAAGAAAAGACTTTGGTGGTGCTTACGCCCGCCATTCCAAAAGACCATGCAGAGTGGGAATTTTTCAGAGAATCGGGATATGAAATCATGAAGCGGAGTCAGGTTCTGGGATTGATTTCTCAGGGCTGTTTCACCGTTGCCGTAGCCGGCACCCATGGAAAAACCACCACCTCTTCTATGATTGCCTATCTGCTGAAAGAAGCAGGACTGGGCTGCACCGCCTTCCTCGGCGGCATTTCGGCCAACTACGGAACCAATTTTATCCTGAGCGACACATCACCTGAAGAAACCATTCTGGTGGCAGAGGCCGACGAATTTGACCGCTCCTTTCTGACCCTGCATCCGAATGTGGCAGTAGTAACCAGCGTGGACCCCGACCACCTGGATATCTATGGCGACAGCGAAACCATGAAAATGGCATATGCCGACTTTGTGGCCCAAATCAAGAAGGAAGGCCGGCTTTTTCTGAATGAAAAAGTGAAGTTGCTCTACGAAACCCGCACAGGTGTGGAGGTAAAAACCTACGGCAGCAGCGAAGGCCAGATGGTTGCCGAAAACATACAGGCCGCGGGTTTCGGATTTGAATTTGAACTGAAAGAAAACCTGAGTTCATACGGCCGCTTCAGGCTGAATATGCCCGGTTTCCACAATGTAGACAATGCCGTAGCAGCCCTGATGGTGGCCAACAGTCTGGGGGTTTCTTTCGATACCCTCCGGCAGATTTTGCCGGGTTTTCAGGGTGTAAAGCGAAGATTTGAAAAGGCATACGAAGACGAAACCGTGGTTTTGATTGACGATTATGCCCACCATCCTTCTGAAATAGATGCAACCATCCGATCGCTGAGGGCCATTTATCCTGAAAAGAAATTGGGTGTTGTCTTTCAACCGCACCTGTTCAGCCGTACCCGTGATTTTGCATTGGAATTCAGCCATGCATTGAATCAGGCCGACAGGCTGTGGCTGCTGGATATCTATCCGGCCCGCGAATTGCCCATGCCAGGTGTGAGTTCTGCCATCATACTAGACAGAGTAGACATGAGCGAGAAAGAAATTATTTCGGGTGAAAAACTGATTGACAGCGTTTTATCCTCCGATTGTCAGGTCATTGCGATGCTGGGAGCCGGCGATATCGACCGCCTGGTGTTGCCCATGCGGGATGCTTTTGTTTCACGCTTAAAATCTTTTGTGGCATGAAAAAACTGAATCTGAACATCCTTGCCCAATGGTTGCTGCTTCCCGGAAAGGGAATGAGGATAGGAAAGGCATTGCTGATTCTGATTGCCGCCGGATTCCTGTGGGCATTTGCCGCAAAAAGACAGTACCGCAAGGTGGTAAACGAGGTGAAGATTGAAATAGAAAACGAAGCAGAAAACCATTTTGTGGACGAGGAGGAAATCAAATCGGCCATTACCGTAGGTAAAAACAATCTGGTATATATGCGCTGGCTGGACAGCGTATCTCTCAATCGGTTGGAGCGAAAAATCCGGCAAATCGACTTTGTAAAAGATGCCCAGGTGAGCTACGATTTATCGGGCAACCTGAAGGTGAAAGTCTCACTGGTAAAACCCATTGCCCGGATGGTGGAAGGAGGCTCTGATTTTGACAAATACCTTGGTTCGGAAGGCGAAATCCTGCCAACCTCGGAAAAATACGCAGCCAAAGTCATCACATTGGATGGTCCCGGTACCAGGCAATGGATGCAAGGCTTGCAAATCAAAGATTCGGCAGGAATGGAGTTGGTGAACCTGATTTCCTACATCAATGACAATCCCTTCTGGAAGGCACAAATTACCCATTTGTACATCGATCAGAAAGGGGAAATTGAAATGATTCCTCAGGTTGGCCGCCAGAAAATCGAATTCGGGACACCGGAAAATTTTAAATCCAAGTTTGAAAAGTTGTATGCGTTTTACAGCCGGATTGTGCCCGTAAAGGGCTGGGAGGCCTATGAGCGCATCTCCGTTAAATATAAAAATCAGATCGTTTGCCAAAAAAACCTTTAAACAATTTATGGACACTAACAAAATCGTAGCAGCGCTCGATATCGGCACCACCAAGGTTTGCTGCCTGGTGGGCAAAATGAATCAGCATGGGCGGCTGGAAATCCTCGGTATGGGGAAATGCAATTCGGAAGGCGTAACCCGGGGCCTCATTACCAACATTGAAAAAACCACGCAGGCCATCCAAAAAGCTGTGGAGGAAGCCTCTCTTCAATCCAGCGTAACCATTCGGGATGTCTATGTGGGCATTGCCGGACAGTACATCAAAAGTTCTACCCACAAGGGCAGCATCATCCGCGACAATCCGGATGAGACCATCCAGGTGGAAGACATTGAACGTCTGACCAATGACATGTACAAACTGGTAATGCCGGCGGGGGTACAAATCATCCATGTAATGCCGCAGGACTATACCGTAGACAATCTCGATGGTGTAAAAGAACCTGTGGGCATGGTGGGATCCAGGCTGGAGGCAGATTTCCATATCATCGCTGCCCGGACCGATGCGGTGAGCAACATCCTCCGATCGGTACACAAGGCCAATCTGGAAATTGAAAGCATTGTCCTCGAGCCGATTGCAAGTGCGATGTCGGTACTGATGCCCGAGGAAAAAGATGCCGGCGTGGTATTGGTAGACATCGGAGGCGGAACCACAGACATTGCCATATTCTACGAAGGCATTATCCGCCACACTGCGGTGATTCCTTTCGGGGGCTCCATCGTAACCAACGACATCAAAACAGGCTGTATGCTCCTGACTCAGGATGCCGAAAAACTGAAGGTGAAATTTGGTTGTGCCATGTCGGCACAGGCAGAGAAAAATCAGATTGTGTCCATTCCCGGCCTGAAAAACAGACCTGCGAAAGAAATTTCGGTACGGAATCTGGCGTACATCATTGAGTCGCGGATGGAAGAAATCATCGACATCGTGTTTGCTGAGATAGTAGCCTCCAAGTACCTGGACAAAATGACCCAGGGTGTGGTGCTGACAGGAGGAGGAGCGCAACTCAATGCCATCAAGGATCTGTTTGAAATGCGGACCGGATTGGAATGCCGCCTCGGATATCCAACCGAACACTTGGGCAAAAGCAAGATTGAGGCGATGAAAAACCCAATGTTTTCTACAGCCATCGGTCTGATTATGGCCGGCTTCAAAAGCGTGGATGAGCGTGAAAATCAGTACAAATCCGAAAAGCCTAATTTCAACGGCAACAACAATTTCGGAGCCAAACCCAAGGAAGTAAAAGGGAAAAAAGGTCCCACCGAGTTGCTCTCGGGCTTGTTTGCCAAGACCAGGGAAATGTTGATTGACGACATCAGACCCGAAGAATATTAAACCAATCAAATTCAAATAATTCGTTAACCAGAAAAGTTTTTTACCCCCTTTAAACCAGTAATTTTATGGACGGAATCAATTTTAGTTTTGATATGCCCGATGCAGGGTTTTCAAAAAAATCCATCATCAAGGTGGTGGGAGTAGGCGGAGGCGGAAGCAATGCCGTAAATTATATGCACAGTCAGGGTATTGACGGTGTGGAGTTCATTGTGTGCAATACCGATGCGCAAGCCCTGAAAATGAGCAGAGTAGAAAATCAGATTCAATTGGGTGCCACCCTGCTTGGCGGTTTGGGTGCAGGCTCGATTCCTGAAAATGGCCGGGAGGCAGCCCTGTTGAGCGAAGAAGAAATCCGCGAAAGGCTGAACGACGGAACCCGCCTGATGTTTATCACCGCCGGAATGGGCGGAGGCACAGGCACCGGAGCAGCCCCGGTGATTGCCCGGATTGCCAAAGAGTTGGGCATCCTCACCATTGGGATTGTTACCCGTCCATTCAAATTTGAAGGACCACGCAAAAATTCAGCTGCAGACCGCGGCGTTCATGAAATGCGCCAATACTGCGACACCGTCATTGAAATATTAAATGACAAAATCCGGGAATTGTTCAGCAATTTGTCCATCACCCAGGCCTTTGCACAAGCAGACCATGTTTTGTGTTCCTCGGCCAAGAGCATTTCTGAAATCATCACTGTACCCGGCATCATCAATGTGGATTTCAAGGATTTGGAAACCACGATGAAGGATTCCGGCAGTGCCGTAATGGGTACCGGCACGGCCAAAGGCGACGAGAGGGCCCTGAAGGCAGTAAGTGCTGCTTTGTCTTCCCCCTTGCTGAACAACAACGAAATAGAAGGTGCGGCCAAAGTATTGCTGGCCATTACCTATGGCCATGCACCCGAACTGACCATGGATGAATTCGATCAGATTACAGAATTTATTCAGCAAAGGACAGGGGAGCATGCCGATGTGAAATTCGGTACCACCATGGATGCCGATATGGGCGATTCGATTCAGGTGACCATTGTGGCCACCGGCTTCAATCATGCCCACAGCAGCCAGCACCATCACAAAGAGCAAGTACATGTACTGACCGAAAGATCAGGAACCGATACACATTTCGGTAATACAGCCCGGCCTGCCCAACCCCATACTCCGGAATACAATCCCTATCCCCAGCCTGTAAGGCCAGCAGCTGTGAACCAGCCACCCCAATATCAGCCACCGATAACCCATCCGCCCGCGGAAACCAGAACTCCGGTTCAGCCTCAACCTGTTCAGCCTCAGCACATTCAGGCTCAGGTGCCACCGCCTGCTCCGCCGCCGGTCAGACACGAAGAAATGGAAGTGGTGGATATCAACGGAAATTTTCAGGCCGTGTACCAGTCGCCTGAAAATGTAGAAAGACCGCTTGACAATCTGGGCGATTACATCCACAACCTGTCTGAGAGCCAAAGGCGAATCAACCGGGCCGAAATATTGAAGCAAATGAGTGCCAATGCCATGGCCCGTCCCAACTACGACGATCCGGAATACCTCAAGCAAAATGAAACGCCCGCCTACAAGCGCCGTGGAATGAGCGGATTTCCCACTCCGGCCGGTGCTCACCAAATGTCGGGCTACACGGTAAACGAAAACAACGAAATACTGGAAAACAACAAGTTCTTTAATCCCAAGGTGGATTAAGGGCCTTTTTCATCCTGTAATTCAGCAAAAAACAAGGGTAAAAAGCCCTGAACAACTGATTGGATCTGGTTTTTCCGAATATTTTTTAGTCCATAGTTTCAATTTGAGGAAAGCCGTGGTGCCATGCACCGCGGTTTTTTTTTATCCGAAAGTGAATCCCAAGGGAATAAATGAGAGGATATTCCAGGCAGAGGGCCTTCTACAGCACCAGTATCCTGTCGTAAAGCCAGCCGTAATCGGAGCCAAGGCTGGTGATAATCAAGCCTGAATTGTTTTTGGCGGCCTCCTTTTGAATCAGTTCCAGGGCCAGCTGGCAATTGTTTTCGTCCAGGTGGCTGAAGGGTTCATCCATTACCATAAAATCGGCAGGTTGCAGGAGAGAACGCAGGATGGCCAGCCTTTGCTTTTCGCCATAAGAGTAGGTCCGGGTTGGTTTGTCCAGAAGGCCCTCAATGCCCAGGATTTCGGCCCTGGAGCGAACATCGTCTTTTTCAAACCGGGCACCCTCCAACTTCCCTTTGATGGCCAGATTTTCCCAGCCGGTATAGTCACCAAAGAGCCTTAAATCCTGAAAAACAATGCTCATTTCAAAAGAGCGAAGCCGTGACCAGCGGGCGGGCGAGAAATCCCGTGCTTTATCTTCATCCACCAGATATTCTCCCGTATATTCCCTACGGAGGCCGTACAACAATCCGATAAAGGTACTTTTCCCTTTCCCCGATGGGGCAGAAACCAAGACCTGCTCTCCGCGGCGGAAAGTCAGGTTTTGTTTCCAGATTTCTGAAAACTCTGCTGCCCCCGGCGGGAGGGTATCAAAGCAAATGTCTTTCAGCAAAAGAGTTTCGGCCATGGTGGAAGCGGAGCAGCGGTCACAAACGCATGCCAAATAAGGAGAAAATTTCTTTCCCTGCCTCAAAAAATCCCTGAAACAGGGTGTGCAAAGAAGAAGAATGAAGCCGGACCGCAGAATTTAGGGTTGAATTTTCAGCAAAGGCAGGGTTAAGAAAAAGAGATCCGCCCAACCTTCCGAAGCCCGGAAAAGCAAATAAAAAAAGCCCGCCACGAAAGGGCAGGCTTGGTAAACTCTGAACTTTTTCTGCTGTTATTCTTTGGGAGTCAGCGCCTCTACGATGGGCTGAGAGATACCGACTGAGGAAAAACCGCCGTCGTGGAACAGGTTTTGCATGGTGACCCAGCGGGTAAGGTCCGAAAATAAAGCGACGCAATAATCGGCACAAGCCTCTGCCGGAGCATTGCCCAAGGGACTCATTTTGTCGGCATAGGTAAAGAAGGCATCAAATCCGCCGATTCCCTGACCGGCAGTGGTCATGGTGGGAGATTGAGATATGGTATTGACCCGAACTTTCTTTTTGGTTCCCAGCACCTGTCCGAAACTTCTGGCAATGGATTCCAATACTGCCTTGGCCTGAGCCATGTCGGTGTAATCTGGAAACACCCTTTGAGCGGCTATGTAACTGAGCGCCACGATAGATGCCCCCTCATTCAGGGCGTCGGATTTATCGGCCACATGCATCATTTTATGAAAAGACAAAGCCGAGACATCCAGCGATTTCATGAACCAGTCGTAGTTGAGGTCTTCGTAAGGTTTGGCTTTTCTGATGTTCGTGCTCATGCCAATGGAATGCAGGATAAAATCAATTTTTCCGCCCAAAACTTCCTGCGCCCTGTCGAACAGCAGGGTCAGGTCTTCTACCGAAGTAGCATCGGCCGGAACCACCTCCGTTTGGCAGGCAGCAGCCAGTTCATTGATTTTTCCCATCCTCATGGCCAGGGGAGCATTGGTCAGCACGAAGCGGCCACCCTGAGCGAAAACTTTTTCGGCTACATGCCAGGCAATGGAACTGGGATCCAAAGCGCCGGTAATGATGCCTCTTTTTCCCTGTAAAAGATTGTTAACCATTGTTTTAATTTTTTTCCTGATTGAAAATTGTATACTGTGAAGGGGCAAATCTAAGCCATATCCATGGTTTCAAAAGGATTTGAGCCCGATTTGTAGGCATCGGGGCGGGACATTTATTTTATTTACCTGACATTCAATATATTAAAGGTCCGCTGGGAATAAAATTGACGATAATCCCGCGGGGAAAGCGAAATTTGCAGGCATTGGGCCGTCTGAAAAAATGGAAGGCCTGTATTCAGGGTACCGGTGTTCAGGGCCGGCAAAACCCGGTATTTATTCGATTTCATGCTTCAATCAGAACTACAAAAGCGCCGGACATTTGGCATCATCAGCCACCCCGATGCCGGTAAAACCACCCTCACCGAAAAACTGTTGTTGTTTGGCGGTGCCATTCAAACAGCGGGGGCGGTCAAAAGCAATAAAATCACCAAAGCCGCTACTTCCGATTTTATGGAAATAGAAAAGCAAAGGGGCATTTCGGTGGCCACTTCGGTGATGGGATTTGAGTATAAAGGATACAAAATCAACATCTTAGATACACCCGGGCACAAAGATTTTGCTGAAGATACCTACCGGACCCTCACGGCCGTAGATTCGGTGATTTTGGTGATTGACTGCGTGAAAGGCGTGGAAGAACAAACCCGGAAACTGATGGAAGTGTGCCGCATGCGGAATACCCCCGTCATCATTTTCATCAACAAACTCGACAGAGAGGGGCAGGACCCCTACGACCTGCTGGATGAAGTAGAAAAAGAATTGAAAATTCACACCCGGCCATTGACCTGGCCCATTGGCATAGGTGCTTCATTTAAAGGGGTTTACAATTTATTTGAAAAGCAATTGCTGCTTTTCTCCAACACCAAAACCAAAATCGCCGACGACATTGTGGCCATTCCTGATATCGGAGCCAAAGAACTGGAAAAGCAGGTAGGGGAACAGGCTGCAAATAAGCTGAGGGAGGATGTGGAACTGATAGAAGGCGTGTACGAACCCTTTGATGAAAATCTGTATCTGGAAGGCTATCTGGCTCCTGTTTTTTTTGGATCGGCAGTCAACAACTTTGGTGTAAGAGAGTTGCTGGACACCTTTGTGCGGGTAGCGCCGCCTCCGAAAAGCCGGCATGCCGACTTGCGGGAGGTAAAACCGGAAGAGGAAAAATTTACCGGTTTCGTATTTAAGATACACGCCAACCTCGACCCGAATCACCGCGACCGGATTGCCTTTTGCCGGGTAGTATCAGGAACCTTTGAGCGGAATACCTTTTATCAACACACCCGGATGGATAAAAAACTCCGTTTTTCGAGCCCCAATATGTTTATGGCCAATGAAAAAAGCGTGGTAGACAAAGCCTTCCCCGGCGATGTGGTGGGATTGTATGATACCGGTAATTTCAAAATCGGCGACACCCTGACCGAAGGCGAAAACCTTCATTTTCAGGGAATTCCGAGTTTCTCTCCGGAAATTTTCAAAGAACTGATCAACAAAGACCCCTTTAAATCGAAGCAGCTGGAAAAGGGCATCCGGCAGCTGACCGACGAAGGGGTGGCACAACTTTTTCTTCAGGAACAAGGCAGCAAAAAAATCATTGGCACTGTGGGCGACCTGCAGTTTGAGGTCATCCAGTTTCGTTTGCTGAATGAATACGGTGCATCGGCCACTTTTGTGCCGGTGGGCTACTCCAAAGCATGTTGGATCACCTCAGAAGACAAGGAAGCATTGGCTGGTTTTATCCGCCTGAAAAATCGATTTATTGCTTTCGACAAAGAAGACCGCCCCGTGTACCTGGCCGATACCCTGCGCAATCTGAAAGCGATTCAGGACTTGTATCCGGCGATATCGTTCCATTTTACCTCAGAATTTAAAACCGATCAGGCTGCCATCGGAGAGGCCGCCTGGGGGGAAAGGCGGTAGGAAACATGCTTTTGAAAGTTTGACTTTCAAAGTACAAGTTCGGCCAAACGATTGGCTCAACGCTCTGAAAATGAACACTCCAGGAGTTATTTTGTAAGCCTGTTGCTATCGGCAATTACCCGCAGAAAATCTGCAAGTCCCAAAACCTCCACCCCATCAGGCAGGGGATAGCGGTCGGTTCCGGCGGTTACTATCCAGCGGCGGGCAGCATTTACATCCCGGCAAGCCTCATAAAATCCTCTCCCCGGTTTGGGAACCGCCGAGCGTTTAATTTCCACCGCCCAAATTTCACCGAAGGGCAACTCCAGAACCAGGTCAAGTTCTATCTGAGTTGCAGTTCGGTAATAGCTGAATGACCAGCGGCTGTCCAGGAGACTCAGAATATTTTCTACGGCAAAACCCTCCCAGCTTGCGCCCAGTCCAGGATGAGAGAGCAGAGAATCAATATTGGAAACATTGAGCAGGTTGTGCAGAATACCCGAATCCCGGAGATAAATTTTAGGAGATTTCACCAGCCTTTTTTTCAAATTCGCTGCAAAAGGCGGCAACTGCCTGAGCATGTAAAAATCGGTCAGAATGTCGATATGGAATTTCACCGTTGGGTGGCTCATTTCAAGACTTCTGCCTAATTCACTGAAATTCACCTGATTGCCATGATAATGTGCAAGCATTCGCCACATTCGCCTGAGGTTGTTGGGGGCAATGCCCACTCCCATTTGGGGGAGATCTCTTTCAAGATAAGTGGAGATAAAATCATGGCGCCAGTTCCAGCTCTCTGTGTCCGAAGTTGCCATATAACTGTCCGGAAAACCACCCCTCAGCCAGAGTTTTTCGGGTTGAAAATCCAATCCTTCGGCTTGCTGCAATTCAGAAAATGAAAACGGGCTAAGTTCCAGGTAGCGTATCCGACCTGCGAGGGATTCGGAAGATTGCTGCAGCAAGTCACGGGAAGCAGAGCCCAATAGTAAAAACTGACCGGCCTTTTCGCCGTTGCGTTTTCTCTCATCCACAATACCCCTGAGAAGCCTGAACAAATCGGGCTTGCGCTGTACTTCATCCAGAATTACGAGGGTATCCCGGTGCCGTTTCAGAAATGCCTCTGCATCAGTGAATTTGTTGAAGTCTGCATCCGACTCCAGATCAAAATAAGCCGTTTTCTTCCCTGTCAGGCCGGAAACATGGAGCGCAAGGGTGGTTTTGCCTGCCTGCCGGGGCCCCAAAATGGCCACCACCGGCATAGAATGAAGGGCTGCAAGCAGATTTTCCTGAAGATGTCGCTGGACCATAGGCTAAAATATAGAGAGGCCAAAACTAATAAATTAAACTTGCAAATTGAAAGTCGGACTTTCAAAATACAAGGTTTTGAATCAACCGTAAAGTCATTGAATGAAGGAAATCGAACTCTGATTTTTTAAATTAACTGACAGAGGCTCTTTCCGGCCTTGCGTCGGAAGGGATTCGAACCCCTGACCCCCCCGATGTAAAATCGGGGTGCTCTGAACCAGCGGCATCATTTAGATCGTTCACCGATGAGTTTTTCAATCATCGGTTTTGATTTCCATTTTTTGAATTGGGCTTCCCGGCCTTGTGCTTCTTTGATGGTTTGGAACT
>CANHCT010000029.1 GCA_947459175.1 Hymenobacteraceae bacterium
ATTTTTCAGCATCATATTGAGCTGAAGTACCAGTTTCTGAATGTTTTTGTCGTTGGAACCGGCAACAACCAATGAATGACCCTGGTGTTCGACCAGGTCTTTTGCAGCCTTGTCGATAAACCGGCTGTTCTTCGCCCTGGCAACACCGTCTATTCCCGGCTGACCTAGCAGAGAGGCTACTGAATTGTACAATTCAGCAGCAAGAAGTCCTGTTTCTGAAGGCTTTACAGAAGTACGATAATCGGCGTTGGCTCCTGTAAGCGACATCAAAGATTCGAAAACATACAGCCGGGACATCTCCTTGTTCTGCGGACCAACCCGGCGGGTGGCGGCAAACTGACTGCTGTATTCGGTGGGCGAAATCCAGGTACCGAGAAAATCGGCACCGAGACTGACCACAGTTTTGGCTTTGGAAAAATCGAAAGACGGCAGGACCCTTTGCCCTGTGCTTTCGGCAACCGCCTCCAGAAGGCCGTGGGCAGAATGGGTGTCGTACTGCACATACTTCACATTGCCGTAGGCAGCCGCAAAGCGGGCGATGGCAGCGTTTGAACTGGGGCTGATGTTGGTATTGGAGACCAGATAAATGGTTTTCCCTGAAGCTTTTACGGCATCCAGTTTTTGTTTTACCTCTTCATCCAATGCAGACCACTCTATGTTTTGGCTTCCTTTTTTGGGACCCTTGTAGCGGTTGTTGTCGTACAGACCCAGAACCGAAGCCTGGGTTTTAACGCTGGTTCCGCCGCGGGTAACAGACGAAAGTTTATTTCCTTCAATTTTGATGGGCCTTCCTTCACGGGTTTTTACCAGGATGGAACAATAATCACCTCCCTCAAAAAAGGAAGAGGCATAATAATTGGCAATACCCGGATCGTATTCTTCAGGCTTGTTGAGCAGGGGAATGGCGTGTTTTACCGGTGCCTCGCAGGCAGCCAAAGAAACCGCAGCAATCCCAAAACCCATGGCTTTCAGAAAATCTCTTCTGTCGGCAAGCAAAGATTTCTCTTCTTCGCCCGGCATATTGAACTCAGATTCAGCATTTTTGACAAACTCCAAGTCGTTTGTCAATTCTTCATAGCCTCTCCAATAAATCTTTTCGTTGTTAATGCTCATCGCAAATGAATGATGCCTGATTGAATGAAATTAATAATGACATTTTGAACACTCCAACCCTCCAATATCTTCCACTTTCATGGTTTTCTTTCCGTAGTTGGCCTGATGTATTTCTACCATTTTGTCGTAGTAGGCGTTGCCTTCAGATTTCACCACGGTTTCGCGGTGGCAATTGATACACCATCCCATGGTGAGGGGAGAATATTGCTCCACCACTTCCATTTCCTTTACAGGACCATGGCATTTTTCGCACTCCAGCCCGCCTACTTTCACATGCTGGGCGTGGTTGAAGTAAGCCAGGTCGGGAAGATTGTGAATCCTGACCCATTTAATCGGGGTGTTGTTTTCCACTGCTTTCCAGATTTTCTTAATTTCAGGAGATTCCTGCTTGATCACATTGTGGCAGTTCATACAAATGTTAGCTGCGGGAATGGTAGCAGATTTGCCTTTGTTTACTCCGGTGTGGCAGTAGTTGCAATCAATTTCATACATTCCGGCGTGCAGCTTATGTGAAAAGGAAATGGGCTGATCGGGCGCATATCCCTGCTGAATACCTATGGAATAGGTTTTGTCAAAAACCACTTTGATGACCAGGACAACGAAAATGAAGGCCACCACACCTTTAAATAAGGGATGACCGAAAAGCGTGCCCCAATTGACACTTCCCTCAATTTGTTCAACATCATCTTCGGAAAGTTCATCCTTTTTCTGCTCCAGCAGGCGGGTCATCAGATTGATGACTACCAGTAGAAGAAGAATAACGACGGTAAGGGTAACTATCAGAATTCCGATTACAGGGGCAAGCATTCCGCCATCGCCTTTTTCAGCTGCCTTGGCATCTCCGGGAGCAGCGCCTGCAGCACCGGGAGCAGCGGCAACGGTTGGGTTTTCACTTTCTTTTACAATGTATGCAATCACATTGTCGATGTCCTTGTCATTCAGGAAATCGTGATTGGGCATGTATTGCTTGTACTTGTCATACAGGCCCTTGGCATATGCATTGCCGCCGTCAATTACCTTTTGAGGATATTTGATAAAATTGGCCATGGCCGCCTTGTTTGGCCAACGCTTGTGGGCATCTTTCAGGGCCGGGCCCACCACCACATCATTGATGGCGTGACACTGCTTGCAGTTTGCCTTAAAAATGGCTTCGCCGGCGGCAGGATCGCCTCCTGTTGAGGGTGCCGGAGCTGCGGCAGCAGCAGCCGGAGGAGCCGCAGAAGTGGAGTCAGCAAACGAAAACTGACTGACAAAAAGCGAAGAGAATAATGAAAAAGATAAGTAAACTAGTTTCGCCTGACTGATAAGTCTTTGATTCATAATGCTTTGAGTGCAAAAAACAGATAGCCTGCTTTTGGTGGCGCAAAACTAATTCCGTCGGAATAAGGAACAAATCATTTTTACTAATTTTTAATTACATCAAAAACCCCCTTCAAATCTGTTAAAAAACAGAATTACAAGCGGTTGAAATTCAATTTGGCAGGCTTTCCGGGCTCGAAAAAACTCAATTATTTAGAATTAATCTAAATAAGCAGTTGATGGTCCTGGATAAACATGAAAGGAACCGGACAGCCGTCATCCCCAAAGAATATTCCGAATATCTCCGATTTGCAGGAATTGCAAACCCTGAATAAAAATTCCTCTGCCAGGCTACACCTGTCTTTGTGATTATTGGCCCAAAAGAAATTACCTTTGCAGGCACACCAAAGCAGAAGCTATTTTACAACCTTGGAAACGCTTCCCCCGATAGTACGAAATAAAAAGCAAAAGATGAGTGAATTCCGTCTGCCCGGCGGACTTACCAAAGCCGATGTTCTGAATGATTACCGCACAGGTTTTGAAAGCAGGCAAATCAGCCTGACAGGCCGAAAAGAAGTATTTGCAGGAAAAGCCAAGTTTGGAATCTTTGGGGATGGCAAGGAAGTTCCGCAACTGGCCATGGCCCGTGTGTTCGAAAACGGAGACTTCCGTTCCGGTTACTACCGGGATCAAACATTTATGATGGCAATCGGCGCCCTCAGCAGCCAGCAATTTTTTGCCCAGCTTTATGCCCATGCCAGTGAAGAGGCAGAGCCCGGTTCGGCCGGAAGGCAGATGAGCTGCCATTTTTCGACCCGTCTGCTGGATGAGAACGGCGATTGGAAAAATCTGACCGGGCAAAAAAACTCAGCATCAGATATTTCGCCCACAGCAGGGCAGATGCCCCGTCTTCTCGGATTGGCATACGCCTCCAAATTGTATCGCCAAAATCCGGCCCTTAAGGATTACACCCGTTTTTCTGTCAACGGCAATGAAATAGCCTTTGGAACCATCGGCAATGCCTCTACCTCTGAAGGCGTTTTCTTCGAAGCCATGAACGCTGCCGGTGTTTTGCAGGTCCCCATGCTGGTTTCGGTTTGGGATGATGACTATGGCATTTCGGTTCCCAAAGAATACCACACCACCAAGGGAAGCATTTCCGAAGCCATGGCAGGATTCAAAAAAACCGCATCCCAGGCCGGAATAGAAATATTTACGGTAAAAGGCTGGGACTATCCGGCCCTCCTTGAAGTATACACCAAGGCCAGCACGCTTTGCCGCGAAAAGCATATACCCGTGCTACTGCATGTAACCGAACTGACCCAACCTCAGGGACACAGCACCTCCGGTTCTCACGAACGGTACAAAACCCGTGAGCGTCTGGAATGGGAAAAGGAAAACGACTGCCTGAAAAAAATGCGGGGCTGGATAAAAGATTCGGGCCTGGCAACGGAAGAAGAAATAGCAGAAGTTGAAAAGCAGGCATCCGAAAGTGCCAAAAACGCCAGAAATCTGGCATGGAAAGCCTTCAAAAACGAAATAAAAGCCGATTTGGACCAATGTCTGGGCCTGCTGGATGAAGGCATCCGCAGCACAGTTCATGCCGCCGAACTCGAAAAATGCAAATCAAAGTTGCTCGAAGAACCCTTCCCTGTTGGCAGCGATGTCTTGAAAAGCGTAAACCAGGCCATTCGCATTCTCATCCGGGAGCAGGGTCAGTTGAAAGCCGGATTTACAGAACTCAGAAAAAAAATAGAGGCCAAAAGCACCGACCAATACAATACCTTCCTGCACAGCAACAGCCGCTGGTCGGCCATGCGGGTGGAAGAAGTCCTTCCTGCGTATGCAGCCGAAGCCCCGGCACTGGACGGCAGGGAAATTCTGCAGGCTTTTTTTGACATCACTTTTGCTTCCAATCCATTGGTATTTGCCATTGGAGAAGATGTGGGTAAAATCGGTGATGTAAATCAGGGTTTTGCGGGCCTTCAGGAAAAATATGGTGAAATCAGGCTCACCGATACCGGCATAAGGGAATGCACAATAGCAGGACAGGGAATCGGAGCGGCCCTGCGGGGATTGCGGCCCATTGCCGAAATTCAGTATCTGGATTATCTGATGTATGCATTGCAGATATTGTCCGACGACCTGGCCACCTATCAGTACCGAACCAAAGGCGGGCAAAAAGCGCCACTCATCATCCGGACCCGAGGACACCGCTTAGAGGGTGTTTGGCACGCCGGTTCTCCTTTGGGCATGCTAATAAACTCTCTCAGAGGAATTTACATCCTAACGCCACGTAACATGACCAAAGCGGCAGGTTTCTACAACACCCTGCTGCAGTCAGACGAGCCCGGACTTGTAATCGAATGCCTGAACGGCTACCGGCTTAAAGAAAAACTGCCCTCCAATCTGGGGGAAATCACAGTACCGATTGGTGTACCCGAGGTAATCCGGGAAGGCGGAGACATCACCATTGTTACCTATGGCTCGATGACCCGCATCTGCATGGAAGCAGCTCAGATTTTGGCAGAAAACGGCATAGAAGCTGAAATCATTGATGCCCAGTCCCTTCTGCCTTTCGACATTCACGGCATGTGTGCAGAGAGCCTCAAAAAAACCAACCGGATTATTTTTGCGGATGAAGATGTACCCGGTGGTGCCACAGCATTTATGATGCAGCAGGTACTTGAAGTTCAGGGAGGATACCGGTATCTGGACTCCAAGCCTGTCACCATTTCCGCTATGGCGCACCGTCCGGCATATGGGTCAGACGGCGATTTCTTCTCCAAACCCGGTGCCGACCATGTATTTGAAGCAGCGTATGAATTGATGAGAGAATCGGCACCCGACCGCTTTCCTCCATTGATGTAAAATCCTGATCATGAAGGAAGTAAAGACAGTCATCAATCTGGTTGACCAACTTTCTTCTGTCAATTTCGGAATCTGGCATGCCGCCATAGCCAGTTCTTCTTTCCTTTGGAAAAATCATGGTGTACGCACCCTGATTGCAGTACCCAAAACTGACTACCCCTTTGATCGTGAGGGATTTCCCCACGCAGAGCCCGTGTTTCTTGAGAAAACAGATGCCAAAAGTGCAGTGAACTTTTTTTCGGGCTTCTCTCCGGAAAAAACACTGGTGGTGAGCCACGGGACCTGGAGATTTCCGACCCAATGGGCCGCTCAGGCAAAAAAAGCAGGATTCTGTTGGGTATATACGCCCCACGGAATGCTGGAGCCCTGGAGCATGAGCCAGAAGAAATGGAAAAAATGGGCCTATTTCTTCCTGAAAGAAAAACCCCTTGCCCGGCAAGCAGATGTCGTCAGGGCAGTAGGCGGCCCCGAAGCCGAAAACCTGAAAAAACATTTCGCCCGGGTAATCCGGATTCCCAACGGCATTTATCCCGGGGATATTCTGACAAACGAAAAGCCTGAAAAGCCCCTTACCTTCCTTTTTCTGGGTAGGCTTCACCATAAAAAAGGCGTAATGCCCCTGCTCAGGGCATGGAAAAAAAGCCGGCTCTTTTCCAATCCCGGCTTTCGGCTGCTGGTTGCCGGCACGCCCGACGGTGAGGAAGAAAAAGTTGCTGCCTGGTGGAAAGAAAACCCCGGTTCCAATGTGGACATAACCGGTCCTGCTTTTGGGGAGAAGAAGAGAAATTTGCTTTCACAATCCTCCTTTTATGTTTTGCCTTCGCTTTCAGAAGGCTTCCCTACTTCGGTGGTAGAAGCCATGGCCGCCGGGCTTATTCCCATGATATCCGAAGGATGCAATTTTCCGGAAGTTTTCTCAGAAAACCTTGGGATAGAAGTGCATCAGGATGAATCGGATTTGGTGGAAAAACTGAACCGGGCAGGGGCCTTGCCGGAAGAATACATCCGGAACTTGTCGGTTAAAAACCGGCTTTATGTGCAGGAAAATTATTTTTGGGAAAGCATTGCCGAAGCACAGTTTACATTATTCACCTCGCTTTTGAACGGAAAGGCGGTCTAGTTCAATGTAGGGTCGCTGGGAAAATTGGAAACCATTTTAAAGTAGGGGCCCATCCGTTGCAGGATTTCCTTCCAAAGATGTGCCGCTTCGGTTTCCAGAATGTAGTCCAGCGGACCATTGTTCACCATCCAAAAGCCTTTCTCCAATTCTTCCTCCAGTTGCCCCGCTCCCCAGCCCGAATAGCCCAGAATGAGACGAAAATTTTTCTCTGTAACCTCATGGTTTTCAATGGCATCCAGCAGCTCGTCATAATCTCCCTGCCAGAAGAAGCCGTCTTGCAGGGGTATGGCCTCTTTTAAAGCAGAGAGTTGGTGGACAAAAAAAACAGAATGGTTGTCCATCGGTCCGCCTGAATAAAACGGGAAGCCGGCCAAGGGATGATCATCTCCTTCAGCAAATGGACTTTCGACAGGCTTATTGATAATGAAGCCGAAGGAGCCATCATCATCATGCTGACAAAGGAGCACAACGGCTCTGCCAAAGAGGGGGTCTTGCATAAATGGTTCCGCCAACAGCAGTGTGCCGGGGCCGAGACAGATTTTTTCAGATGCCAACGGAAAAAACGGATAAAAACAGACCGGAGGCCGCAAATTATTAAAGTTCAGGCAATAATTTCAAATCAGCTTCAGGCCGGACAGCCCGGAAGCCGCAAAACTATTTTTCGATTTACCGGAAGACATAGCGGACAGACAAAGCCCCGAAACCACCGGACAATCCCGCTCCGTAACCATTCAGAAAAAACACAGGCATCCAATCTGCCGACAGGTTTAGAGGCAAATCCTTGAACTTGTAATCGAGGCCGAGCTGACCGTTTACGCCCAATGAAGCACCCGACTGGGGCGGACCGAGATAGCGGTCTTTCCAAGACCAGACAAAAAGCGAAGGACCGCCGCCACCAAACCAATATAAACCTTCCACATCCAAAAAAGAATGGTAATAGGCATAGGTGCCCCCAATCACTGTCCAGGAATACAGAGCCTGATTCCGGAAACCCAGAAAAGCCTCTATGGCCCGGTTTTTTTGTGGCAGATATCGGAAAGAAAAAGAAGCAGGAGAGCCCAACCGGAGTCCGCCAGCCAATTCATATGGCTGGGCAATGCACAATTGTGTTCCAAGGAGTAAAAGCAAAAAAGGCAAAACCACAGTTTTGGTTTTCATTCTTAAATGTCTGAATGATTTGTGTTCAACTTTGAAAATTGGCTCAAGAGAAAATGTCTTTACATCCTCTTTATTGCCGACTGCCGGGCAATCAAATGGATTAACAAGCGCTTGATTCACAACGGATTCATAGGCAATTCCTTCACCGGCCGGGATGAAGTATCCGGCGCTCCGCCCATGCTGCGGATGAGTGCCATGGCATCGGTTTTCAATTCGTGATCGGGATATTTGGCCAGAAAAAATTGGAGCATTTCCATGGCATGGGCAGAATCGGCAATGGTGTGATACAGGTTTCCGGTCATAAAAAGGGCGTAGGGAGCAGATTTAGACTTCGGATACTTCTTGTATATGTCGTAGTAAATCTCACCCGCCCGGGCTTTGTCGTTGAATACATTTTCAATCACCTGCCCGGCCTTGAACATGTATTTGGGAGAAATGGAATCATCGGGGTATTTGACCTGATAATTCTGATAGGCCTGCGCAAGAAACATGGCCAACCTCAGGTCGGGTTCGGCCGGATTTTTTTCCGTAGCCAGGCGCATCTCATTTTCCAGGCTGTCAATCCTCGTTTTATCCGGATTTGCAGTAACTGCTGCCTTGGGTTTACAAGTTTGAAAAAGTAAACTGAAAGAAAAAAAGACAGCTGAAAAGGTGGATAATGTTCTGATCATCATGCGAAAAAAAAACTTTTATCCTGTGTTATAGTAATTTTTCAAGAAATACAAGCTAAGAGCCTGATAATCAGACAAAATTTTTTTTCAAAACTTTTATTTTCATTTCCATTTTTTTTTACTTTTGACCCCACCCTGAGGCGACCTGAGGCTTAATCCTAAAAGCTTGTGTGGCAGGGTAAATACATTTTTTGAAGTGAACCTAACCGGAGAACCGCTCCTTATTTTACAGTTTTAAAAAGACGAAACCGAATGCTAGTAATCAAACGCGACGGACGGCTGGAGACAGCCAAATTCGACAAAATCACCGCCAGAATAGAAAAACTCTGTTACGGACTTGATTCCCGATTCATCGATCCCTATGAAGTATCCCGCAAGGTAATTGAAGGAATTTATGACAGGGTGCCCACCACCGAACTGGACAATCTGGCGGCGGAAACCGCAGCCTCCCTCACCACCCGCCATCCGGATTATGCGGTATTGGCGGCGAGGATTGCCATTTCCAATCTCCACAAAACCACCAGCAAGTCGTTTTCCAATACCATTAAACTGCTCTATCAATACATCGACCCCAAAACCGGCGAAAATGCTTCGCTCATTTCCCGGGAGGTGTATGAAGTGGTGAAGAAAAATGCCAATCTGCTGGACAGTACCATTATCTACGACCGGGACTTTGGTTACGACTATTTTGGCTTCAAAACCCTGGAGCGTTCTTACCTGCTGAAGCTGGACGGTAAGGTGGTAGAGCGCCCGCAGCACATGCTTATGCGGGTTGCGGTTGGTATCCACCAGAATGACATTGATTCGGTCATTGAAACCTATACCCTGCTGAGCGAAAGGTGGTTTACACACGCTACTCCTACCCTTTTCAATGCCGGTACACCCAAACCTCAGTTGTCTTCCTGTTTCCTTCTCACTATGAAGAACGACAGCATTGACGGCATCTACGATACGCTCAAGCAGTGTGCCAAGATTTCTCAGTCTGCCGGCGGTATAGGATTGTCTATCCACAACATACGGGCTACCGGTTCATATATTAAAGGTACCAACGGAACATCCAACGGCATCATTCCGATGTTGAAAGTTTTCAATGATACTGCCCGCTATGTAGACCAGGGAGGAGGTAAAAGGAAAGGTGCTTTTGCCATTTACCTGGAGCCCTGGCATGCGGATGTGGTAGATTTTCTGCAACTCAAAAAGAACCACGGCAAGGAAGAACTGCGTGCCAGGGATTTGTTCTATGCCCTCTGGGTTCCGGATTTGTTTATGAAGCGGGTGGAGGCCGATGAAGAATGGTCCCTGTTTTGCCCCAACGAAGCCCCCGGTCTGGCAGATTGCTACGGAGAGGCGTTTGAAAACCTGTACGAAAAATATGAAAGAGAAGGTCGTGCAAGGCGGGTGATGAAAGCCCAGGAGCTTTGGTTCGAAATTCTGGAAGCCCAGACCGAAACCGGTACTCCTTATATGCTTTTCAAGGATCACGCCAACCACAAGAGCAACCAGAAAAATCTGGGTACCATTAAGTCTTCCAACCTCTGCACCGAAATCATCGAATACACATCGCCGGATGAAGTGGCGGTGTGCAACCTGGCTTCCATAGCACTGCCCAAGTTTGTTGTCAACGGAAAATTCGACCACAATAAGCTGATAGAGGTAACCAAGCATGTTACCAAAAACCTGAACAAAATCATCGACATCAATTACTATCCTGTGCCGGAGGCCGAAAGGTCCAACATGCGGCATCGCCCCATCGGTATCGGGGTGCAGGGTTTGGCGGACACCTTCATCAAACTGCGCATGCCTTTTGACAGCGAAGAAGCCCAGCGCCTGAATGAAGACATCCATGAAACCATTTATTTCGGTGCCATGACTGCCAGTATGGAACTGTCGAAAAAATTCGGACCTTACGAGACCTATGAAGGATCGCCTGTTTCTCAGGGTATATTCCAGTTTGACCTCTGGGGAGTAAGTCCCAAATCAGGTCGCTGGAATTGGAATGAACTCAAAGAGAAGGTGAAAAAGCATGGCGTACGCAACTCCCTGCTGATTGCTCCGATGCCCACAGCCAGCACCTCGCAGATTTTGGGAAACAACGAATGTTTCGAGCCTTATACCTCCAATATTTATACCCGCAGGGTTCTCTCCGGAGAATTTATCGTGGTAAACAAGCATCTGCTGAAAGACCTGGTAGAACTCGGTCTCTGGAACGACAGCATGAAAAACAAGCTGATTGAAGCCAATGGTTCTGTTCAGAAAATTGCCGAAATTCCTGCCCACATCAAAGACTTGTATAAGACCGTTTGGGAAATCAGCCAGAAGGCCATCATCGACATGTCGGCTGACCGCGGTGCTTACATTTGCCAAAGCCAGAGTCTGAACATCCACATTCAGGATCCGAATTTCGGAAAACTGACATCCATGCATTTCTATGCCTGGAAAAGAGGACTGAAGACCGGCATGTATTACCTGCGCACCAAAGCAGCGGCAGATGCCATCAAGTTTACAGTAGAAAAGCAGGCCGAGGTGGCCCTGGAGCCTGTAGTAAATACTGCGAGCCAGGACGAAAAAATGGCCGCTATGGTTTGCTCTCTGGATAATCCGGAGGCGTGCGAAGCCTGCGGATCCTGATCTTCGGATTAATCCTGTAAAATAAGCCTTCATGCCCGTCATGAGGGCTTTTTTTATTTCAAAATATTAAAGAGAATTCTGCCGGAAGCAGGATGCTTAGCCGGAAATGGTTTCGGACTCCCGGGCTTTTTCCTTTTTCAGTTGCTCCAGGTTGAATTGCTCGTAGGCAATATCTGGCACCGGACTTTCGAATGAGGGAGCAGAAATCGCGGGCCGGTCCCAGTCCAGGTAGCGGGCAGAGAGTGCCAGAACAAAACCCAGCAGAAGGATAAAAAAGAACAAAAGGCTCTCCAATCTGACCACTTGCTCCCACTGAAGGGCGGACCAGTCTGCGGGAACCTTGCTGCGGGAAAGCAGTACGGGAGTAAACAAAACCAATTCCACCTCGAAGAGAAGGAAAAGCAGGGCCGGTATATAGTAAC
This sequence comes from Hymenobacteraceae bacterium, assembly GCA_947459175.1. Taxonomy (GTDB): domain Bacteria; phylum Bacteroidota; class Bacteroidia; order Cytophagales; family Flexibacteraceae; genus CAMDMI01. The sequence goes on from CANHCT010000029.1 coordinate 11,283, forward strand.
GGAATTGAAAACCGGTCTTGCCGGAAGAAAAGGCCTCCTCTCCGCATTCGTAGGCCGCCAGCTTTTCGGGATTTGGTTTGCGGGTCTGAAGCAAAAAGGACAACAGAAACACAGCACCAGCGAAAAAAAGGCCTCCCAGTGCAAAAACAACAATGAGCAGATAACCGCTGATCATGGGCTTCAAAGGTAATACCAATTTTCATGATGAAACAGTATGCGGGATTCAGCGCAAACCGATCATATTTGCAGCAATGGATTTGAGGGAAACCATACAAAAACTCCGGAACTACGAAATCAAAATCCGGAAGGCGCTGAATACCCAGATGCAGGGCGACTTTCACTCTGTGTTTAAAGGCTCGGGTCTGGAATTCAGCGATGTAAGGGAGTATCAGTATGGCGATGATGTGCGCACCATCGATTGGAACGTATCGGCCAAAGGACACGGCACCTTCGTAAAAACATTCAAAGAAGAGAAGGAGCAAACCGTTTTTTTTCTCCTGGATGTATCTGCCTCTCAGGAAGTTGGAAAATTCGGCCAAAAGAAACTGGATATGTGCAAGGAAATCTGCGGGGTACTTTCTCTTTCTGCAGTGAAAGAGGGCAGCCAGGTAGGTGTAATTGCCTTCAGCAACCGAAGAGAGAAATACATCAAACCCAGCAAAGGCATGCAGCATGCCTACCGCGTCATTGCCGAATTGTACAAAATGAAAAATCAGGGCGCACAGACCGACCTGAATGCCGGCATTTACTTTACCATGAACCTGCTCAAGCGGCGGAGCATTATCATCATCCTCAGCGACTTTATTGACAAAGACTACGATCAGGCACTGAGAACCATCAGCCGCAAACACGATGTAGTGGTGATTCACCTGATGGACAAGCGGGAAAAGGAATTTCCGAGGCTGGGCATTGTGCCCCTGTTTGACCCGGAGCAGAAAAAAACCTTTTGGATCAACACCTCCCTTCCGGGCTTCACCCGCTTGGTGAAACAGCAATTTTCCGGCAATCAGAAACACCTGGAAGAAACCTGCAAAAAACAGAAAACCAATTATCTGGCCATCAACACCACCGATGACTATGTATCGGCCCTGATCCGCTTGTTCAAAATCAGAAACGGAAAATAATGAGCCCCGGTAATGAGCGGGACTGGCATCCCCTGGAATATGCCCATGTTTTTCTCTGGCTGGTAAAAGACATGTGCTGGGTGCAGGGTTGGACCTGGATGGGCTCAGCTATGGTGGTTCCCGCAGTATTTGTGGCCTACCTGATTACCTGGCATCAGCGGCGGAAGACCACCAATCTGGTCCATAATCTGGCGATTTCCATTTGGATTACATCCAACAGCCTTTGGATGCTGGCCGAATTTTTTAAAATGGAGGATATGCTCAAACCCTGGGCATCGGTAGGATTCGGGATAGGACTTGGTATTCTGACCCTATTCTATACCGGCAGGTTGCTGAAAAAGAAGGGATAAAAAAAATCCCGCGGTAAGCGGGATTTCAATGTCTTTGGTTAAGCGGAGGCGAAGGATTTCTTCAATTCTTCCACATCCACCTTCCTGATTACAGGCGTAAGCGTGAGTTGCTTTATTCGCTGTACCCGCGCTTTGGCTACTGCTTTGTTTCTTTTGTCTTTTCTTTTTAAACGGGTAACTGCCATGGTCTTTTCAAATTCGGGCCGCAAATATGGTGAATGAGATTTTGTAATCCAAAAGATTTTCGGACACAAATTTCAAATCCTTCACCCGAAACTATTTTTTTCAGGATGCAGATTTTAAAAAATCAGGCATCGGCGGCTTTCAGATACTCCAGCATTTTCAGGGCAGCATTTTCTGATGCCCCGGGTTTGCCTATGCGGGCTGCCACTTCTTCATAGGCTTTAAGGATATCCACCCTGCCTGCCTCTCCCATTTTCAGTTTCATCAGTTCCTGCCTGATGTTGGCCGGATTAAATTCATCCTGAATGAGTTCGGGCACTACTTTTTTGCCGGCAATGAGGTTGACGAGGGAGATAAACTTTACCTTGATGAGGATTTTACCCAAAAGATACGAGAGCATATTTACCCGATACACCACCACCTGCGGCACACGAAGCAATGCCGTCTCGAGGGTTGCCGTACCGCTGGCCACCACGGCCATTTCGGCATGCCGGAGCAAATCGTAGGTTTGCTCATACACAATATTGACAGCCCCGTTTCGTCTGAACTGGTCGTAGTATTTTTTGGAAAAATTATTTACCCCCGCCACCACAAACTGATGTTCGGGGAATGCAGGAAGTATACTCAGCATTCTGAACAGCGTATTTTCTATTTCGTTGGAACGACTGCCCGGAAGGATGGCAATGACGGGCCTGTTGTCGAGCTGATTATCTCGAAGGAAATTGGGGTTGGGCTGTGATTCAGAAATGGCATCGAGCACTGGATTTCCGACATAATCTACCTCCATGCCGTGTTCTTTGTAGAACTCTTTTTCGAAAGGGAGAATAACGAACATGCGGTCTACCCAGGCCCGGATGGATTTGATCCGGCCTGTATTCCATGCCCAGATTTTAGGTGAAATATAATAGAAAACCTTGATTCCCAATTCTTTTGCAAAACGGGCTACCCTAAGGTTAAATCCTGCAAAGTCTATCAGAATCAACACATCCGGCGGGCTTTCCCTGAGTTCCTGCTTCACCGCCCGGAGGGCCTTTCGGATATTGCCCAGTTTGTCCAGAATTTCCCAGATCCCGATGAGGGCCAGGTCTTCGTAGTTCGACATGAGCTTCACCCCTTCCATTTCCATAAAATTGCCTCCGATTCCGGTGGCTTCAGCCTCCGGGTCATGGGCTTTCAGGTGCCGGTAAAGGTTGGATCCGTGTAAATCTCCGGAACGCTCGCCGGCAATGATAAAATAGCGCATGCAGTGCTTTGATGGTTTTTCGGGATCAGGAGACCGGCAGAATCAGCCTTCTCCAAAATACTCCACATAATTTTTATGGGTCTCCTGAAGGGTAATCTTGTAAAGCCGCCCGTTGGAATGCTTTTCAATTTCGGGGGCCAGAATGTCCCAGAATTCTTTCACCAGAATCTCGCAGCTCGTCATTTTCCCCTGAAGAAAATCCACATCCCGGTTCAGGTTTTTATGGTCCACCTTGTCGATGATGAGGGTCTTGGTCAGTTGCCCGAGTTTTTTCAGGTCTATCACAAAACCCGTATCGGGATTGGGCGTTCCGGCCACTGTGACCGTAAGCTCAAAATTGTGCCCGTGGTAATATTCATTGGCGCACGGTCCGAAGCAGGCGTCGTTTTCCTCCTTTGACCAGGCCGGGTTGTAGAGTTTATGGGCAGCGTTAAAAAATTCTTTTCGGCTAATGTAAACCATTAATATTCTTTAAATCAGCAAGTTGCTTCTTTCTGAAAATGGAATTCCGGCAGATTTTTATCTTTTAAAAAGAAGTTCGGCGGGACGAATCCCGCAGCAAATATAGGAAGAACGGTACGCCCACCAAGCTGGAAATCAAACCTATCGGCAGGCCAAAGGGTGAAAACAGCACACGGGACAACAAATCGCAGAAGGAAACAAAGAGTCCGCCCATGCAAAAAGTCAGCCGCCAAAATCCTGGCTGGGTAATGGAAATCAGCTTTCTTGCCCAAAATGGCACCACCAAACCCACGAATCCGATGGGCCCCACAAAGCAGACCACGGCAGCTGTGAGGAAAGCAGAAATAATGAGCAATCCATTTTTAAGGCGATGACTCCGGAATCCCATAGCCGTTACTTTTTCTTCTCCCAGCAGCAAAACATTCCAATGGCTTTTGCGGAGTCCGAGAAAAAGCAAAGCCGGAAAAGCAAAGCCCATGGCCACCCAAAGTCCCGACCAATCGGATTTATCCAGATTGCCGAAAGCCCAGAAAAGAATGTGCCGGACCTCGGTCTGCCGGGCAGCATAATAGGTAAGCAGGGTATTGAAACTTCCCAGCAGCATGGATACGGCAATCCCAATCAGCAGGATTTCGGCATTTGTCCTGCGCTTTTTGCCACCTGCCAGGGCCAGCACCAGGGCCGAAGCAGCCAATGCGCCCGCAAATCCCCATACCGGGATAAAATAAATCTGATGAAAAAATCCGGGCAGCCAGCCCATCATGGCCAGGTTTACACCCAAACCGGCACCGTTGGCTATGCCCATGGTGTAAGGATCGGCAAGGGGATTGCGGAGTAAAATCTGCATCACTTGACCGGCCACAGCCAGAAAGGCACCGGCAATAAAGGCCATGAAAAAGCGGGGAATCCGCACCTGCCAGATGAGGGTGTTTGCAAGGTTTTCCTCTGATTTTCCCAAAACAGACCATAACACATCACTCCAGGAGACATCCACAGTGCCCAGCCAGGCCGAAAATAGGAAAATGCCAAGAAAGCAGCTGCAAAAAACAAAGAGAATTGTCAGAATTCCGGCTCTGCCTTTTACTTTAATCATAGTCGGGCAAATGTAATGTAAAGCCCGTATGCAAATTCAGGTTCAGCAAACGGCCTTCTACTTTTGTCTCCGGATTTACCCGTATCCCTGCGACACAGGCTAATTTATTGAACATGACACATCCGAAAAAAAATCTGGCCCTTGCAGCCGGCACGCCATCCTTGGCTTCGACACCCTCATTTCAAATCAATAATGATGCAAAGGTTTCGATGCCATTACCGGTTCATCTGAACGGTTTAAAGAAAAAGATATCCCTGCATTTTGAAAAGCAGACCCGACCGAAAAATATCCGGCTTCACATTGAAACCGATTCGAACCACAGCCATTGGGTGGCGGAGGAAGCATATCTGTTTGCCCTCATCAAACACATGGTATCCAATGCCTTACTTTTTGTTCAGGAAGGAAGCATAGAGGTCAGAATGTTCAGTGAACCATCGGAATCGGGTGCCACCGGAATACTGGAAGTGCGGGATATGGGGCAGGGCTTACCGGCAGAATGGCAAAATCAGGTACGCCGGATTTTTGAATCGGAGAAACCCGAACAGGCTGCAAGTATGAACGAAACCGGGCCTGCATTTCTTGCCGTTCGGCGGATTGCAGATGCCATGGGAGGCAGTCCGGGATTTACTTCTCTGCCGGGATCAGGTTCGGCCTTTTGGGTAGAATTTCCCTTGCAAACCGTTTCAGGCCGACCGGCTTCACTAAGAAAAGAAACCGGGAAAAGCCATAGCAGGCCGGAGTCTGTGCCCGATATTTTACTGGTGGACGACAATGACATTTATCTCCGGCTGGCCATGGAGATTCTATCCGGTGCCGGTTGGCATGTAGACACAGCCAACAACGGCGAAGAAGCCATAAGGCGTGCCAAATCAGGCCTTTACCATTTGATATTGATGGATATTCAAATGCCAGGGATGGATGGATTGACCGCTGCGGGTGCCATCAGTAATCTCCGCCTCAACCGCCATCCGGCCATACTTGCATTTACTGCATATTGTATGGAAGAAGACAAGGCCAGGTATTTGGAAGCCGGTATGGATGATTTTATTTCTAAGGCTGCTTCTCCCGAAAACCTGCTGAGAAAAGTTTCCTACTGGACGGAAAAAACCATGGTGAAGGGCAAAAGAAAAACGCAGATTTATGAAATTCCCCGTCCTAAAAAAGAAGACAGTCTCCTGCAGCCTGTGATGGATGTAAAGGTCCTGCATGACCTGAGGCGGCATCTTGGGCATGATTTGCTGATGGAATGCCTCGATGATTTTGCCCATGAAACCCGAAACCTGATCATCAATATTGACTCTGCTTTCAGCCGCAGGGATTGGGAAAAGTTAAAAAGCCAGATTCACATTTTGAAGGGCAATGCAGGAACATTTGGGGTGAACAGGCTATTTGCCGTGGCCTGCGAGATTGATAATGATTTGAAAATTAATAAACTTGCAGCGTTTTGCGGTCAGCTGGAATCTCTCCGCGAAGCAGCAGGAGAATTTTTTGAATCCTTATACCTATTGCGAAACGGCCATGACTGGTAAAATTAAAGTATTGATTGCAGAGGACAGCTCGGTTATTTTGAATCTGACCAAGAAAATTTTGGAATTTCAGAATTGTGAAATCCATGGAGCCAAAAACGGGCAGATGGTGCTGGATATGCTGGCCAATGATAATTTCCATCTGATTCTGATGGACATCAACATGCCCGGAATGGATGGCATTGAATGTACAGGTAAAATCAGGCAAATGACCAACAAAGAAAAAGCCGGCATTCCCATTATTGCCATCACGGGTAATGCCAAAAACTATTCCATGGAAGAGTTTAAGAGTCAGGGATTTACAGACTTTTTGCAAAAACCCCTGAACTTTGACCTGCTGGTGGAAAAGGTAAAAGCCCTGGCCTGAGAAAAATCCTTCTGAACGACCTGTACGGAAAAAGAAAAGTTTTGATGAGATAATCTGTAAGGCGGGCAGAAACAAATTGCTTTCAAACCCGGTATTCTGGTTATATTTTTGCAAAAACTTTTTTTATGCACCAGATACAAGAGGAAATCGTCCGCAGATCGCAGGCCGATGTTTTCGAAGGAACCGATTTTTACAATTTAGATGACTTGCTGAGCCCCGAACACCGGATGGTGCGGGATGCAGTCCGAGATTTTGTAAAGAAAGAAATCAGCCCCATCATAGAAGACTGCTGCCAGAAAAATATTTTTCCGGAATACCTGGTTCCCATGTTTGGCGAACTCGGAGCCTTCGGGCCAACCATTCCTGCCCAATACGGCGGCGGCGGCATGGATTATATTTCCTACGGACTCATCATGCAGGAAATTGAACGCGGCGACAGCGGAATGCGCTCAACCGTATCGGTTCAGAGTTCATTGGTGATGTATCCAATTTATGCCTTTGGCTCTGAATCACAGCGATTTAAATATCTTCCCAAACTGGCAAAAGGAGAAATGCTCGGCTGCTTTGGCCTTACCGAACCTGACCATGGATCCAACCCCAGCGGGATGGTTACCAACTTTAAAGATATGGGCGACCATTACCTGCTGAACGGGGCCAAAATGTGGATTTCCAATTCTCCGAAAGCTGATATTGCTGTAGTTTGGGCAAAAAACGAAGAAGGCCGCATCCATGGATTGATTGTAGAAAGGGGAATGGAAGGATTTTCTACACCCGAGACCCACAACAAATGGTCGCTTCGGGCGAGTTGTACCGGAGAACTCGTTTTCGATAACGTAAAAGTTCCCAAAGAAAACCTTCTCCCCGGAAAAAGCGGCCTCGGTGCCCCGCTGATGTGTTTGGATTCTGCCCGGTACGGCATCGCCTGGGGAGCCATAGGCGCAGCGATGGATTGCTATGAATCGGCCAGAAGATACGCCATGGAGCGGATTCAGTTTGGCAAGCCCATAGCATCCTTCCAGCTGGTTCAAAAGAAACTGGCTGAAATGCTGACCGAAATAACCAAGGCGCAATTGCTCACCTACCGGCTTGGTCAACTGAAAAACGAGGGCAGGGCAACAACAGCACAGATTTCCATGGCCAAAAGAAACAATGTGGACATGGCCCTAAACATTGCGAGAGAAGCCAGGCAAGTTCACGGCGGCATGGGCATCACGGGTGAGTATCCGCTCATGCGCCACATGATGAATCTGGAATCGGTGATCACCTACGAGGGAACCCACGATATTCATTTGCTCATTCTGGGCAATGAGATTACCGGGATTTCGGCTTTTAAATAAGAAACCACCCTGATTTTTAATCACTTGAGAGCCGGTTCGCAAAGGGCCGGCTTTTTTTATTCTGCCACCGCCGGAAGAAGCCTGTTTTTTCTCCAAACAAAGACACGGCGGTCTTACATTTGGAATTAAACGGGAATACCCCCACTTTGGAAGCTCGTTTCCCTGATGACAAAGCGCTTCAAACTGCTCTTCGCTATTTTTCTGGTGCTGATCTTGTGCCGGACTCTGCCTTTTACAGGACAGCCGGATGCCGGATTTCCGGGTTTGGATATGCAGCTGGAGCAAAAATGGAACAAGAGCCGTAGCAATGCCGAAAAAGCGGCAGCACTCTTTGAAATCGGACAGTATTACACCGACCAAAATGAACTGGAACTGGCAGAGAAAACCCTGATGCAGGCTTTGGATCTTACCAAAAAAACAAAAAACCTGCCGCTTGAAGCCCGGGTGTACAATCAGTTGGGCATGGTATTCGACTTCAGGGGAAAAATGGCCGAGGCCATCGACTATTATCTGAAAGCCCTGAAAATGGCTGAAAAACAGGGCAATGAGAGTGATATTTCCAATTACCTCAACAACCTGGGTTCTGCCTACTACATTCTTGAGTCTTTCAGCAATGCCGAGAAATGTTTTGACAAATCGCTGAAAATCAATGAAAAACTAAAAAGAAAGCGGGAACTTGGCGCTTTGTACTCGAATCTGGGTGCCGTAAAACAGCAAATCGGTGATGAACTCAACCCTGAAACGCAGAAACAGGAAAGAAAAAACAAACTCACTGAGGCACTCAACCTTCACAAAAAATCGAGGATCATCAATCTGGAGCTAAATCAAACTGATGTCATGGGAATCATTGACAACAATATATCGGTGGTCTTTTTGTCGCTCCAACAATATGACAGTGCCCGTGTGTATGCCAAAAAATCGATTGCCGGCCATGCGGCCCTTCAGGATGAAGAAGGCCTTTCTCAAGCCTATTCCAATTTGGCCCAAACCTTTTTTAATGCGGGGAAAACCGATTCGGCTCAAATTTATATTCATAAGGCCCTGAAGCTGGATCAGAAACTGCATTCCAAAGAAGGGCTGCGCACCGACCTGAAGCTGTTGAGTGAAATTGAGGCCCGTAAAGGTGATTATCGCCTCGCATACCTGCATTACCGGCAAAGCCGCGATGTGGCCGACAGCCTTAGCAACAAAGAGACCCGTGAAAAAATTTCGAATTATCTGGCCCAGTTCGAATTTGAAAAAAAATTGTATCAGGATTCGCTGGGAAAAGCAGAAGAATTGAAGCGAACCGAACTGAAAAACCAACTGGCAATCAAGGAATTGCAGCGAGAGCAGAACATTCAGTATTCAGGCATCGTCATTTTTGTCATGCTCATGCTGGGTGGATTTTTCCTGATGCAAAAGGTGCACCTGCCCACCATTTGGATTGAGGGTTTTATTTTCTTTTCGGCCCTGCTGATTTTTGAGTTTCTGTTCCTGTTTCTCGACCCGTATCTGGACAACCTGAGCGGGGGCATGCCCCTGTATAAATTTGTCATCAACATGCTGATGGCCGTGGCCGTATTTTATGCCCACAGCTTTTTCGAAAACCTGATGAAACACCGGCTCCTAGGCGCAAAATCCGGACCCGGACCAGCGTCAGACTGAGGAGGAAATATTTCCTTTTCTCAATGCATCATTATGACTGAGGTACCCAAAGAATTGTGAAACTTCAGGAATTCCAGATTTCCCAGCTTTTTTCTGCCTGAGCAATCAGCATCGGCAGTCCATTCTGAACTCTGAGGCCCTGTTTTTCAGAGCGTTCCAAAAAAAGTGTTTTCTCAGGATTGTAAATCAAATCCACAGCATATGCGCCCTTCGGAAGTTCTTCCCAGGGCAATCGTGGTGCCGCCCGAATATTCGGATACATGCCCAGAGGCGTACAGTTGACCAGCAGACAAACCTGCTTTAGCATCCGGCCGGTGAGCTTTTCATAATCCAACTCGTCCTTTCCCGGGGTCCGGCTCACTTTTTTGGCCTTCATCCCCAGGGCAGACAAGGCTTCTGCGACCGCCATACTGCTTCCACCCGTTCCTAAAATCAGGGCGTTTTTTCCCTTCCAGAATTCCGGTGGCTCCAGTATTTCCAAAGCCGTCAAAAAGCCGTAATAGTCTGTATTATAGCCTTTCCAACTTCCGCCATTCATTTTTTTCATCACATTTATGGCACCGATTTTTGCAGCAACAGAGTCCACCTCCTGAACCAGTTTCAGGGCAGCCACCTTGTAGGGAATGGTAATGTTGAGGCCTAGTATGTCCGGGTTTTCATTCAAAAAGGTCTCCAGTTCGGAGATTTCCCGGAAGGGAAACAATTGGTAGCTGCAATCCCTGATTCCCTCTTTTTCAAATTTTGCGGAGAAATACTCCGCAGAAAAAGAATGGGACAATGGGAAACCGACGAGACCGTATTTTTTCATTCCAAAAGAATCTGAGGCAAAGATGCATCCGGGTAAACCGAAAAATATTGGGAAGCCTGATTTTTTATTTTTCAATTCCTTGCTCTACCTTTGGCATTCTTTTTCGGAGAGATGCCTGAGAGGCCGAAAGGAACAGTTTGCTAAACTGTCGTACTGGTAACGGTACCGCGGGTTCGAATCCCGCTCTCTCCGCCCTGTTTCTTATCCCGGCCCATGGTCCGGGATTTTTTTCGCTTGAATTTTGCCCGGGACCCGGCTTTGCCTGGTCGTTTTTCTTCCCGGAAAACAGATTTCATCCCTTATCTTTCCCTCCGGAAGCCGAAACAACAAATTTATCGTTTTTCAGAAAACCATTTTTCATGATTAAATCAATGACCGGCTTTGGTGCCGCCAGCCTCGAAGACGAAAACCTGATTTCCAGGGCCGAGGTAAAGTCACTCAATTCCAAAACATTGGACCTGAATGTCAGGCTTCCGAAAGGGTTGCAGGACAAGGAATTCGAAATCCGTAATCTGGTACAAAAATACCTGGAGAGAGGCAAGGTGCTGGTCAGTGTGGAGTTGGAATATGCCTCCAAAGCAGCTGCACCGTCTCAGCTCAATACAGAATTGTTCCACTATCATTTCGGGAATATTCATCTGGAGGCCGGCAAATTGCCCATTCCGGTAGATTCATCTGCCATTTTGCAATCGGTGCTCCGTCTTCCTGAGGTGCTGAGCCCCGGCATGGGACGCGAAAACCGGGAACAAGAGTGGGAAATTGCCATGAAAGCATGCGAACAGGCATTGAAAGCCTGTGATGATTTCCGAATCTCTGAAGGAAAAGTTCTGGCCGTAAAGGTGAAAGGGTATATCTCCAACATCCGCCACCTGCTCTCGGAAGTAGAAACGCTGGACCCCCAAAGAGCGCTGATGGTGAGGCAGCGAATAGAAGAAAAACTGGCTTCCATTCAATCGGATTCGGCTTTTGACCCAAACCGTTTTGAGCAGGAAATGATCTATTTTCTGGAAAAATCAGACATTTCTGAAGAGAAGGTCAGGCTTGCCAACCATTTGGATTATTTTCTGGATGTTCTTGAAAAAGAACCCCATGCAGGGCGAAAACTGGGATTTATCAGTCAGGAAATCGGCCGTGAAATCAATACCATTGGCTCCAAGGCCAATCATGCACCCATCCAGAAACTGGTGGTGCTGATGAAGGACGACCTGGAAAAGGTTAAGGAGCAGTGTCTGAACTTTTTGTAAAAGCGCAGATTCAACGGGCCATCCACCTTTTTTTCTTCTTGTCTCTTTCATGGTTTTTATTTGGAAAAATTATTTTCGAATGAACGCCGTATCCTGTTCCTTCCGGACCGGATGCCTGAATTGTCTCTGACCGGTGCCGGATTCTGACAGCAAGCACTTTTTCCCGGGATGGTTTCAGAAGAAATTCCCCGCCTTATATGAATGCAGGATTGCATTTGGTACAGCGCTGCTGTTCTGCATTGCCTTTCTGATTTTCAATCTTAAGAACCCCCTGTTCTACGACGATGCTTTCATTTCCATGCGCATCGCCCGGAATTTCATTGAAGGAAAGGGCCTGTACCACAACCTGGAGGAAAAGGTGCAAACCAATACCAGTTTGCTCTATCCCATCCTTACGGCGCCCTTTCAATGGCTAAGCCCCGACCTGGCCCCCAGGGCCGTAATGTCATTCGATTTTTTTCTTTTCTTCCTCAATATCCTTCTCATTTCCGGATTGCTCATAAAAATTTCAGACATCGGCAAACTGATTGCATCCCGACAGATTCTCCTTTTTTCTGTTTTAAACTTTGCCCTCTACTCCGGTAGGGTGGTGACCCCGGGCATGGAGACACAATTGTACCTCCTGTTCATCTCGGGTACCTTTCTGCTGAGGCAAAGCGGGCTGTTTTCATTTATTCCCGCCTCGCTGATTGTTTTTTGCCGGCCGGAAGGAATCCTGCTTTTCTGGTCAATTTGGTTGTCCGGAATTCGCAGGCGTATTTCTGTCACAGAGAAAATAATTCCGGCATTATTTGCTCTCCTTGTCACAGGTTTCTTTTTGCTGATAGGCTATTGGGTGTACGGCAGTGCCATTCCCCACACCATTCTGGTAAAGCAATGCCTGAAACCGGTGTATGCAGAATCGGTCATATTCCTTTTTCGCCAGGTAATGTTCGATATGCGGTATCTGTTTTTGGCTGTGCTTCAGGCGATTGGCATTTGGTATGCATGGCAAAACCTCCACAGGAACATCATCCGGGAAGTGGCAGTGTTTCTTCTGGTCTACATGGTGTTTTTTACCTTCGGTCCCGGCTGGAACCGCTTTTTTGGCTGGTATCAAATGCCGGTGAAATTTCTCCTCACCTTTCTGGCCGTGCTGCAACTCAGCGAATGGATGAAAACCGGGCTTCGTCTGGTAATGCCGGTATTCTTTCTTGTCCTTGCCGTCTATGAGGGAAATGTTTACCGCCGGATGGCAACCTACCGGCAGGACGGAATCCGTTCAGCGGGAAAAATGCTGGCACAACTCACAGAAAATCAATCTTTTGCAATCACCTGCGAACCCATCGGCTTTTTGTCCTACCATGCGGGCTCTTGCCGGTTCCGCGATTATCCAGGCCTGGCCTCCCGTATTTCTCTCCGGATCCTCAGAGAACATGGCCCCGTTTCGGTAAAAAGTTATTTCGATAATCCGGCTTTTCTGGCCATCATCCGGGAATCAGGAAGCGGCCTGGTTTTGCTGAGCCGTCCGGAATATGCTTCCTTTAAAACCATAATGAACAGGGAGTTCCGGTTTATTTGCCGCATAGGAAAATACTCGGAGCAGGAATTCAATTCTGAGTTTCTGGTATTTGCCAATCCCCGTAATCTGGACACAGAAAAAATCCGCAAGTTGGAAAACCGGGCCGGCCGGCTTGGATATCCTTCAGCCTTACCTTAGACCTTGCCGGGCAGCAAGGTGCAGTCAGGACATTCCTTCTGCACAGCAGAAATTGGTGAATGGCCTCATTTTCTGAGCAAAATTTAGTCCGGCATGAGGCGAAATGAGTTCAGCACATTAGTTTTGCCATTTGTAAACAGGATACCGGCCCTGCCGCTCCACCCCTGACGAGATAGCCGTGACCATAAAAAAGGAATTTAAAGTAGGCATTCTGGCCATTTGCGCCCTGCTGATTCTCTACTTTGGAATAGATTTTCTGAAAGGTTCGGATGTCTTCAATCCGGCGAGAAAATACTATGTCAGGTACGACAACATCGACGGACTTACGGTCAGCAACCCCGTGATGCTGAATGGTTTTCAGGTGGGTCTGGTAAAAAAAATCCGGATCCGTCAAGGTGAGCCCAGGCCCGTTCTGCTTCAATTGGAAATCAATAAAGAAATTGTTTTGGGAGAATCGGCCCGGGCACTATTGAGCAACAATGGACTTTTAGGCGGCAAAATGATTGTGCTGGAAAGCGGAAAGCCCGGAACAACCCTCGGTTCGGATACCCTTTTGGCAGGGGTAACGCCCGGGTTTACCTCCATGATTGAGGACAAGGCACAGCCGCTGGTGAATGCTGTTACCCATCTGGTCAACAATACCGACAAACTCATTGACTCTTTCGGACCTACGGTAAAAAAACTCAATGATGCCCTCGATGCAGTTGCCCGGCTTTCCAATTCGGCCAACGGCATGGTGGCCAACAGCCAGAGCGACCTGAAAAAGATTACAGAAAATGTTCAGGCCCTGAGCAAATCGCTGATTACCACGGAAGAAGAACTGAACAAACTATTGAAAAAAATGAATGTGCTGGGCGATTCGCTGTCGCATGCCGATTTGGCCGGTACCATACATTCGCTGCACCGCACCACCGATAACCTAAATAAAACCATCATTGCCCTGAACGAAGGCAAAGGTTCTATGGGCAAACTCATGAAAAGCGACAGCCTCTACCGGAATCTGAATGCTTCTTCTGCTTCACTCAATGCCTTACTGGTTGATTTTAAGGCCAATCCCAAAAGGTATGTGCATTTTTCGGTGTTCGGGGCAAAGGACAAAAAGTCGAAGGAAAAAGGAAAATAGAAGTCCGAAACGATGTTGGGTTTACAACTCGAAACAGACCCCCGCTGGGTTGACATTGCATCCAAAAGTATAGAAGAGATACTGGTAGACCATGCCTTCTGTGAGCAGAAGGCCGCCTCCTCCGGCATTTCTCTGATTGTTTTGTATTCTGATAAACAAGAACTTGTAGACGAGCTTACCGAAATTGTGGCCGAAGAATGGTCGCATTTCGAGCGGGTGCTGTCAGAATTGAAGAAGCGGGGATTCTCTCTCGGGCCGCCACGGAAAGACGCGTATGTGGCCCGCCTCATGAAACTGGAAAATAAGGGAGGCAGCCGGAATCAGCAACTGTGTGAAAAACTACTGATTTGCGCCCTGATAGAAGCCCGAAGCTGTGAGCGCTTTAAGTTGCTGTATGAAAATCTGGCAGATGCAGACCTGAAAAAATTCTACTACGAATTTATGGTCTCAGAAGCCGGGCACTATGTCAGTTTTGTGAACCTGGCTAAAAAATATCAACCCGAAGAAAAAGTAAAAAACAGGCTTCGGGAATTGCTGGAAGGCGAAGCTGCCATCATCCGGGATTTGGAGTGGCGGCCCGACCGGGTTCACTGAGGCATCAATCCAATCCCAATATCCCCGGGATTACCTTTCTCATTTTTTCGGCAGTCTTTTCTACCTCTCTTACCACCATGTCGTGGCTTATGGACTCAATTTTACCCTCCACTCCCAGATCTGAAATGATGGAAAAACCCAGAATTTTCATTCCCATCTGATGGGCCACAATGGATTCCGGAATGGTGGACATGCCGACAGCATCGGCGCCCATAATCCGGAAGGC
>CANHCT010000030.1 GCA_947459175.1 Hymenobacteraceae bacterium
AGCTGGGGATAGAGCCGCCTTCTAGGGGGGATTGATAGTGAACCCGGGAAATGGGAAAATGAGAATGCCGGTTGGGCCCCTCTAAATTCCTGGCTCCAGTCCTTTCTGAGGTATAATTGTATGAAATTCTAAGACTTAAAATTTCAACGCCCGCTATTTTCTTGCGCTCCGGGCAGAAGGTGAAGCCATTCGCCTCTTTGAATTTGTAGGTTCCTCAAAAAAGGTGGTTTCTATTTTAAAAATTTTCGCTGGATGGGTATGTGCTGACTAGAGCCTCTGAGGGCAACATTCAGGAACAGAATTCACCAATATGATTCCCAACCTGTCCCAGCCCGCAAACAGTTACCTGAGGGCTGATTTGAAGAAATTCATCTCCCGGAACTACAATAAACAAAGGGGGATTTTTCAAATCCTCCAGTGCCAAACGGTTTGATCTGGAAAGGGCGGGATTTGAGGACATTTTGATTTCTATCGCAAGAACAATTTCAATTCCTCGGGCAACTACCAGATCCAGTTCATTGCCATGCGAAGTTCTGTAAAAATAAAGCCCGTAACCCACCGGCAGTAAGGGTTCAATTTGCTCAATCACAAATCCTTCCCAGGAACTTCCTTTCAGGTAATGGTGCAAAAGAGATTCCTCGTTTCGTATGAAAAGGAGATTATGGAGAAGCCCCGGATTCCTGATGAAAAATTTAGGTCTTTTGGTGAGGCGCTTCCCATGGTTTACATACCATGGACTTAATTTTCGGACCATAAATGAATTTTCCAGAAAATCCATTACCTTGATTACCAGTGTGTTTGATTTTCCAATGGATTTTGCAATCTCTGCTGTATTCAGTATCTGTCCATGCTGTCCGGCAAGCATACGCAATACAAGTTCGGTCACCCTGGTTTCTGTACTCAATCCGTACGATGGCAAATCCCGGTGCAGATACGATTGAAGGATGTCATAATTAATCAGGTGAGCATCTTCGTCGGTATTGGCCAGAAAAGCACCCGGGTATCCACCTCTGAGCCAGAGTTTTTTCCATTCCTTTTCATGAATTTCTGACAATAAAAGAGGCCTCATTTCAAGGAATGAGATTCGTCCGGTGAGTGATTCGGCGGCATTTCGTAAAAGGGCAGGGCTTGCAGACCCCAAAAGGATGAAGCGTCCGTTTTCACGATTTTCGTCAATCAAGCTTCGTAAATCTTTGAAAAGATCAGGAAGAAATTGAATTTCATCGAGGATGATGGTTTTGCCGGGTTGATTCCTGAAAAAAAAGAAGCGGTCTTCTCCCAGAATTTGCCTGTGCTCAAAATTTTCCAGGTCCAGGTAAAGGTAGGATTCCGGATTTTCTTTCAAAAGCTGTTTCACAAGCGTTGTTTTTCCCACTTGCCTTGGTCCCAGTATGGCTACGGCCGGATACAATTTCAGCCGTCGCTGAAGCTCGGAGGATAGTTTTCTAAGAATCATTTACCGTGTAAATGTAAGCAAATAAATTACAATTACACGGCTAAACATTTTGTGAACTGAAAAATTATTTTCATCGGCCCGCAGAAAATGAGCAGCACTTTGTTTACGCTCCGATCCTTGTTCCGAGTCCTCTTGAACCCAAAAAAGGATAATTTTAAAAGACTTAGCATAAATAAGGCTACCATGTTTTTTACCTCCGACAGGAAAGAAAAGCCAATCGCCTCTTTGAATTTGTAGGTTCCTCAAAAAAGGTGGTTTCCACTATTCCAATTTACAATTGACCGGCTTGCGCAAATCCAAACCCGGCGGTGGTAACAGGGAAAAGAAATTCTGGTTTCTGTAAACGATGAAACTAGACGCAGAGCCGTGCCGGATGCAGTGTAACTTATTGAATATTCCGAGAGTTCTTCCCGGGTTTCAGGCTGAAAGGGTTTCATTTCCTCTTAATTTCTGTTTTTTTGTATTTTTCATTCCATAAAAAGCATGTCTTTTATGGAATGAATTCTATATTTGTAGGGTATTTGGCTTTGTGGCTTCACAGTTTCTAAAAAAGTATGATTGAACGAACATTGCTTCAAACCCTTGAAAGGAGGGTGGACTACAAAAAGGCCTTGATTCTTTTGGGTCCAAGGCAGACCGGAAAAACAACCCTTACAAAAGCCCTGGCTGCCAAATTGAAGCAACCCTTTGAATATTTCAACGGCGATTCGGTCATTACCCGGTCGTTGTGGACAGCAGATCAGATTGCGGCACTTCAGCAAAGTTTTGGTAAGAAAAAACTGGTCATTCTGGACGAAGCCCAGCGAATCGAAAATGTTGGACTGATTTGTAAGCAACTGATTGATGCCGGATCCGGCATTCAGTTTGTTTTGACCGGTTCCTCCTCTCTTGAGATTGCGGATAAAACGCAGGAGCCCCTCACAGGCCGGAAATGGGAATACCACCTCTATCCCTTGAGTTGTTCTGAAATGATAAACCATCAGGGAGTGACTGCTTTTCTCCGGGATCTGCCGCAACATCTGGTCTATGGGATGTATCCGGAGGTGGCCACGAATCTGCCTGACGCCCGGGAGATTCTCAGTAACATTTCTAATAGCTATTTGTATAAAGATGTTCTGGCACTGGTGGGTTTGAAGCGGCCCATGTTGCTCGAAAAAATACTGCAGGCCCTTGCCCTTCAGGTGGGGAATGAAGTATCCCTGAATGAGTTGGCATCTCTGGTTTCAGCGGATGTGAAAACGGTAGATCATTACATTCATCTGTTGGAACAGGTATTTGTGGTATTCAGGCTGAGTACAATCAGCCGGAATGAGCGGAATGAAATCAGTACCAAAAAGAAGATTTATTTTTATGACAATGGAATACGGAATGCAATGATTGGCAATTTTTCTGTATTGTCCGGAAGGGCAGATACAGGGGCCTTATGGGAGAATTTTATCATTTCAGAGCGCCGGAAATGGCTGGAATACCATGGGTTTTATGGTAAAACATATTTCTGGCGCAACAAGCTTCAGGCAGAAATAGATTTTGTGGAAGAGATTGACGGGAAGGTATTTGCCTATGAATTGAAATGGAATCCGGAAGCGAAGGTAAAATTCCCTTCGGCCTTTTTGGAAATCTACAAGCCTGCCGAAACAAAAGTGATACACCCGGGAAATTTCTGGCAGTGGCTTACTGAGCCCCCCTCATTTAAGGTAATTTGAATAGCACTGTTTTTCAAACATTTGATGGATTCGTGAATGCACGAACCTGGCGAAGGACAGAGCCGCATGCAAACGGAGATTGACAAAAAACTCCGGAAATGGCAAAACAAATAAAGCCGGTTGGGCCGATGTAAACTTTTTATAGAGTGAGCCGGCGGTTTAATTGTTCAGAAATGCTTACTTTGCCCTTCCTATCCGGAATAAAGAATCATCCTTTATCCCCTGCATGAATCTTAAAATATCCAAAGCCTGTATTCTCGCTTTTTTTGTTGGGCTTGTTTCCATCCCCCTGGCGGTAAGGGCCCAGCTGGAAGGCATCAGCATCGTTTCGGCTGAAAACTACTACATCGATAAAGACTACCGCAACGCCTTTATCGGCTTTGAGCAATACCTGGTGGATGTGAAATATGACCGGGATGTGGCCTACAAAGCCGGTATATCGGCAACCCGCCTGGGTATGGGGAAAAAGGGAATATACTACCTGAAGAGCGCAATGAAGAATGGGGTAAACGACAATTACCTCAAGTTTTGGCTGGGCAGGGCATTTCATATGGATGTGCAGTTGGATTCGGCAGAAAAGTACTTTTATGAATACCTCGATGTTTTTCCGATTGATAAAGGTTTTAAGAAGGAAGCCGAGCGGTTCATCAGCTCTATAGCAAAGGCCAAGGAAAGAATGTTCAAAACGCTGCAGCCCATTGTCATCGAAAACATGGGAAATGGCATCAATTCAGTGTACTCAGAATACCAACCTCTGCTCACCCACGACGGCAAAATGATGGTATATGCCAGCAGAAAGAAGGGCTTTGCTGAAGAGAAACTTCAGGACGACGGCGAGTACAAAGAAAAAATCTTTTACTCCCGCCTTTTGTCGGACGGCAAATGGAGCAAGGGGATGCCGGTTCGCCTAACCGAAGGAAAAAATAAAGATTTGGATTTCAATCTGATACAACTTCTGGACAACGACACCAAGATGCTGCTGTACAGGATAGACCAGGATGTGGTGAAACTGTATATTTCAGAGTATTCCTACGAAAACTGGAAACTGCCCTATGCCGTTCCCATTGTGACGGATCCGTCTTTCTTTTCGGCAGACATTATTTTTTCCAATGACCTGAAGTGGGCCTGTTTTACCAAAAACGGTAGTTCCAACTCCTTTCAAAACGACCTGTTTACCAGCCGGTACGATGAAAAAACCGAAAAATGGTCGGAGCCTGTATTGCTGAGCAAGGTAATCTGCTCGCCTCAGGACGAAGCCGCGCCCTTTTTCCCGGACCAGAAAACCTTGATTTTCAGTTCAAAAAGTTTGGACGGATTCGGAGACTTTGATTTGTACAAGTCTACTTTGGACGAAAATACCCAAACCTGGTCGAAGCCCGAAAACCTTGGCTTTCCATACAATACCCCCAACAATGACTTTTATTATTTCTGGCAGCCGGCCAATCCGGATGTATCCTACTTTGCTTCCGTAAGGGGTTCTACCAAAGGGCAATCCGATATTTACAAAGTCAGAAAAACTGCCCTGGCAACAGGCAAAGGAACCATCAGCGACGAAACCGGTAAACCGCTGGCATCGGCTTCCCTGCTGTTCGAAGACCCGGAAAGCTTTCAGTCTGTCAAAGTCAATACAGATACTGAGGGCAATTTTACCGCTGAACTGGTTGCCGGACAGACCTATACAGTGAAATTCACCAATGCCCAAAAGGTTCAGCTGGAGAAGGAGATAAAAATAGATTTTCCTGTTAATCCGGCCCAGTTGGAAAGCATTCAGATTCAGTTGGTTCCGAGAAAAATGCGCTCCCGGGAGGAAGAAATGCCGGGATTGTTTTCGGAATAGGTTCAGGAAACTGCCTCCCTCCAGGCGGCTGAAGGTTCGGTCCAGTTGCCGTCTTCACGAATAATTTCAATCAGTTCGTCAACAGCGGAAGCGGCAGGCACCCCTTTTTTCACCACATTCTGTCCGCGGTACAGGGCAATTTTGTCTTTACCAACCCCTACATAGCCGTAATCGGCATCGGCCATTTCGCCGGGGCCGTTTACAATACAACCCATGATGCCGATTTTCACTCCCTTCAGATGGTCGGTTCGTTTGCGAATCATGGCCGTTGTTTCCTGCAGATCGAAAAGCGTCCGCCCGCAGCTGGGGCAGGAAATATATTCCGTTTTCGACATTCGGGTGCGTGCTGCCTGCAAAATTCCAAAGGCAAGCTGATTTACGATTTTTATTTCATTCTGATTTTCAATGCTTTGGACTTTATTCCAGCCTAACATTATCCCGTCTCCCAATCCATCGGTGAGCAGGCCTCCCATATCGGTTGCCGCATACAGCTGCAAATCAGAATCTGAATTGTTTGAATAGGAACCGCAAATCACCACGGGCATATCCAGATTTCGGTTCATCAGTTCTACAAAAAACCGGCGCATGGCGGGCATACGGTGTTCATTATCAGAGGATAAAAGCAAAACTGCATGCGGAACCGAAGCCAGGGCTTCAAATATGCTGTCTTCCATGCCCTCCGCATTTACCAATACAAAATTGGCTTCTGCATGAAACAGCAGATTTGGTTCCTTCAGTTCGCCCGGGGAAAAAGCGGGAAAGCAGTTTTTGTGGTCAGGCTGCTTTTGCCAACTTGAATAATGGTAGATAACACGGGTTCCGTTGGCTACCATAAAGGGGATGCTGTGCTTGCCGGCAAATATAAAATCAGCTCCCTGATCATCCAGATGCCATTTGTCGGGCTCGGGCAGATAGTGGTGGCCAACGGCCCTGAGTTGTTTTTTGTCCTCCACCACCATGGATGAAAGATCGGCTATGACCCGGGGAACATTTTTTCCTCCCAAATTGAAAACCTCCCTTGCCGGCCTTCTGAAATACTGAAAAGGATGAATGGGATATTGATTTATGGCTTTTATGGGCGAATGTCCTGCTCTGTGATTGTATCTGTCTACCAAGGCTTTGGCTACGGGAATTTCAAATTCCGGCTCCTCGGTGAGCGATACCCGGACTGTATCGCCCAGGCCGTCTTCCAGCAAGGCGCCAATACCAACCGCAGATTTAATGCGTCCGTCTTCAGCTTCTCCGGCCTCGGTCACACCCAAATGAAGTGGATAAGGTTTCAGGCCCTCCTCGTCCAGTTTTTGCACCAAAAGCCGGTAGGCCTGCACCATCACCCGGGTATTGCTTGCCTTCATGGAGATAACCAGGTTGAAGTAGTTTTCGGCCTCGCAGATGCGGATAAACTCGAGTGCCGATTCCACCATTCCCAATGGTGTATCGCCGTAGCGGCTTAAAATTCTGTCGGACAGAGAGCCGTGGTTGGTGCCGATGCGCATGGCAGTGCCATATTCTTTGCAGATTTTTACCAATGGTAAAAACTTATCCCGTATCCTTTCCAGTTCCGCCCGGTAGCCGGAATCGGTATATTCTATGGTTTCAAATTTCTTTTTGTCGGCATAGTTGCCGGGGTTGATGCGCACTTTTTCCACAAGCCGTGCGGCTACTTCGGCAGCATTCGGGGTAAAATGGATATCGGCCACGAGCGGGGTTTGATAGCCACGCTGCCGGAGTTCTTTTTTTATGTTGGCCAGATTCTGTGCTTCGTTTACGCTGGGTGCTGTTATTCTCACCAGTTCGCAACCAGCTTCTATCATTCTTATAGACTGATTTACAGTACCCTCGGTATCCATGGTGTCCACCGTGGTCATGCTTTGCACCCGGATGGGAAAATTGGAACCCATCCAAACTTCCCCGATTTGAATATCGATGGTTTGGCGGCGGACATAGGAGGTTAGGCTAGGGCAGTAGGCAGGAATGATATTTTCCATGAATCAGAATAAGAATGCAAATATGAAATACACAGCCGAAAGGATAACCAAATTCCGGAACCCATGTTTTTAAAAAACGGTAACCCAAACCCTGCTGCTTACCCGGTGCAGGGACAAACCCGGGTAACAAAGGGGTAAAATGCAGGTGCGGTAAGCCGGGCAGCTTCCTAAAGTCCTCAGCA
Source organism: Hymenobacteraceae bacterium (assembly GCA_947459175.1). Lineage (GTDB taxonomy): Bacteria > Bacteroidota > Bacteroidia > Cytophagales > Flexibacteraceae > CAMDMI01. The sequence continues at coordinate 7,167 of CANHCT010000030.1, forward strand.
AGGAATTGAAATTCAGGAATTTTCGTGAAAGATATTGTTGAATGGTCCGGATAAAAACGGAGGCATTTGACCTAACCATACCAAATTCAAGTTTCCAAATAAAGGCTTTTGCTTATTCTGCAAGTTCCATAAACTTCTCTGCCCATATCCGGGCCGTGAATCCTGAAATCAGAGATTTGCTTTTCTCTCCCATTTCATTTGATTGTCCTGTGCTCAGATTACCGATGCGGTTAAGACATTGAAGGATAGACTCCTCGTTTTGCGCATCAAACACAAACCCGTTTTCTTCTGTCAGCAGATCTGGCCGGGCACCTACATTTTCTGAAAGTGCAATGGGCAGGCCTGCTGCCATGGCCTCATTTACCACCAGGCCCCAGGGTTCAAAACTGCTGGGTAAAATAAAGAACCGGGCCCGGCTGTACAGCAAAGGCAATTCAGCATAAGAGAGCCAGTCTGCCAGCTGAATTCCCGGAAAATGACCGATTTCCTGCTCAAGCTCAGGCTTTTGCGGACCACCGCCCACCAGCAAAAGAGTCCAGCCGGAGGCCAGCTCCGATTTTTTGAAAGCCCGGATGAGGCGGACCAGATTTTTTTCGGGACTGAACCGCGCCACACACAGCAGCATGTTTTCCTTTTCATAATTTCCATGTCGGGAAAAATGACCATTGTCTACCACCGAGTAGCCGGTTCGGATTTTTTCGGGGTTCAGGCCCAGCTTTTTTTCAAAGTGTTCTTTTGCTTTCAGACCCGAAACGAGAAAGCCGTGGCAGGTTTGGCCAAGAAATTTTCCTTTCAAAAAATTCAGCACCTTGTTGTCTCCATACCAGGATTCAGCAAAAAGAATAACTTTGATATTCAGAAGTTTACAAATCAGCAACATGGCCAGATATTCGGGCCTTCCATATCCCGCCAGGCCCGCCACTTCTATTTTTTGGTTTCTCACCAGTCGGATAAAGGTCCGGATGCGGTTCAGAAAATCGGGCTGTTCTACCGGCTTATCGGAAAGAGAAAAATACCCTTTTTGCTTTTGAAGCGGGTTTTTCCAGCCATAGAGGGCATCGTTTCCCCCCAAATCTGCGATAAATACTTTGTTTCCTATGGCCTTTTCCATTGCCGCAAATCTGGCCGCATGGTAGTCGCCGATTCTGTCCCATACCAGCAAAACCGCAGGAACATAAGCGCTCATAAAGGGTGCGGCTACAGAGAAGAGGGGTGGGACTTCAGTTTTTTGGGTGTTTGAAGTTCCAGATGATTGATGAGGGCATCACAAGAGCGCCACAGAATTTGAAAAACTTCTTCAAAGCCTTCTTCATTGCCATACCAGGGGTCAGGAACATCGTGAGCCCCAAACGATTCGGGGTCAAAACTCCGGACCATGCGGATTTCGGCACTTTTATGTTGGGCTTTGGCTGAAAGGTCAAGGGTATGTTGATGATTGGCCCTGTCCATCGTCAGAATGAGGTCGAATTGCGAAAAATCCTGAACAACCAGTTGACGGCCAAGGTGTTCAAGTTCAATTTCATGGTGGCGGGCATTGCGGATCGTTCGGGCATCCGGTCTTTCGCCAATGTGAAAGTCCGAGGTTCCGCAACTGTCGGCTGAATATTTTTCTGATAATCCACGGGTTTGAATTTGCTTGTTGAAAATGGCTTCGGCAAGAGGCGAGCGGCAAATATTTCCCAGGCAAACGAACAGGATTTTTTGTTGCATGAAAGCGTTTTTATTGGGGCAATGTTAGTCAAATTCTCATCTTTTCCTGCTTTTTTTTTGTGGTCTTTTCGGTTGAATGAAAAATAGGTCGCAGTCTTAACCGATTGAAAATCAAAAAGAATGAATTTTTTTTCCTTTCTTTTTTTTCTAATTTGAAAATTTAGAATTCCCCTATATTGCCGCAACTTTTTTTGGCAAATAATTAGCTTTTAATCCTAACCCTACAACCAAGTATGGCCAAGTTGAAAAACATCATCAAACAGCTTTCTGCTACTGATTATCAGTCTATTCACGATTCATTGATGCAGAGCAATGCAGAGAAGTCTGCCCACCTGCTCAAATTTATCCGTGAGAGGCAGATGAGCGATGCCAAGGTGATGGAAGAGCTTGATGTGAATACCAATGCTTATTACACCCTGCGCTCCAGACTGAATCAGAAAATAGAGGAATACCTCCTCGCTCAGATGGAAAGCCCCAGAACCGACCTTCTTAAAAAGGTGGCCAACATCAACGATGTGGTTTTTACCAAGAAAAGGGCCATTGCCTCCGCTACATTGAAAAAGCTGGAAAGGGAGTTGCTCGATTATGATCTGGCCAACGAGCTGACTATCGTTTACAAAACCCTGAAAAAGCTTCACCTCAATACCCCCGACCATTTTGCCTACAGCCAGCAATACAACCGGCACATCGCCTACATGCTGGCCATGGACAAAGCTGAAGACCTTGTAGCTGAATACTTTAAAAAATTCGGCCACTATTTTCTCAGCGGCTCGGAGGTAGAAAAATTCGGTCTGCAGGTGTTGTACAAAGAGATTTCGAATGTCTGCAACCTGTACAAATCACACAGGCTCTATGTTTACTTCAGTTTGGTAAATATCTACCACCGCTTGTTTGTAGATACCCGCGAAAACGACAATGTGGATGAAGAGCCTATAGAAGATATCCTGGAGAATGTGGACAAAATTTTTGAAGACTACAGCCGGGATTCCATCTATTTCAATCTCAATGTGGTTTTTGAATTCCTGAAGCTGGAGTACTACAATTTCTACAAAAACTACAGAAAGGCCGAACGATTCTTCGATGAGGTTAATTTCAATGCAGCGCTCCTGTTGTCCAATTATAATCTTTACACTTTCCCCCCTCAGTTTTTGCTTTCCAAGACTGACCGTGCTGTGAGGCTGGAGGCTGAAGGTGGGCTGTACGAGGAAAACAAGACACTTTTCGCTGATTATGAGGTAGATATGAATGATGTTCCCCGCCACATCATTTACATTTTTTACCGCTCCGTTTCCTGCTATTATGCCGAGAAATACGATGAGGCCGCCCGTTACCTGAACAATTTGCTCAATGACCTGAGCCTCAAAAAATACCCGCAGGCACAGATTGAAATCAAGCTTTTCCTTGCCCTGCAATATTGTCTGCTGAACGACTACGATTTGTTTAATCAGTGTGTGAACAGCATACAGCGTTCCATCCGGATTTCAGACAAATCCAATGCCGACCATGTGCAGATTTTCATCAAGATCCTGAAAACATCTTTGGGTGAGAATAAAAAAACCAAGCCGGCCAAAATCAAAAGTCTGATTGACAAGCTCAGATTTATAGAAATACCACACTTCTCCTCCATCAAGCACATCCGAATGGACGAGCGGTTTATTTCAAAATTGTCCTGATTTCAGAAATCTAAAATGGAAGAAGGCCCTGCGAAGGGCTTTTTTTTTATCCGTTTTTTCGGGCCGGCTTCATTTCGAAGTTCTACGGCAAAAAAGGAAAATTCTGCCTGAACGAAGTCAGGCTGGCATGGCTGCAGCTGATGATGCGGATGGTCTCTTCGGATGGCATCTCTGCCATGGGCCTTCCTAAAAAATCAATCCCTGCGGAGTGACCGGGGTATTGGCCTTTTTCCTCCTGCCCGAATCGATTTACCGCAGCCACATAAGCTTGATTTTCAATGGCTCTGGCCATCAGCAATTTGTCCCAAGCCTCTATCCTGGGTAAAGGCCAGTGGGCAGAGCATAAGATCAGGTCGTAGTAGGGCGCCCGGTTTCTGACGGTTTCGGGAAACCGCAGGTCGAAACAGATGATGGGTTTGATTCGCCAGCCCAGGAAGGAAAAAACGGGCAATTCATTTCCCGGACTGAAGACCTTGTCTTCACCCGAAAATTTGAAAACATTTACCTTATCGTATTGAAAATGAGTGCCATCCGGAAGCACAAACAACATCCGGTTAAAGGTTTTCCCTTCTTCTGACATGGCCACCGAGCCGCAAATGGCTGCCTTTTTTCTTTTGGCCATCAGCGTCATCCAGCGGGTGGTTTCCAGGCCAAATGCTTCAGGGCGGGTAGAAAAAGCTTTTTCATATCCCGTATTGAACAATTCCGGCAAGAGGTAAATTTGAGCCTCTTCATTGTTGCTTTCCAGCAACTCTTCCAGATGGGCCAGGTTGCCCGAAACCGAGTCGTATCGGGTATCGGCCTGAACCAAAGCAATTTTCAGGTTTTCAGCCTTGGAATTTTCACCCTTCGGATGCATAATCTTTCCGGCTTAAAATTCTGCGTTTTGGGGTGTCCGGGGAAAGGGAATCACATCCCGGATATTTGCCATACCCGTTACAAAAAGGATAAGCCGCTCAAACCCAAGGCCAAAGCCGGCATGCGGACAGGTTCCGAATTTTCGGGTATCCAGATACCAATAAAGTTCTTCGGCCGGGATGTGCATTTCTTCCATCCTGCGAAGAAGTTTGTCGTGGTCTTCTTCTCTCTGAGAGCCTCCGATGATTTCGCCTATGCCGGGAAACAACACATCCATAGCCCTCACGGTTTTTCCGTCCTCATTTTGCTTCATGTAAAAGGCCTTGATTTCTTTCGGATAGTTGGTGAGGATGACCGGCTTTTTGAAATGTTGCTCCACCAGATAGCGTTCGTGTTCCGATTGCAGATCGGTGCCCCAATCCACAGGGTATTCAAATTTGGCTTTGGATGATTTCAAAATTTCCACCGCCTCGGTGTAGGTGAGCCTTTCAAACCGGTTGGCGACTACAAACCGGAGTCTGTTAATCAACTCATTGTCATATTGTTGATTGAGGAAAGTTAGGTCATCAGCGCAATGGTCGAGGGCGTACTGCACCAGGTATTGCAGCATTTCTTCGGCCAGGTCCATATTTTCTTCAATTTCATTGAATGCCACTTCGGGTTCAATCATCCAAAACTCAGCCAAATGCCGGGAGGTATTGGAGTTTTCTGCCCTGAAGGTGGGTCCGAAAGTGTACACCTGACCCAATGCCATGGCGGCAAGTTCTGCCTCCAGCTGTCCGGATACGGTCAGATTGGTCGGGCGGCCAAAAAAGTCTTCGGTGTAGTTGATTTCGCCGGTTTCGGTTTTGGGTGGATGCACAGGGTCCAGCGTGGTGACGCGGAACATAGCGCCGGCACCTTCGGCATCCGAGCCTGTAATGATGGGCGAGTGGATGTAAAAGAATCCCTTGTCGTTGAAGAACTTATGAATGGCAAATGCCATGGCATGCCGAATCCTGAATACGGCTCCGAATGTGTTGGTGCGAAATCTGAGATGCGCTATTTCCCTCAAAAACTCCAGCGAATGGCCTTTTTTCTGAAGGGGATATGTTTCCGGATCAGCTTCACCCAGAATCTCTATGGATGAAACCTGCATCTCTACTGCCTGTCCGGAACCCTGAGAGGCCACTACTATTCCCACTGCCGAAATGCAGGCGCCCGTGGAAATACCTTTGAGCAAATCTTCATTAAAGCGTGCCACATCGGCCACCAGCTGAAGGTTATGAAAAGAGCTGCCGTCGTTCAGTGCAATGAAGGCGACATTTTTGTTGCCTCTTTTGGTTCGCACCCAGCCGCTAACTTTTATCTCCTTTCCAATCTCTTGATTTTTAAGCACTTCGGCTACTTTTTCTCTTTTCATAATGTACCTGTTTTATCCTGATGGGGCTGCAAAGCTAATTAAAATGAACCTGCAAGTTCAAACCATCAGTTCGGCTGCGATGCGGTCGGCCAGCAGTTTGCCGGAAGGGCTGAGAAAAAGGGTATCCTGTTTCCGGATCAGTAAGCCCTGAGCTTCAAACTTTTCTATCTCTGAAGATTTAATAATTTCCAGATGAAGGCCGGTTTTCCGTTGCCATTCTTTCAGATGAAAACCCCATTTGGTGCGGAGGCGTGTCAGGATTGCTTCATTGATTTTATCCTCTGCGCTCAGCGTTTCCTCTTTTTGCCACAAGGTATTTTCTTTCAGCAATTTGCCGAGGTAGCGGGCATTGCTGGGCAGGTTTTCGTAGCGGTGGTTTTCGCCGTCAAAGCCGTGCGCCCCGGGTCCGATTCCCAAATAGGGCTTCTGAAACCAGTAGGCAGAATTGTGTTTAGCTTCAAAGCCGGGCCGGCAGAAATTAGATATCTCGTATTGCGGGTAGCCTTTTTCTTCCAGTTTTTGGACCAGAAACTGAAATTCATCGGCTGCCAAATCATCGGGCAAGGCCTTGATTTTGCCTTTTTTCTCCCATTGCCCGAAAGTGGTTCCGGGTTCCAGGGTCAGGCCATACGCAGAAATGTGGGTTGGATTCAGCCGGCTGATTTCTTCTGTGTCTTTTTCCAGATGCTGCAGTCCGGTTTCGGGAAAATGGTACATCAGATCCAGGCTGATGTTTTCAAATCCGGCGTCCTGTGCCCGCTTTACACTGGCTTTGCCTTCATCCGAATTGTGAATGCGGTTCATCCAAAGCAGTGTTTGGTCGTCGAAAGTTTGAAGACCAATGCTGAGCCTGTTTATTCCCAGGACTTTCCATGCTTTCAACTTTTCGTCGCTGATATCATCGGGATTTGCCTCAAGGGTACATTCCTCCAAATCGCCGGTATCAAAAAGGCTCCGGATGCTGTGAAAAAGCTTTTCCAAAAGCCTGACTGGCAAGACCGAGGGTGTGCCCCCTCCGAAATATATGGTATTCAGTTTGTTGTTTGTCAGATTAAAGGAACGAATTTCCATTTCGCGGCACATGGCTTCTGCCATAGCTTCCATATTTCCGAGCGACGTGGAAAAATGAAAATCGCAGTAGTGGCAGGCCTGCCGGCAAAAAGGAATATGTAGATAAAGTCCTGACAATGAATCAATAAGGGCTTAAATATAAAAGGCTGCCGGATGGGCAGCCTTTTGAGTTTTCGTTGAAAAAACAATCAGGATTTTACGGTCTTCAATTTGATGATACCGAAAAGAGAGAGCAGCCGGATGATGGGATAGGTGGGGTCGAATTCAAACCATTTAACCCCAAAATTAACCCGGTTGGGAAGTTTGTGGTGGTTGTTCTGATAAAGTTCGCCCATCATCAGTACATCCATGGCCAGTGAGTTCCGGCTTTTGTCGTTGTTGTCGAAGTTCTGATAGCCGTACATATGACCGCTCCAGTTAACAATAGCTCCGTGAACCGGACCCATCAAAAAATGAATCGGCAGAAGCAAAAACAGATACCACATATCTGCAGGAACAAACCATACGTAAAACAAAACATAAAAAGTGCCCCAACCGACTCTGCTGAACCAGCTGTCACCGAGGTCTTCGATAAACTTCCAGCTGGGCAGATTGGCAGAAAACCGCTTTTCGATATCTGCTTTGTAGTGAAGAATCTGATTGTAGATGTCTTTGGTTTTCCACATCATGGTGAACACATTGGAAGCATGATGGGGAGTGTGCGGGTCTTTTTCAGTATCGCTGTAAGCGTGGTGCATCCGGTGGAGGATGGCATAGGCCCTGGGACTGAGAAAAGAAGAGCCTTGGGTAATGTAGGTAAACGCAAAAAAGAATTTTTCCCAGAATTTGTTCATCGCAAACATTCCGTGTGCTGCATAGCGGTGCAGAAAGAAGGTTTGGGAAAAAAGAGACAAATACCAGTGAATGACGAAGAAAAGAATGATAACCACTTGAATAAAAAATAATTAGGTAGAAAAACTAAGCAAATGAATTAATTTGCCAACTGCAAAGGTACCGCTGTTTATTTGGTTTTCCTATTTTGATAACATTTGCAAAAGACAACGGGCAAACAGAAAATTTTGACTTATAATATCTTTCTGATTTTCAATCAGCTTTCAAGGTCTGCTCGATCAATCAGTTAAATAACCGGAGCCGTAGTTTATTGTTCAAATATTATTTTAGAAAATGAATTCAGCTTCCGGATTTTGAGCCGGCATCCGAATCAATCGGCTTTTAAGAAATATATAATATTATGATTATCAGGGTTTTCAAGGGAGTCTACCACCTGAGATTTCAATTCTGTAATCATGGCATTTCGGTCTTCGCAAAAAACGAAAGGCATCTTCATTTGCATGACCACCCGGGCCACAATCTGATTGTCGCTCAGGTTTTCGCCATTTTTTATACTTCGGGTTTTTTCTATAAGGAGGCGATTCTGGCTTAAAACCCTTTGTAAGGGTTTGAGGTTCAGCAAAACAGTATCATCCAATATGGATAGGGGAAAGCTGAAATAATGGGAATTTACCATAGTAGGTTCCTGGCCAAAATATCGGAGTGCAAAGGGATGGTCGGCCACAGATGTGGTTTTTTGGTGATAAAGTAATCCAAAAAACTGTATCGAATCTGAATGAAGTTCTTGTTGTAATCTATTAAATAAGAAGGTGTTGATAGAAGGATGGGCGTTTTTTTGAAATAATTTGTGTTCAGTAATTCCGTTGAAAAAGATCAGGATTCCCATCAGGGCAAAACCCGTCTGAAACCATTTTTCTTTCATCAGGAATACTATTTGAAAGGCCAGAATAACGAGCAAAGGCAAAATCAGAGTTCTGGGAATCCAAAAAAATTGAAAAGCGTCGAACAGGGAGGGCAAAAATGCCCAAAGCCCGATTCCCGAAACGAAAGCCACAGCAAGGGATAAAAGGTAAATTGCTTCCGGATATTTCCAAAAGTTGACACTTAGCTTTTTTCTAAAAATCAGCCATATTGCCAAAAAAGCGATATTGAGGTAAGCCAATGAAAAAACTCCGAATTGGAAAAGGGTCTCCTTGAGAAATCTCAATCTGAATTTTCCACCTGTTTCAAGAGCAAAAGTATCGGAAGAATCTGCCTGCGTATTTCCGGCAAACCAATAAAACCCGCCAAAAAAACAAACCAGTAAAGTGCTGATAATAAACAAAATATAAGCATCCTTCTTGTTTATTTGATGGGATATAATACAATGGTAAACAAAAAGAATCCCAAAGGCAACCGCAAATGTCAGGGCAGAAACCGATAAAAAGGACAGCAGAAGTAAAACCATTAACCCGGACATCAGCTTCTTTCTGATAACCAGAGCTGATGCCAAAAGAAAAAAGGGCAGGAGGGGCAATATTTTACCATTTCCGATTCCCAGAATGTGGTAAGGCAGGCCTATTTTCTTATTCAGTATTTCACCCAACCACCGGGAGTCTAATCCTGTGAAAATGAGGGCGAAAGCTACAAAAATAAAATGCCAGGGACGAAAAGTGGTGACCTTATTTTCCCACACCGAGTACAGTCCGGCGTAGGAAAGTCCAAAAAAGACAGGAAGCACCAAAAGTTGAAAACACTGAACAGTTGAAATTCCAAAGCATTCAGAAAACAAGGCCGTCATCCATAGTTCCAGGAAATGGTAAGGTGCAAACTTGATTTGCCCCTTTTCGAATTGAGAATAGAGATCATAGGCGTTTAACTCTGCACCGGTTTTCGCCATGGCTGCAGCCAGTTTTCCGTAAAAAATATGGTCTGTAAATACAAAGTTAAAGCTTTGTCCAAAGCCTGGCATGTAATATCCCGACAGGAAAAAAAAAGACAGAAGACAGGTGGCAATAATTTGAATATTAAGACTATGAGATGAAACAGTAGCCTTTTTTTCTGACATACCTTCCCTCCTGAAAAAGAAAAGTGCAGCCGAAATGGTGGCCAGATGAAGCAGTGTAATGGTTTTCCCTCCGCTGGAAAAAACAGCGTAGAAGGTCGTTACGAAAATAAGGAATGATAGTGCCCCCAGCAGCTTACCTAAAGCGGTTCCGGAGTACGACGGAAATAATAGTTTTTGGATGAAATGTCCCCCTGCTAAAATCAGGATGATTAAGCCCAGGTGTAAAAGAAATATCAATCCGAAGGAGGCGACCAAAAGAAAAAAGTGAAATCAAAATCGTGGCGTGAAATAAACGGGATGTTTCGAAATAATCACTTCCTGCCTGTAAATTCCTTGGGAATCCCCTATGCATTTCTGCCCGGCATATTTTTCGGTCTTTTTTTGAAATCCGATTTCAAGCTGTATTTTTGCGACCCTGTTGCAAAAACATTGAAATCCGAAAGCCACACAATCGACAGAATTTTTCCGCTTGAAGCAGCCCCTCAACCCGCAGCCAAAGGACTCAACCCTGATTTCCTTGGTCTTGGCGGTAGTTTTTTTTGTTTGCTGCATTGCCTGATACCCCAACTTATGACCATGGGCGTGGTTGGCATTGGTGCCGGTGCTTTCCTGAGCGGTGAAGGCTGGACAGCAATTTTCTGGATTTCTTGTTTGGTGGCTGTCTGGCAGGCTGGCAGCAAATCCGTTTTTGCACATATCCGCTGGATGCTGTGGCTTGCCTTTGCTGTGTTTACGCTCGCGGTGGTGGCAGAAATTGCTTTTAACACTGCCCATTGGGTTTCTATGGCAGGCTCTGCCGTACTCATAGCCGCCCACCTCTACAACCTGAAGAAACAGAGCGAGTGGAAAAAAATCCTTGCATGTAAGACTCTGGCCTGAAGGAATTTATGGAAGAATATCCATTTCCTGAGTCTATGCTTCAGCCGGATTATCTACCTTGCACCCCCATTTTGAACGCAAATTCTGATGTTTGAAAATTTAAGCTCAAAACTCGATAAGGCATTTAAAACCCTTAAAGGCCAGGGTAGAATAACCGATGTCAATGTCGCCTCCACAGTAAAGGAAATCCGAAAGGTCCTCATTGATGCCGATGTTAATTTCAAGGTAGCCAAATCGGTAACTGAAAATATCCTCAAAGAGGCCATGGGCCAGGAGGTTCTCATTGCCGTAAAGCCGGGTGAGTTGCTTACCAAAATCGTGTATGATGAGTTGGTGCGGCTCATGGGCTCTTCCAAGGCCGACATGAACCTGAGGGGCGATCCGGCAGTTATCCTGATGTCGGGTTTGCAGGGCTCCGGAAAAACTACATTCACAGGCAAACTGGGAGCCATGCTGAAAAAACAGGGGCGCCAGGTGCTTTTGGTGGCATGCGATGTATACCGGCCAGCGGCCATAGAGCAATTGAAAGTAGTTGGAAATCAAGCCGGTGTTGAGGTTTTTTCTTTGACCGAAAGCAAAGATCCTGTAGAAATTGCCAAAAAGGGAATCGAATATGCCCGCCAAAACCACAAAAAAATTGTGGTGGTGGATACGGCCGGCCGCCTCGCTGTAGACGAGGAGATGATGCAGGAAATTGAAAACATCAAGCGTGCTATTCAACCTTCCGAAACCCTGTTTGTGGTGGATGCCATGACCGGTCAGGACGCCGTGAATACAGCCAAGACCTTCAACGACCGAATCGATTTCGACGGTGTTGTTCTCACCAAACTGGACGGCGACTCCCGGGGTGGTGCAGCCCTTTCGGTTCGGGCTGTGGTAGACAAGCCCATCAAGTTTATCGGTACATCCGAAAAACTGGAGGGAATCGATGTGTTTTATCCCGATCGTATGGCCCAGCGCATTCTGGGAATGGGCGATGTCATCTCCCTGGTAGAGAGGGCCCAGCAGGTATACGATGAAGAAGAAGCCCGCCGGATCAACCAGAAAATAAGAAAGAATAAATTCGATTTCGACGACTTCCTTTCCCAGATTCACCAAATCCAGAAAATGGGAAATTTCAAGGACTTGGTATCCATGATTCCCGGTGTGGGCAAAATGATGAAGGATGTGGAAATCGACAACGATGCCTTCAAGCCCATCGTCTCCATGATTCAGTCCATGACACCCGGCGAAAGAGCCAATCCCGATATTATTGTTGGCAACAGAAGAAAAAGAATTGCCATGGGAAGCGGACGCAACATTCAGGATGTCAACAACTTAATGAAGCAGTTTGAGGAGATGCGGAAGATGATGAAGAAAATGAGCCACATGCAGGGCAAAATGCCCAACTTCATGCGCTGACGGATTCCGGCATCCTTTTCTGATGCCGGATAGGCTTGCACAGGTATCCAACCTACGCAGATTCTTTCCGCTTTACAGGGCCTATTTTTTTCAATAATTTTAATTTTGGCCTGAAATGATTTACCTTTGCAGTGAATTTGAGAGAGGGGACCCGATGTCCCCTCTTATTTTTTCATGACTTCTCTGGAAATTAAAGACCAAATCGAAAAGTTTGTCCTGGAAAATCTGGATTCTGAAGACCATTTTTTGGTCAAGGTTTCGGTTGGGTCGGGTAAGGTGAAGGAGGGGCGCATTCAGGTGCTGATGGACAGCGATTCCGGAATCACCATTGACGAGTGCGCTGCTTACAGCCGGAAACTCGGCAAATTTCTGGACGATGCCGACTGGTTTGAAAACGCCTACACCCTGGAAGTTGCTTCTCCGGGGCTGGATTTTCCCCTCAGTTCCGAAAGACAGTTTCGCAAAAACATCAACCGGAAATTGATTGTGGAAACCAAAGAAGGCAAACTGCTGGAAGGCAAACTGCTGGAATTTGCTCAGGAGCAAATCCTTCTGGAGACGGAAGAAAAAAAGAAAGGTAAAAAAGCACAAATTGTGCCTGTTGCCATTCCGGTTCAAGATATTGTTAAAGCAAAAGTAACGGTTTCATTCAAATAAAAATGGACAGCAAAACGCTAATTGAGTCGTTTTCAGACTTCGCCAAGTTGAAGAACATAGACAGGCCCACCATGATTAAAATCCTGGAGGAGGTATTCCGCTCTATGATCAGAAAAAAATATGTGGAAGATTCAAACTTCGATATCATCATAAACATTGACAAAGGTGACCTCGAAATCTGGCGCTTTCGTGAAGTGGTGGACGATGAATCTGAGGACATCTGGGATTATGATAAAATTCCGTATTCCGATGCCGTCAAAATCCAAAGCGACCTTGCCGTAGGCGACGAACTGGCCGAAGAAGTCAAAATTGAAGAAGACTTCGGACGGAGGGGTGTTCTCACAGCCAAACAAACCCTAATCCAAAAAGTAAAAGATCTGGAGAAAGAAAATCTTTTTCAGGCCTATAAAGACAAAGTGGGTGACCTGATTATCGGTGAGGTGTACCAGATCGGAAACCGGGAAGTACTTCTTATCGACGGCGTGGGAAATGAACTGATTCTGCCCAAAGGGGAGCAGATTCCCAAAGACCGCTACCGCAAGGGTGACAATATCCGGGCCGTTGTGCACCGGGTAGAAATGATAAACGGAACGCCCAGAATCATCTTGTCCCGCACCTCACCGGTATTTTTAGAAAGGCTTTTCGAGCTAGAAGTGCCTGAAATTGACGACAACATCATCGCCATCAGAAAAATTGTGCGGGAGCCGGGCGAAAGAGCCAAGGTAGCCGTAGAGTCGTATGACGACCGCATCGACCCGGTTGGTGCCTGTGTGGGGATGAAAGGTTCACGCATCCACAATATTGTGCGGGAACTTGAAAATGAGAACATTGATGTAATCAACTACACAGAAAATCTCGACTTGTATATTGCCAGAGCCCTCAGCCCTGCCAAGATTACCTCCATCAAAATGGAGCCCGAAGGAAAAAGCATTTCTGTGTTTCTGAAGCCCGACCAGGTGTCGCTCGCTATTGGAAAGGGCGGACAAAACATCAAACTTGCCAGCAGGCTGATTGGAAAAGAAATAGATGTTTTCCGCGACTCTGACGGAACTGAAGAAGAAATAGACGACATTGCGCTCGAAGAATTCGATGACGAAATTGATTCCTGGATTTTGGAGGAGTTCAAAAAAATCGGTCTTGATACCGCAAGAAGCGTCCTCTCTGTGCCGGTGGAAGATCTGGTCAGAAGAACCGATCTGGAGGAGGAAACCATTCAGGAGGTCATTGATATTCTGTCAAGAGAATTTCAGGAAAACGAATAACTTCAACTTAACAGCCCAATCAACCAACAAATAATAAGGAGCACTAACCAATTTCTATGTCCGAAGAAAGAACGATTAAGATACGGCAGGTGATGCAGGAATTCAACCTTGGTTTGGATACCATTGTTGAGTTTTTGCAGAAAAAAGGTTCTTCCGTTGACCGGTCCCCTGTGGCAAAGCTTACCCAGGAAGAACTTGATATGCTGCGTAAGGAGTACTCTTCTTCGGCACAGGAGAAAAAGGAAGCCTCAGGTATTTCTCTTGGGCACAAGCACAACGAGAAAATTGTCATTGAGGGGGATGCGCACAAAGAAAGGCGCAAACTGCCCGGTGACGATCTGGATGAGCCCCTTTTCAGAAGGCAGGTTCCGGGTTTGAATACACCCAAGCCACCTGTTACACCGCCACCTCCTGTAAGTCCTCCTCCGGTCAAAGCTCCTGAGGCAAAGGTAGTTGTGCCACCCCCTGCTCCGGTACCTGCTCCTCCAAAACCGGAGGAGCCTGCTGTGAAGCCTGAGCCGGTTGCCGAAACGCCGAAAGAGGTTAAAAAACCGGAAGAGCCGGCGACTCCCGAAGTCATTCGGGCTGAATCTCAGGTGCAGGGCTTGAAAGTTTTGGGTAAAATAGACCTTTCGGAAAAGAAAAAACCTTCAAAAGAACCGGCATCAGGAAAAAAAGCAGTTGCCAAGACTCCTGTAAAAGAAGAAGTTAAGGAAGAAGTTGCCAAAGTTCCTGAGAAAGAAACCCCTGCTGAAGCAGTGGTTTCGGCTCCTGCCGAAGTCAGTAAGCCCGAGCCGGTGGCAGAAACGCCGCCTCCGGTAGAAAAAGCAACCATTTCGGAACCTGTTGAACAGGCTCCGGATGAAGTAATCAAGGCCGGAGCTGACCAGTTGAAGGGTTTGACGGTTTTGGGTAAAATCGATCTCAAAGCATTTGAAGCAAAGCCAAAAACTTCGATTTCGGAAGGTGAAAAAAGGAAACGCAAACGACTGAAAACCGGTCCTGTTCAGGTAGGTGGTTCCACCGGTGCTGTTCAGAACCGGGACTTTCAGAAAGGCGGTGATGCATCCCAGCAAAAAGGACCGCACACAGGTCAGACCCCCAGGCCCGATGGTCAAAAGCCGGCCCAGGGTCAGCAGGGCCAGCGCGATGGTTTCCGCGGACAAGGTCGTGGCAATCAGCCTGCTACAGGCAATCGTCAAGGTGCAGGTCGGCCGGGGGACAACAAGCCTGGCTTTTCCAGCCGCGAAATTGCCGGAAATATCCGTGCTACCATGAGCCGCGGCGGAGGCAGAGGGCAGAAAAAGAAAAGCAGAGATAAGTCTGACAGACAAAATTTTGACAATCAGGAGGTTTCAAAGGTGCTGAAGCTAACGGAATTTGTTTCCGTGGCGGATTTGGCCTCCTTAATGGATGTGCCCGTTCAGCAGGTTATCATGACTTGTATGAATCTGGGTATGTTTGTATCCATCAACCAGCGTCTCGATGCCGAAGCGCTGACCATCATTGCTGATGAGTTTGGCTTTGAGGCAACCTTCCCGTCCGAAGAGGAAGAGGTGGTGGAAGAAATTCCGGACGCCGAAGAAGACCTGACAGGTCGTGCACCCATTGTCACCATCATGGGCCATGTGGACCACGGAAAAACCTCTCTGCTCGATTATATCCGCAAAACCAAAGTGGTGGCATCTGAAGCAGGGGGAATTACCCAG
Source organism: Hymenobacteraceae bacterium (assembly GCA_947459175.1). Lineage (GTDB taxonomy): Bacteria > Bacteroidota > Bacteroidia > Cytophagales > Flexibacteraceae > CAMDMI01. The sequence continues at coordinate 22,667 of CANHCT010000030.1, forward strand.
CACATCGGAGCCTATGATGTTATGACCGAATCCGGCAGAAGCATCACCTTTTTGGATACTCCTGGTCACGAGGCATTTACTGCCATGCGGGCCCGTGGTGCCAAGGTTACCGATGTGGTCATCATTGTGGTAGCCGCCGATGATGCAGTAATGCCCCAAACCAAGGAAGCCATCAACCACGCTCAGGTTGCAGGAGTTCCCATCGTTATTGCCATAAATAAAATTGATAAACCAGCAGCCAATCCAGAAAAGATAAAAGAGGAGTTGGCCCAAATCAATATCCTTGTAGAAGACTGGGGTGGTAAATACCAGTGTCAGGAAATTTCGGCCAAAAAAGGAAACGGAGTAGAAGACCTGCTTGAAAAAGTTATTCTGGAGTCTGATATTCTGGAACTTAAGGCCAATCCAAACAGATTGGCGCAGGGTACCATCATCGAAGCCTCTCTCGATAAAGGTCGCGGATATGTGGCCACCGTTCTGGTGCAAACCGGTACCCTCAAGGTCGGAGATTTTATGCTTTGCGGCTCCATCTACGGAAAAGTGAAGGCCATGTACGACGATACCGGCAGCCGGATTGAGTCGGCAGGTCCCTCCACACCGGTTCAGGTGCTGGGGTTGAACAATGCACCGCAGGCCGGTGATAAGTTCAATGTAATGGAAAATGAAAGGGAGGCCAAAGAGCTTGCCAACAAGCGGGAACAGATTCAGCGTGAGCAATCTATCCGCACCAAAAAGCACATCACCATCGACGAAATCGGCAGAAGGATTGCCCTTGGTACCTTCAAAGAACTCAACCTCATTATCAAAGGCGATGTGGATGGTTCTGTGGAAGCCCTTGCCGATAGCCTCCTGAAACTTTCTACCGACGAAGTAGCCGTTCGTATCCTGCACAAGGCTGTAGGCCAGATTTCAGAGGCCGATGTAATGCTTGCCTCAGCCTCCGATGCCATCATCATCGGTTTCCAGGTAAGGCCATCTGCCCAGGCGAGAAGGCAGGCAGAAAATGAGGAGATTGAAATCAAACTGTACTCCATTATTTACGATGCCATTAACGACATCAAGGATGCCATGGAAGGCATGCTGGCTCCGAAAGTGGAAGAAGTGATTGTCGGAAATGTCGACATCCGGGAGGTGTTCAAGATCAGCAAGGTGGGCAATGTGGCCGGTTGCTATGTGACCGAAGGTTATATCAAGCGAAACAACGGTATCCGCGTAATCCGGGACGGAATTGTAATCCACACCGGAGCACTCGAGGCCCTGAAACGATTCAAAGACGATGTATCGGAGGTGAAATTCGGATACGAGTGCGGTCTGAAAATCAAAAACTTCAACGACATTCAGGTAGGCGATACCATCGAGTCGTTTGAAGAAAGAGAAACAAAACGGTCTCTGTAGTTTTTACTCCCAATAAAATGGCGATGTTTGACCCCCGGCGGTCTTGCATGGCCATTTTTCATTTATGCCCCAACTAACACTAAAACCCGGCAGAAGCAAGCCGGTGCTCCGGCGTCACGCCTGGATATATCAGGGTGCAGTAGCCCAAAATTCTCATCCACAGACGGTTGGGATTACCGATGTATTGGATGATAAGGGCAATATCCTTGGTTATGGTTTTACCGATCCGGATAGCCAGTTGGTATGCCGGGTATTTCATTTTGGACAATTAGAAAATCCGAAATTTGGCCCGGATTACTGGAGGCAGAGGTTTTTGCGGGCATTTGCCTACCGCAAATCGTTTTTGGATTTTTCCCAAACCGATACCTTCAGGCTAATTCATGCCGAAGGTGATGAATTGCCCGGCCTCATTGTAGATATTTATGGGGGAAAAACAGCTGTTTTACAGACCACTATAGATGCAACAGGGCAGTGGCACCAAACCTGGAAGCAGATTCTGAATGAAATGGGGTTTCCCTTTGTTTTTCATAAACATGCCCGCTGGAAAACAGGAAAATGGCTGAATGAAAAACCGGCCAATGGGGTGGCTACATTGGAAAACGGTCTTCAATTTGAGGTAGATGTAGAATCGGGTCAGAAAACGGGTTTTTTTATCGACCAAAGAGACAACCGTCAGATTATCAAATCATTGTCGGCCGGAAAAAAGGTGCTCAATGCCTTCTCTTTCTCAGGTGGATTTTCGGTATATGCCATCTCGGGCGGTGCCGAAGAGGTGGTTTCGGTGGACATCTCCCGGGATGCCTGTGAGCAGGCCGAAAAAAATGTTGCCCTTAATTTTCCGGGTTTCAAAGGGCATAAAGCCCTGGCCATGGATTGCTTCGATTACCTCAGAACCATGCCCGATGATTTTGATATGGTTGTTCTCGACCCGCCCGCCTTTGCCAAAACCCAAACGGCCGTAGATAATGCGGCCCGGGGCTACAAGGAAATCAACCTGCATGCTTTCAAAAAAATAAAAGCCGGGGGCTTGCTGGCTACTTTTTCCTGTTCTCAGCACATCGACGCTGACCTGTTCAGAAAAATTATTTTTGCCGCTGCCGCCGATGCCGGCCGCAGTGCCCGGATTGTCCGCTTTTTTACCCAGTCAGCCGATCATCCCATCAACCTTTTTCAGCCCGAATCAGAATACCTGAAAGGGCTTTTGATTATGGTAGATACGTGAAAATCAGGATTTTTCCCGAATTGCTTTGTAAAGGCGAATGGCCAGAAGCAACACGAGCATTATTACCATCAATCCCCCAAGTCCATACAGCAGGCTGATGTTTTGCTTTACCACCACCAGCATCACAATGGCAATCAGAAAAACGGTGGGCACCTCATTCCAAATCCGCAATCCGAAGCCCGACCAGCCAAAAACACCCTGAGCCTGACTGCGGTAAATGCTATGCAGGCTGATGTGATACAGACTCAGCAAGACTACAAGACCAATTTTTATCAGGAGCCAGACCGGCCAGCCGGGGTACAAACGCACAAGCCAGACGCCGAAAACCCAGGTCAGAATGGCCGAGGGCCAGGTGATGGCAAAAAGCAGGCGCCTGCTCATGATGCCCAATTGCCGCAGCAGGATTTCTTTTTCCGGTTCCGGACGGTCGGCGGCTTCCCGGTTGTAAATGAGCAACCTGCCCAGATAAAACAGCCCGCTGAACCAGGTAATCACAAAAATGATGTGCAGGGCTTTGATGTAGGCATAATCCATGGGTCTGCAATATTAG
>CANHCT010000031.1 GCA_947459175.1 Hymenobacteraceae bacterium
AACAGGGTAATGATCAGGGTGACAGGGAGATACTTCATAAATTCACCCACAATACCCGGCCAGAAAAGCAGGGGAAAAAAAGGTGCCACATTGGTAAGGGTTCCAGACAATACGGGCAAAAACACTTCGCCGGCTGCTTCTTTGGCTGCTTTCATAATGGAGTAGTCCTTATGCTGATGCAAAATTCTGTGGGTATTTTCTATAACCACAATGGCATCGTCTACCACAATGCCCAATCCCAGAAGGAAGGAAAACATCACAATAACATTGAGCGAATAGCCCAGCGAGGGCATAAAGAGAAAGGCAAGCAAGACCGAAAGCGGTACCGCAAGTCCAACAAAAATGGCGTTGGTGGTACCCATGAAAAACATGAGAACCAGTACCACGAAAATAAACCCGAGGATAACCGAGTTGATCAAATCGTTCAGCTGCACACGGGTAGCATCCGACTGGTCGCCGGTAAGCACCACATCCACTCCTTTCGGAAGTTTTTCGGCTTTCAGTTTGTCTGATATTTCCTGGATCTTGTCTGAAGCGGCAATCAGATTCGTGCCCCCCCTTTTGATTACATTCAGGGTAATCACCGATTTGCCCTCGAGCCTGGCAAAATCCTGCCGCTCGGCATAGGCATCCTCTACTTCGGCAATATCCCTGAGCAAAACCGAAGCCCCTGTGGCTGAGCGTACTACAATATTGCGGATCGACTCCATGTCCTTAAATTCGCCTGTAATGCGCAGGGTCCGGCGTACATCTGCCACATTGAGCTCTCCTCCCGAAATGTTGATATTTTCAGCGGCCACGGCCCCTTCGATATCCCGAAACGAAAAACCGGCAGCCTGCATGCGGTACACATCCACATTGATTTGAATTTCACGGTTCAGGGCGCCGATCAGGTCCACACGGGTGATTTCCGGCAGGGCTTCTATTTCATCCTGAAAAATCTCAGCATATTTTTTCAGCTTATCCAGAGAATAATTGCCCGAGATGTTGATGTTCATAATCGGGAATTCCGAAAAGTCCACCTCCTGAACTGCAGGGTCATTGTCGAGGTCGTTGGGCAACTCCGATTTTGCCTTGTCTATGGCATCCTGTACTTTGGTTTTGGCAACAGGAACCTTCACATCCGAATTGAACTCCACCATCACCATCGAAAAATCGGCAATGGATTGGGAAGTCACCTTTTTAATCCCGGAAACCGATTTTAGTTTTTTCTCTATCGGCTTGGTTATCAGGTTTTCAATATCTTCGGGGCTGGTACCGGGATAGATGGTAGAAACCACAAACTGCGGAATCACAATATCGGGAAACTGCTCTTTGGGCAGCTTGTTGTAAATGAAAATCCCGGCGATGGAGATGATAAAAGTGACAATGTAAATTGTCGTTTTATTTTCTATCGACCAGGAAGTCGGTTTGAATTCTTTCTGATGCATGGATGTCGGGTCTATCGGGTCAGAAGCTGACCGGCTGGTTGTCGAACAAATCCTGATATCCGGTGGTAATCAGCTGATCTCCAGCCGAAAGGCCGGAAATAATTTCCACCTTTCCGCCGAAAGACAGCCCCGTGGTAACCATCCTTTGCCGGGCAACTTTCCTGCCCTTTTCCTCGCCTGCTACAAATACAATCTTGCCGTCTTCCGTAGGCTGAATGATATTTTCTTCAATTACGATGGCCGCAGGAAGGGTTTTGTCATTGATCCTGACCAGGGTCAGCAGGTTGGGTTTCAGATCAGGAGACCCCGGAGGCAATTTTACCTCAATTTTGAAGGTACGGGAGAGAGGGTCTACCACCCGCCCCACAAAGCTGATGCTGCCTTGTATGGTTTTGTTCAGATCAGGAAACTCCAGATTTACTTTATCGCCGTTTTTTACAAAGGCCACATAAGAGTCGGGCACTTTGGCCGTGGCTTTGAGGCGGGAGGTATTCACCAGTTGCACCAGCGGAACACCCGGAGAGGCCATGGAACCCGCCTTGGCATACACCTCATCAATCATCCCGGCAAAAGGAGCTGTCACCAGATTCTGGCTCTGCTGACTTTTAAGGGTGATAAGCTTCTTCTCCAGACCTTCTTTCTGATTTTTCAGGTTAAGGTATTGAAATTCAGTTCCTATCTTTTGGTCCCACAGATTTTTCTGTTTTTCAAAAAGGATATTTACCTGCTCCAGTCCTGTTTTTACCTCATCGATGGATTTTCGGAGAACCTCATCGTCCAGCACGGCAATTACCTGTCCCTGCGATACCATATCGCCTTCTTTTACTCTTAATGCGGTAATCATTCCCGGCATTTTGGAAGAAACCATCAGGTTGTCTTCCGCTTCCAGATAACCCTGTACACTGATGAAATGCCGGAATACTTCAGGCGCTAAACCTGTGGTTTTCACGGTTTTGATTTTTAGTGCGGGACTGGCGCTGGTATCGAGCCGGGCTATCTCGGCCTCTAAAACGGCCATTTCTTTTTCAATATCCTGTTTTTTGGATTTGAGTTCGGCCAGTCTGTCTTTTTTCTGGTCCAGGTCGCCGGCTTGCTTATCCGAGCAGGATGCCAGCAAACAAATGCCTGTGAGTAAAATGAAGATGTTTTTCATCATGACTTTAAATCAGGTTTTTTTAGTGAATGTGTTTTTGAAGAACAGAAAGGGTGTCTCCCACCGTTTTGATTTTCTTTTCATCGGTTTCCGATAATTTGATTTTGAATTCTTCCTCTACATAGTTCAGCATTTCGAGCTGTTCTATTTTGGTAAGGCCCAGGTCGTCCAGGTATTTCCGGTTGCGGAGTTGCCCCGGCATGATGTGGAAGTGCCTTTTGAAAATGTCAATGAATTTTTCTCGTATCTGCGGCGGCATGGCGATGATTTGTTTTGGCTGAGTTGAGCAGTTTCAGGTTGTACGGACTGATTTATTCGAGGATGAGTTGTCCCTGTGCTTTATCGAGGTCAATTTTGGCAACCATAAAATCGTAAAGTGCTGTATAATAGTTGGTTTGAGCTTCTTTCAGGTCGCTTTCGGCATTGGTTACTTCCAGATTGGAGCCTACACCTTGTTTGTATTTTACCTTCGAAACCCGAACCACCTCTTTGGCCAGATTCAGATTTCTTTCCTGTATGTCCAAATTGGTTCGGGCATTGGCCAGGTTGATGTTGGCTTGATTCAGCTCCAGGTCTATGGCATTTTCCAATTGCTTGAAGCCATTGTTGATTTTTTCAATTTCCAGTCTTTTCTGGGTGAGTTGGAACTTTTTCTGCATGCCATCGAACACGGGAACGCTCAGATTGAGGCCTATATAGCTGTAGGGTACATAGCGGTCACGCTGTCCGATATTTCCAAGGTTTGAAAATCTGGAAGCAGCCGAATTAAAGCCCAATGTGGCCAAACCAAAGAGGCTTGGCAAATAGCCGGACCGGATGTTCTGAACCTGCAGGCCTGCAAGTGACTTCTGGGTTTGCAGAATGGAATAGTCCGTCCTTCTGGCATAGTCAATGGTGGTGTTGGCCGGAACAATTTCATTGGTATTGACTTCATCCAACCGGGTAGTCAGCACAATGGAGTCATTCACCGACATGCCCATTTGCAGCTTCAGAAAGCAGGAAGCCAGGGTGAGCATTCTTTTGGTTTTTTGTTTTTCAGATTTGAGGTTGTTGAGCGTTACCTGAAGCCGGTTCAAGTCAATTTGTTCTGCAAATCCGTTTTTAAATAATTGCTGTGTTTCACGGAAGGTGGAATCCAGCCTGGAAATATTTAAGTCCAGCAAACGGGATTTTTCTTCATTTACCAGCAAACTGTAATAGCTTTTTAGCACGCTTTCGGCAATCTGCTCCTTTGCTTGTTTCAATTGCTTGGCCGATAGCTCTTTGTAGGTTTTTGAAGCCTTCAGACCTACCAGATAGGAGCCGTTGAAAATCATTTGCCTTGCTTCAAGCGAACCGGTAAAGGTATTTTGTAATTGAAGGGCAAGGGCAATGGGGTCACCAATTTTCAAATCGGGATTGGCAAACGGCGGAACCCCGGTATTTTCGATCACAAATGCCTGAACTTGTGGATAATGAAGCAATGTAGCAGAGCCCGATATCTGGGGAAGACCTATACCGATGGTTTCCGAAACTTTGGCATCGGCCACACGGGTTTCGATTTGGGCATTTTTTACATTGGGGTTGTGCTCCATGGCATACTTTACCGCATCCCGGGCAGAAAAATTTTTCTGTGCCCATGCAGAGCCGCAAGGCAAAAAAGCAATCAGAAATAAATTTATTTTTATAAATCTCATCTTAATCTTTTGAAAATCAAATTTTTAACGAATAACCTGAAACAAGGGCTGTGAAATTCTTTCCCACTCTTCCAGACCTTTGGGAGTAACCAAACCCCTTACAAAATGGTCGATAAAAAGAAGTTGCACCCGGGCCGGATTGAATTCTTTTCCGTTCAGCAGGCCGGGGTTGAACATTGCCTCAATTTCGATGACCCGCAGACGGGCAAATACTTTAACATCAATTTCTTTCCGGTAAACCCCCTCCTGAATGCCGCGCTCCAGATTTCGGGCCACGGTATCCATAAAATGGGTGTCCCGGTGTTTCTCAAAAACTTCGTAGGCAGCGCTGTGGTATTTTTTCAGGTCAAACAATACCGAAGGATGAATTTCGGACATGTCTTTGTTCATGAATTCTGAAATTTTCAGCACCTCCTCCAGAGCAGAGCAGTTTTCATCATACAGCGACTGAATCATGCAGATGTCTTCCTGCATGTGGCGCTCCATCACCTCCTTCACCAGTGCATCTTTATCAGGAAAATACTGGTAGATGGTTTTTTTGGAAATGTTGCAGTGGCTGGCCACCTCGTCCATGGTGATGCTCTTGATGCCAAAACGCATGAAGAGCTCTTCGCTTTTGCCGAGAATTTTGTTTTTGGTTTCCAAGTAGAAGAATCGGGAAAACGCTGATACGGGGCAAAACTCCGGAAACTTTCGGCATAAAAAAAGTTTCTAGTGGTTTTTTTTGATTTTTGTCACCTTTGTATCGGCATTTAAGCATTCAACCTTCGTGGCAAGTCAGGGCCTTTCCTTGTTATTCGACCCCGTTTCTCCGGAAATATGGTTTGGTTTTGAGCATTACAGCTATTTGGCTCAGCGCATCAAAGTTCACGCTGAGGAGTTTCCTGATTTTCAAAGCTTCCATTTGGCCATCGTGGGAATATTGGAAGACAGGGGGAACCCTTCAAACGAAGGAGCATACGGAGGTGCAGACCACATCCGGCGCGCTCTTTACGGACTTCGGGCCTCCAATATGAAGTACAAGGTTTGCGACCTGGGCAACCTGAGACCCGGAGAAAGTTTGGAAGATTCCCACCTCCGACTGAAGGAAGTGGTTCGGATTTTGATTGAAAATCAGGTCATTCCCATCATCATAGGCGGAACCCACGACCATACTTTGCCCGTGGTTTTGGCCTATGAGGAATTGGGCAAAGCCATTACCCTTGCCAATGTGGACAGCCGTTCGGACACCGAGCCCAGCGCCCACATGGGAATGGCTCACCACCACATCGGCCGCATTCTAACCCGGCATAAAAATTCCATCCGTCGCTATATTCATCTGGGCTATCAAACCTATCTGATGGATGAAAACATTTTAGCTGCTATAGACCAGCACCATCACTTTAAGATGCGGGTCGGAGAAATAAGGGACAATTTCATGGCAACTGAGCCCCTTATCCGAAGTGCTGATTTTCTCAGCTTCGATGTCGGAGCTATTAAAATGGGGGATGCCCCGGCCAATGCCCTGGCCTATCCATTTGGCCTCACCGGTGAGGAAGCCTGTCAGATGGCCTGGTATGCAGGCAGCAGCTCACAACTTTCGGCTTTCGGACTTTTCGAGTGCAATCCCTCCCATGACTACCGCGATGTGAGTGCCTCTGTTCTGGCCACCATGCTGTGGTACTTTATCGAGGGCTATTATCACCGCTCTGATGATTTGAGTTTTTCTCCCTCAGTAGCCAGCAGAATCAGTGTCATGGTTACCGGAGTTCCGGACGGAGAGATTGTATTTTTCAGAAGCAATGCCTCCGGGAAATGGTGGATGGAAATAACCGGAACAGATGGGGTCTCCGAGAAAATTCCCTGTCTGGAAGAAGATTACCTCCAGTGTCTGACAGGAGATATTCCCCTTCGCTGGCTCAACCAACAAATTAATCTTTCATAGGGCATGCTGACTCCGGATAACATATTGACAGGCACTATGTTTCTGGGACTTTTGGCCCTCATTTTCTTCATCATCAAGAACGATGAGGTATTGTTGCTTTTTGTTATTTTTTTCTATACATCCGGCTTGAACCGCTATACTTTAGTGGTATCCGGTGCTGAAAAATGGGTTAAAGTGGCGTATTCAAAAAACATTTTTAATCTGACCAATGAGCTTGGTCTTCAGGCACTTAATTATTTTTTTTGGGGAACAACAGTTTTTTGTATTGCCTATTTTTTATTTGGAATGGCCAGAAAGCCCCCTGAGAAATTTATTGATGATCAAAAATCCTTGAATTTTTTTCTTGGGAAATATCAGATGAGAATTCTTTTCTCATTTGTGGTAGTGACTTCATTAAGTTTTTACGCCAAAAGAACCTTTGTATTGTCCTTTCTGGCAAGCGGGGGAAGTGTTGCCCTTGGGGGGTCATACTTGGTTATGATGGGCTTTGCTCTCGGCGGGGTAATTCCATTGATTTATCTGGTTTTTAAAAATTACGAATTAAAATCACAGTTCATTCCCAAATTGATATTTGGTTTAATCATTTTTCTTGCTTCTTCTCTAACCTATTCAACATCAGGGAGATTCCAGTTTTTATCCTGGTCGATTACAATAGCCATTATTCTGGTTGGTGACAAAAATCCGTTCTTTAAAATGAGGATTTATCTTATCGGAGGACTTATTCTTTCCCTCGCATTCGGGCTTGCTGGCGTAAAGAGAAGAACCGATGTCAGCCAGATGTCCTGGTTTCAAAAGCTTTCTTTGGCCTGGGACAGAAATAAATCTACTGAAGATGCCACCATGCTCGATGGATTCATGATGGTGCTGCAGGTTTATCCCCAGCACCTGCAATACCACTATGGTTCCGAACATCTTGAAATCCTGTATCGACCCATTCCCCGGAGCTGGTGGTCGGGGAAGCCTTTGGGTGGCTATGCAAACAAGCTCGGACTCAATGACAATATGGGTGGCGGCTCCGTGGGCATTTCGCAATCTCTGTACGGAACTTTTTATGGTGAGGGGGGGGTGACAGGTATTATTATTTTGTGTATTATTTATGCCTATTTGGTCAATCGAATCATGATTTCCTCATTGAAATACAATTCTGATATTCGGCACCTGGTCAAGGGCATCACCATTGCATCTTTGGTTCCGCTTTTGCGCGGGGGTGACCTGCCCGGAATTTATGCATTTATCGGTATGACTTTTTGGCCAACTTTCTTATTTATATATACCTACAGAAGATTTTTACCCCAGCATATCTATATCAGAATAATGGATATGAAAAAGAAAATGGAGGAATACATTTTGAATCAAAAGAAACACGAAACCACAACCGTCTGATTTGAATCCAAGATTAATAACCCTGCCAAAAATCCTTGACCCCAGAGGAAACCTGTCTTTTTTTGAAAGCAGCAACCACATCCCTTTTGAAATAAAAAGGACATATCTTATTTACGATGTGCCCGGAGGGGAAACCAGAGGCGGTCATGCTTTCCGAACTCAGGATGAGTTTATTGTGGCGCTGTCCGGAAGTTTTGATGTCAAAATCCGCAACCAAAACGGAGATGAATTTACCTTTCATTTGAACCGGAGCTACTTTGGCCTTTACCTTCCCAAAATGCTGTGGCGGCATATGGAAAACTTTTCAACCAATTCCGTTTGTCTTGTTGCTTCATCCTCTTTGTATGATGCAGGCGATTACATCCGGGATTTCGAACAATTCCGAAGTACCCCATTATGAGCCAGTTACTATCCATATTTGATGCTTCAGTTATCTCACTTCCCTGTATTCAGTTCAGGGCGGGAAACATTTCTCCCATTGAGAACAATATTCATTTGCCTTTTGAGGTGAGAAGGATTTTCTATCTGTATGATATTCCGGGCGGCGAGTCCAGAGGAGCCCATGCGCACAAAGAATGCTATCAGTTTCTCATTCCGGCCTCCGGTAGTTTTGAGGTGCAAATGGATGACGGCACCTGCAAGCGCCAGGTATTTCTGAACAGACCGTACCATGGATTACTCATTCCGCCTTCCATTTGGGCTTCTGAACTCAATTTTTCATCGGGCTCTGTATGCCTGGTTTTGGCATCGCATATGTATGACCCGGCTGACTACATCCGCGATTACGAGGAATTTACAGCATACCGAAAAAACAGGTCCTGAGCATACATGTCCTTCCTTTCCTGGCATCCGCTTTCTTTTCTCAAAAGACATTTTGAAGCTGATTTTCAGGTTTTTGAAAACAGCATCCCCGAAGAAGAAATCAAAAAGGGCTTTTCAATAAAAAAACTGGATTGGGATTCCTCGTTTTTCGGGAAAGACATTTTTAAAATTCTGTTTTGGGATGAAAAAAGCGGTAACCGACCTGGTTTTCCCCGTATTCAAAAGGGTCAGATGTTTGCAGAGGTTCCGGCTGAAGCAGTGGACCTATTCCCGGTTTTACAGCAAAACGGATTTGCCCTCATCGAAACGCGACTCACCTATTTTCACATGCTTGATAATCTTCCGGCCGAGTCGCTTCAATCCAGATTCGCAGGTGCAGGTGACATTTCCAATCTGAAAACTGTGGCATCGCAGGCAATAAATATTTACGACCGCTACCATGCCGATTCTTTTTTTTCGGAATCGGATACCAACCGCTATCTGGAGGCCTACATTGAAAATTGTGTCAATGGTTTTGCCGAAAGGGTTTTTGTTCCGGATCTGGCTGAACCGCCCGCATCCTTTGTTGCCTTGGCCCGGCTGAAAGAGCCGCTTTTTCCCGCAGGAAACCTATTCAGAATCCCGCTAACTGCCTGCCTGCCTGCCAACAGAGGCTGGCACTACCCGCTCTGTCTTTCGGCTTTGTATTATGCCAAAGCACAATCAGGTAAGTGTTTGGTAATGACCACACAGTCTACCAACGGAGCCGTTATCCACAACTGCGAAAAGCTCGGATTTAAGCTGGGCTCAATCTTCCACATTTTTTCAAAATCAATTTCATAATGGAAATTCCTTTTTTGTCCTTTTCTGCACAGCATGGCCCCTTGAAAAAAGAAGCCATGCAGGTTTTTGAGCAATTTTATGATTCTCAATACTATGTGCTGGGAAAAATGACAGCTGCCTTCGAAGAAGATTATGCGCAATTCAATGAGGTAAAACATGCCATTGGCATTTCCAATGGCCTCGACGCCCTGCATATCGCCCTCAAAGTATTGGAAATCGGGCCGGGGGATGAGGTCATCGTTCCTTCCAATACCTATATCGCTACTGCCCTTGCTGTGGAAATGGCAGGGGCAAGGGTGGTTTTTGCCGAACCGGATGAGAAAACCTACAATATCTCTCCGAAAGAAATTGAAAAGAACATCGGTCCGAAAACCAGGTGCATCATGCCGGTTCACCTTTATGGGCAGGCTTGTGAAATGGAAAGCATTATGAATCTGGCCGGCCGGTATGGGCTGAAGGTGGTGGAAGACAATGCCCAGGCACATGCTGCCACATTCAAAGGCGTAAAAACCGGCGCATTCGGCCATGCCAATGCCACCAGTTTCTATCCTTCCAAAAATGTAGGCGCATTGGGAGAAGCCGGTGCCATTACCACCCAGGATGATGGGCTTGCATATTTGTGCAAAGTTTGGCGGAATTATGGCTCCGAAAAGCGCTACCACAACATGGTAAAGGGCTACAACAACCGCATAGATGAACTGCAGGCCGGCTTGCTTTCCCTGAAGCTGAAATATATCGGCCAATGGACACAGGAAAGAATCCGTCTTGCCCAACGGTATCTGTCCAACCTCAGCAAGGGACCTGTTGTACTTCCTTATATTCACCCGGATGCCAGCCATGTTTTCCACCTTTTTGTTATCCGGACCCCTCAGCGGGATGCGCTTCAGAAATATCTGGATGAAAACGGGGTAAAAACCGTAATCCACTATCCCATTCCTCCGCACTTGCAGGAGGCCTATCGTTCAAGTGGCTATAATCCAGGCAGTTTTCCCATTGCAGAGGAATTGGCGCAAACCAGTTTGAGCCTGCCCTTGTACCCGGGTTTGAAGGATGAAGAAGTAGACTATGTGTCAGATTTGATTCTGAAGTTCTACAAAAACAGGTAAAAAATACTTTTCCGGTTTGGGAAAAATCTGAACGGGCCACATGTGGTTTTCCGGTACCCTTTTTGAAATGAATTTTTTTCTGATTGAAAACTTGACCATTTTCCTCCTTCGCTTAAAGTAATACTTGAATACAAGCGAGCCAGTTTTACAGATATTTCAGGTTACTCTCTGCAATCATCATTCGTGTAAGAAAGCCGGGTTTCTCGGTATCGACGCTTCCCGGCCTCAGCCTACTTTTGTCTTATCAAGTGGAATAAGCCCGTCTCATTCCACCTGATGTTTTAAGAAACGGGGGAGTAAGACACAATACGTTGAACCTTTCAACATATTGGTCTGAATCTCTCCAAAGTTTTAATACCCTGTTTATCAGTGCCAAAATGCCTTGGGATGTTTTGGCCATGCTACCAACTGTATCATTTTAAAAGAAAAATGAGTGAGCCTCTGCTTTTAAGCCTCATTCAGTTATTTGCCATCGCCTCCAAATTTCATCAGGACCGGGAAAAGGTCAGGGAAATTGTCAGGCTTTTCCTTGAGCACCAACTCAGTCTGGACCAGCCCGAAGATTATCTTCAGTTGTTCGACGACTATTTGGATAAATTTTCTGCAACCGGGAGAAGCAAGTTTTCCCGGGAGGAGAACGAAGGTACTTTTTCTGTCAGAGAGTCCTCCAGAATGGTATTGCTATGCCATAATCTGAATCAGGAACTCAATCAGCAGCAAAAATTAAATGTCATTATTGTCCTTATTTCACTTCTTGATTCGGGCAGGTACATTCAACCTCAGGAGCTGGAATTTTTGCATTCGGTGGCAGAAGTTTTCCATGTTACCCATGAAGAGTTTCACCAAATCCTGACCTTCAGTAAAAAGTCGCAGGGCCTCGAACCCGATTCGCAAAATGTGCTGGTCATATCTTCTTCACAGACAGCCCGGTTCCGGCACAGCAAGCATATTTACTCCGAGCAAATTCCCGGCTACATCGCCATTCTCAAACTGGAGGACTCCGGTTCTTACCACATCAAATATTCAGGTGGCCAAAGCATCACCCTCAACGGGGTAGAAATGCTGGAGGATGAGGTGTACAACTTTACTTCAGGTGGTCTCATCAAAGGCGACGATTCTGATCCCATTTACTATTCTGATATCATTTCCCGGTTTCTGGAAGATAAGGAAAAAGATCAGATCCATTTTGAGGTCGATCAGGTAGTGTACAGATTTCCCAACGGCAAAGTGGGCCTTCAGGAGCTCAGTTTTAAGGAAACCTCCGGCCGGCTGGTGGGGCTCATGGGCGCAAGCGGCTCCGGAAAAAGCACCTTATTGGAGGTTCTCAACGGCAACCTGAAACCCGCCAAAGGACAAATCCGGATCAATGGGCTTGACCTGCACCAGGACCACAAGAAACTGGAGGGTATAATCGGATATGTACCTCAGGATGATTTGCTTATCGAGGAGTTAACCGTTTTTCAGAACTTATATTATGCGGCAAAACTCAGCTTTGATTCCAAGTCGGAGGAAGAACTGAATGATCTGGTATCGAAGACCCTTGAAGACCTGGGACTTTCTGAAATTGCCCACCTTCGGGTCGGAAACTCTCTTGACAAGATGATTTCAGGAGGCGAAAGAAAGCGTCTGAACATCGGCCTGGAATTGCTTCGGGCTCCCGGTATACTTTTTCTTGATGAGCCCACTTCCGGGCTTTCCTCCCGGGATTCGCTGTGTATCATTGAATTGCTGAAGGAGCTGAGCCTGCTGGGAAAACTGGTTTTTGTGGTCATCCATCAGCCTTCTTCGGAAATCTTCAAGATGTTCGACCGCCTGCTGATTATGGATACAGGTGGTTTCCCTATCTATTACGGCAATCCGATTGAAGCCATTGTTTATTTCAAAAACAAAACCAATCAGCTCAACAAGGACCATGCCTACTGTTTCGAGTGCGGGCATGTGAATCCGGAACAAATTTTTGATCTGATCGAGGCCAAAAGGGTGACAGAATTTGGACGATATACCCGTGAACGCAAGGTACTGCCCTACGAGTGGTACCAGGAATTCCGGAAATCCTACAAGCCCGAGCCCCTGAAAAAGCCCCGAAAATCCGGCTTGCAGGCCATTGTCCATTCCGGCTGGGCCAGACAATTCGGGGTTTTCATCAATCGGGATGTTCGCTCAAAACTGAACAACCGCCAATACCTGGCCATCAATTTGCTTCAAGCCCCGCTGCTGGGCTTTATTCTTGCCATGATAAACCGCTATTACAGCATTGATAAATATACAGGTGGCCATTATGCCTTTTCCGAAAATGAAAATATGCCGGTTTTTATCTTCATTTCCATCATTGTTTGCCTGTTTCTCGGACTCACCGTCAGTGCGGAAGAGATTTTTCACGACAGGAAAATTCTGAAAAGGGAAAAGTTTCTCAATTTATCCCGAAGCAGCTACCTCACATCCAAGGTCCTGATTCTGTTTGGAATCTCGGCCTTTCAAACCCTGGCCTTCTGGTTGGTTTCGGCTTATGTGTTGGAAATCAGACAATTTTCCTTCGCTCAGATGGCTCTGCTTTGCTCAGCCTCCTGCTTTGCCAATTTGCTGGGTCTCAATATCTCCTCAGCTTTCAACCAGGCGGTTACCATTTATATCCTTATCCCTGTGTTGCTCATTCCGCAGCTTGTTTTAGGAGGAATTGTCATCAAATTCAGCCGGATCAATCCCGACATTAAGGATCATACCGATGTTCCGGTGGTATCCGAAATCATGGCCTCTCGCTGGGCATATGAGGGAATGATGGTGTCGTTTTACAAAGACAATGCCTACAACAGCGCATTTTTTGAAACGAAATTCAAAAAGCATTCCGCCGACGACAAGTTCATTTATCTGGTTCCTGAGCTGGAGTCTAAAATTCAGTATGCCATGGAGTACGGACAGAGCCGCCTTTATAAGCACCGCGAAAAAATAGAAAGTGACATGGCGGTGCTCAGAACAGAGTTGTCCAAAGAAAATCAGCTCCATGCGGCTTTCAGTTTCAAAAAGACAGAAGCGCTAAAGCCGGGCGTCGATTTTCAGACACTTCAGGAAGCGCAGAATTATGTTTCCGGCCTGAGGACCTACTATTCCAATATTTCCCGCTTGGCCGCAGATGAAGAATCCCGGATCTTCAACAAGCTGGAGGAAGAATTCAAAGGTGTTCCGCAATTGAATTTCCAACGCATGGCCTACCACAACGGCAGCATTGAGCGGTATGTGAAAAATGCCGATGAAGACAGAAAAATCGTGGAAACCGAGCAAGGTTTGCTGCAAATGGTGGACCCGATTTTCAAAGCGCCATCCGATAAAAATAAGGTTTTCTCCCGTGCCCACTTTTTTGCCCCTTTCAAGTATTTCATGGGGATGAAGCTGGATACTCCGATATTTAACATCCTGGTTTTGTGGATGATGTCAGGATTTTTGTACCTCACCTTATATTACGATTTTCTCAGGAAAACGGTGGAATGCATTTGCTTTTCCAGAAAAAGCCGTCTTCCCAAAATTTAGTTTGCATATCCGATTAACCACTTAAAACGAAAAAAAATCCCGCTGTTGGCGGGATTTTTTTTTGAACAGTAAAACGGCAGCATCTGCCTGAACGCCGAATCCTTCGGTTGCTGATGCGTCACAAACCATCCGATTACTGTAAATCCAAGCCAAAACCCAAAAATAATTGCCCTAAATTGCCGCCTGTTTAAAATAACCTTTCAAAGATTCAGCCTTTCTTTTATCCATTTATGGATCAGCAAATTACCAACGCCATCTTGATGGTAAGACCTGCAGATTTCCGGTTTAATGAACAAACAGCCGGGGACAATGAATTTCAGCATACACTGAAAGAAGGAAACGCCGGCCAACAAGCATTGACCGAATTTGAAAATGCAGTTAATATATTGAAAGCCAGGGGCGTGGAAGTGTTGGTGGTCGAAAAACAAGCGGATTACACAGAAATGCCCGATGCAGTTTTTCCCAACAATTGGTTTGGAACAGACGGGGAAGGCCGGTTGCATATTTTTCCTATGAAAACTGCCAACCGCCGTGCCGAAACCAGCCAGTTGCCGCAAGTGAAAGCTTTGATCTCGGAGGCCGGTTTTGCCATCAACGGTGAATTGGAATGGGAAACCATGTTGCCCGAAAATGCCATCCTCGAAGGTACCGGCAGCCTGATTCTCGACAGGAAAAATAAAATCATGTATGCTGCCATTTCGGAAAGAACCAACAAGGCAGCGGCCGAAATTTTTGCGCGGAAAATGGGCTACGAAGCCATCCTCTTTCAAACCAGAAGCTCAAAAGGATTTCCCTACTATCACACCAATGTGGTGATGAGCATCGGAGAGAAAATGGCCGTGGTATGTCTGGAGTGTATTCCGGGTGTAGTGGAGCGTGAAACGGTGAGGGCCTCTTTGCTGCAGACGCATACCCTCGTTACCATTGGAATTAAACAGCTGGAAGACGGATTTTGCGGAAACCTTTTGCAGGTGAAGGATGGCCATGGAAATCCGATAACGGTGCTCTCTCAAACGGCCTTCGGGGCCCTCACACCGGAGCAGAAGAACAGAATGTCGGCTTTCGGCGAGCTGGTTCCTGTGCCCATACCCACCATCGAGTTTGTGGGAGGAGGCAGCATCAGGTGTATGATGGCCGAAATTTTCAACCCCAAAATGTGAAACCAAAACAACAAATCAAATGCTTGAAATTCAAACAATTAGAGAAAATAAGGACCGGGTTCTGGCTGGACTGAACAAAAAAAGACTTTCCGATGCCGATAAACTTCTGTCTGCTGTGCTGGAAAACGACGAAAAGCGGCGTGAAATACAGGCAGAATTAAATAAGCTTCAGGAAGAACTCAACCGGCTTTCCTCCGAAATCGGTGCCCTGATGAAGTCGGGCGAAAAGCAAAAAGCAGAAGAAATCAAATCCGGAATACCGGGTTTAAAATCTGCCATCCGCGATCTGGAAGAGGCCCTGCAGCAAAAAGAAGAGGCCCAGTACCAGATTTTGGTCACCCTTCCCAATATCCCGCATCCGTCGGTACCTCAGGGCGGCGGTCCGGATGACAACGAAGTAGCTGAAACCAGCGGTGTACCTGCCGATATGCCCGAAGGGTCGCTCCCCCACTGGGATCTGATTCGCAAATACGACATCATCGATTTCGAAAACGGTAATAAAGTTTCCGGAGCCGGATTTCCGTTTTACAAAGGAAAGGGAGCCAAACTGCAAAGAGCTTTAATCAATTTCTTTTTGGATGAAGCTGAAAAACAGGGCTATAATGAAATGCAGCCACCCATTGTGATCAACAAAGATTCCGGCTTCGGAACGGGCCAGCTGCCGGACAAAGACGGACAAATGTACCATGTGCAGGAAGACGGCTTGTACCTGATTCCCACGGCTGAGGTGCCCATTACCAATTATTTCCGCGATACCATTTTGAAAGAGAGCGAATTGCCCGTAAAATGTGTAGGCTACACACCCTGCTTCAGGCGTGAGGCAGGCAGCTGGGGCGCCCATGTGCGTGGACTCAACCGCTTGCATCAGTTCGATAAGGTAGAAATCGTACAGATTGCCCATCCCGAAAAATCGTATGCCATACTGGAAGAAATGCGGAAATATGTTCAAAGCCTGCTCGAAAAACTGGAACTGCCTTACCGCGTTTTGCGCCTCTGCGGCGGAGATATGAGCTTTACCTCTGCCCTTACCTACGATATGGAGGTATATTCAGGTGCCCAAAAGCGCTGGCTGGAGGTGAGTTCGGTGAGCAATTTCGAAACCTTTCAGGCCAACCGGCTGAAGCTGAGGGCCAAATCAGAGGAATCCAAAAAAACCTATTTGCTTCATACCCTCAATGGTTCGGCATTGGCGCTGCCCCGTATTGTAGCTGCCATACTCGAAAACAATCAGACGCCGGAAGGAATCAAAATTCCGAAAGTGCTGGTTCCCTACTGCGGATTTGATACCATTTCCTGAAGTTTTCAGCAGGGTCGGACGGAATCTGAACATAATTTAATCCACATTCCGGATGCAATTCAATAATTGCCTAAATTTGCCTTGAGCAACCGAAAAATTTCACCGAAAAATGAATCCGGACATCAAGCAAAAACTGGAAACTCTGGCTCAGAAGATAGAGGCCAGCCTCTTGGAAAAGAATGCCTTGAAAGAAGACATCCGGTATTATCAGAACGAAAACAGGGAGTTGAAAGCAGCCCTGAATAAGTCGGCTGCCCCAACAAAAAATTTTCCAGTACCGACCGAAAGTCCTAACATTGCAATCGGAAAAGAACGCTATGCCGAAAGGATAGCCGCTATCGTCAAACAGATTGACGGATATGTGGAAGAGATCGACAAATGCGTTGCTCAGCTTGGATAATTCAGGTATTCGCTTATAAAATTTGGATACGGTAAACATAAATCTGAAAGTATTTGGCAAAAACTACCCCCTCAAATTCAGGGAGAGTGATTTGCATTTGTTTACCCAGGCCCAGAACGAACTCAACGCACAACTGGAATTTTACAAAAACAAAGGCGTGCAGGATAAACAGGATTTACTCGTAATGGTGGTTTTCGAAAGCCTCATGAGCAAACTGACGGCCAAAAAGCAAAGTGAAAACGAAATGAACGAGTTAGGCCAGACACTGGATGGCATGATGTCCCATTTGAATACCTGATTCAGCCAAAGGGCCGGTAAAGCCCTTTTCATTCAAGCCGCTGCCCTCCGGCAGGCAACCATTTTTCTTCTCCCCGTATTGATAAGAGAGGCTGCATTCCACCAGGTATAGTGTATCGTCCGTAAACTTTAGATACACAACATTTACATGGAAATTCTGATCTGGATTGCACTGATTGCAGCGGGAGGCGCTGCAGGATTTATCGCCTCCAAAACCATATTCAAGGGCTCTCTCTCCAAACTGGAAGACGATGCCAGGGCCAAAGCCAACAATATTGTAAAAGAGGCTGAACTCAATGCCGAGGCCACCAAGAAAAACAAAATGCTGGAAGCCAAGGAGTTTTTTTTAAAGCAAAAATCTGAATTTGAAGAGGATGCCAATAAGAGACGCAACCTTATGGTACAGAATGAAAACAAACTCAAGCAGCAGCAGCAACATGTTTCCAAACTTCAGGAAACCCTGAACAGAAAAGAAGCTGAGTTGGAAAGCGGAAAGCAAAATCTGGATGCCCAGCTGGAAATCATTGCAAAAAAGAAAGACGAGGTAGAAAAGTTAAGGCAGCAGCAGCAGCAACAACTCACCAAAATCGCCAACCTGTCGTTGGATGAAGCACGGGAGCAGCTCATCGAAAGTCTTAAAAATGAGGCATCTACCAAGGCAGCTGCCCACATCAAAGACATTATGGAGGAGGCCAAACTGACTGCCACCAAGGAGGCAAGAAAGATTATCCTCAATACCATACAACGCACCGCCCACGAGCAGGCCGTAGAAAACTGCGTTTCGGTTTTCAATCTCGAAAGCGACGACATCAAAGGGAAAATTATCGGACGCGAAGGCCGGAACATACGGGCTCTGGAGGCCGCCACAGGCGTGGAACTCATTGTAGACGATACACCTGAAGCCATTATCATTTCCGGTTTCGACCCCGTAAGGCGGGAAATTGCCCGGCTTTCTCTGCACCGGCTGGTACAGGATGGGCGGATTCACCCGGCCCGAATTGAAGAGGTAGTAGCCAAAACCCGTAAAAACATTGAAGACGAAATCGTGGAAGTTGGCGAGCGCACGGCCATCGATTTGGGCGTGCATGGCCTCAATCCAGAGCTCATCAAAATGGTAGGAAGAATGAAATATCGTTCCTCCTACGGCCAAAATCTGCTTCAGCACAGCCGTGAAGTGGCCCGCCTCTGTGCTACCATGGCCGCCGAACTTGGACTCAATGCCAAGCTGGCCAAAAGGGCCGGGCTCCTCCACGACATCGGCAAGGTTTGGCCCGAAGAAGCCGAACTTCCCCACGCACTCCTGGGCATGGAATTGGCTAAAAAGTTCAAAGAACATCCCGATGTGGTCAATGCCATCGGCGCCCACCACGACGAGATTGAAATGACCTCCATGATTTCACCCATTGTGCAAAGCTGTGATGCCATCTCCGGCTCCAGGCCGGGTGCCCGCCGTGAGGTGATGGAAAGCTACATTAAGCGATTGAAAGACCTTGAGAATCTGGCCCTTTCATTCGACGGAGTAAACCAGTGCTATGCCATCCAGGCTGGCAGGGAAATCAGGGTAATGGTAGATGCCGATAAGGTTACGGATGACAGAGCAGGCAATTTGTCTTTCGAAATTTCTTCGAAAATCGAAAACGAAATGCAGTATCCCGGTCAAATAAAAGTTACCGTTATCCGAGAAAAAAGATCCGTCAGCTTCGCCCGATAAACGGAATTCTAAACCCCGCCCGATAAACCCATGAGGATTATTCATCTGCTCTGGCTGTTCATGGTGCTGGCCACATCCCTGCGGGCATTGGCCCAAACCGATTTGGAGAAAGGCAACCGGGCCTTTTTCTCCAATCAGCGCAAAGGTGCCCGGAGTTATTATCAGGCAGCCCTGGCACAACCCGGCCAAAAACCTGAGGCCCATCTCATGCTTTCCCTGCTGGCCGCTATGGAAAACCGGGAGGACGAATCTTTTGAACAGTTTGAAAGTTTTTTCAAATCATCGCCCAATCCGTATCCTTATCTCTTCTCGCTTTGGAGTACCGAATCGGTTTCGGGCAGCAACCAAAAAAAGTCGGAGGCCAGGGTAAATTTCTTCAACCGCCTGCTCAGCGACCCCAAAGCCAATGGTACCCTGAAAACCATGGCCTGCAGTGCTCTGGGCGACCATTATGAAGCCAGCAATCAGTTTGCCAGGGCAAAGGAGTTTTACAACAAAATCGGCTCTGCCGATGTGTGGGCCATGACAGGGGTGTTTGAGAATATTTCCGAATCAGGATTCGACAAGCCCCATGAACCCATCCTCAGGCCCTTCGACGATGCGGTGTTCTCCAATAAAAACGGAGCCAAGGTAAAATGGAACCGGATGAAGGGCAACCGCAACGACAAATGGGTGGATTTTACCTACCATTATTTCACCGAAAACTCCGTTATGTTTGCCCAAACCTTTGCAAACAGTCCTCAGGATCAGGAGGTTTATTTCCGAATCGGCACTTCGGGCTCGCTGAAAGCATGGGTAAACGATGCCCTGATTCTCTCCGAATCAGAGGAAAGAAACAACGACATGGACACCTATCAGACCCGGGTGAAGCTGAACAAAGGTTTCAACCGGATTCTCATTCAGGTAGGTGAAAGTGAAATCGACAGGGCAAACTTTTTGCTCCGGCTTACCGATGAAAGCGGAAATCCCCTGACTGGTTTCAGCTATTCGGATCGCTATCAGGCCTACACCAAATCCGATGCAGGGCCGCTGCCGAAGGTAATTCCTGTTTTTGCGGAAAAGTTTTTTGAAGAAAAAATCCAATCGGGTTCAGGTCAGGTGATGGATTACCTCTTTCTGGCCAATGCCCTGCTTCGCAACGACAAAGGCTATGAAGCAAGAAAAGCCCTGAATGAAGCCAAAAAACTGGCCCCCGATTTTGGCTACCTGCGGATAAAATTACTGGAAGCCTACAACCGCTCCGAAAATGAAACCGATGCCAAGATTACCCTCGAATGGCTTAAAGAAAACGACCCTGAAAGCCTGCTCTCGCTGAATCTGTTTTATTCTGAGGAAATTGAAAAAGAGGATTTTGAAAAGGCAGGTTCTATTGTTCAAAAAATAGAATCGCTCTATGGCTTGGACGAGGATGTATTCATGAAAAAAATTGCCCTCGCCGGAAAAAACAAAAAGCAGGACCTGCAAATCCGCCTGATTGAGGAAGGGTATAAAAAGTATCCCGAAAACTATAACTATGTGAATCTGAAGGTGATTGTGGAAAAAGACATCAACAAATCCATTTCTTCGGCCCTTTCGGTATTGAAAAAATACCTGAAAAACCACTACTTCTATGATGCCCAAAATCTGCTCTCGGAACTATACATCGACAACGGCATGATTTCTCAGGGCATAGATGCCTACAAGTACATCGAATCCATTCAGCCTTATTCCCCGAATTACAAAAACACCCTGGCCAAATATTATTTCAGCAGCCGCAACTACGAGGCCGCAGAAAAATACTACAATGCCTGCCTGGAAATATGTCCGGATGTCTATTACCTCTGGTCTGGTCTGGCTCAGGTGCACAGCGAAAAAGGCAACACTGCGAAGGCCATTTCCTGCTACCAGCGGGCGCTGGAACTGAATCCCTCCGATTTTGACTCCCGGGAGCAAATCCGGAAATTGCAAAACAAAAAGGAGGTCTTCTCCTACTTCCCCAAAACCGATGTCTATGCCTTGGTGAAAAACTCACCGGAGCCTTCGGCCTTTCCGGACGACAACAGTCTCATCCTGCTGGACGAAGTTCAAAAGGTGGTGTATGCCGGCGGCAACTCTGAGGAAAAGCGGATTTTTGTAGTGAAAATCATGAACGATGAGGGCATCAACCGCTGGAAGCAGTACTACCTTACCCACTATGCCATGCAGGACTTCAATGTGGAAAAGGCGGAGGTCATCAAGGCAAACGGATCAAAAGTAGAGGGAAGCAGCGATGGCAGCGAAGTGGTGTTCACCAACCTCGAAGTAGGCGATGCCATCCATGTCACCTACAGGTTGAAAAACTACAACCGGGGAAAGCTGGCAAAGCATTTCTGGGAAAATTTTTACTTCTCGCATTTTCTCCCTTTCCAAACCACACGCTACAGCCTGCTGGTGGAGCCGGGCGTCAACTTTGAATACAGATTTTCGAAGGAAAAAATCGAACCCCGGATAAAGAAGGAAGACGACCTTACGCTATACACATGGGAGAAGAAAGACCAGCCTTCCCTTCGGTATGAAGACAAAATGCCCGAACTGAATGATGTTGGAAACCTATTGTTTTTCAGCTCTTTACCTGACTGGACCTATGTCTCCAACTGGTATTACGATTTGGCGGCTTCCAAGGCCAAGGTCAATCTGGAAGTAAAAGAGGCAGTGGCCGGGATCCTTGAGGGCAAAACGGGCCTGAGCGAAATGCAAAAAGCCCGCCTGATTTACGAGTACATCGTCACCAACATCAAATACCTTTCGGTAGCCTTTTTGCAAAGCGGCCTCATTCCCCAGAAAGCCTCACACACGCTCAACACCCGATTGGGCGATTGCAAGGATGTATCTACCCTGTTTGTGGCCATGTGCAAGGAGGCAGGCCTCAAGGCCGACCTCGTCCTGATTGCTACCCGCAACTCCGGCCGCTTTCAAATGTTGTTGCCCACCATCGACTTCAACCATTGCATTGCCAGGCTCAGTTCCGGCGGCAAAGAATACTACATTGAGCTTACCTCCGACAAACTTCCTTTCAATACTTTTTACAGCAACCTGAAGAATGCCAATGCCCTTAACATTACCCCGGAAGGCAGCGGGCAAAAAGCAGAACTGATGTTCCTCAATCCGCCTACCCGCAATCAGAATCTGGTCATCCGGAAGGGGGAAATCAGCCTCGAGGGAAACGATGTGAAGGTGAAAAAGCAAACCATTAAAACAGGGGTGTTTGCCTCCAATATGCGGGATTCTTACCGCAATCTGGGCCAGCAGGACCAGTTTAAGGAAATGCAAAGGGCCATTGCCGGCGACTACAATCAAACTTCGCTGAAAAACCTGACTTTCAAAGGATTGGAGGGAATTTCGGATACAGTAGTCTACAGTTTTGACTTTTTCGCCCCCGATGCGATCAGCGAACTGAGCGGCCTCAAACTGCTGTCTCTGCCCTGGAGCGAAAAAGCCAGGTCCGGCGATTTTACCTTTACCGAAGACAGAACCTACCCCATGGACCTTTGGGAATTTGAAACCGATGCAGAAGAAGAAACCATAGAAATCAGTATCCCTCCCAAAATGGTGGTATCCGATGCCCCGCAGAATCTGGTCATCAGCAGTCCCATTGCTGCCTACAGCCTCACGAGCAAAAGCCTTCCCGGAAAACTGATTATTACCCGCAAGTTCAGGTTTCTGAAGGATGAAATCCTTCCTTCTGAAATGAAAGAATTTGAGATTTTTTACCGCAAAATCGTGGCTGCCGACAACCGTCAGATAGCCCTGAAAGAAATGCGCAACCCACCCGGAAAGCCGGGCCCGAAATCTCCGGCGAAATAGACCACGAAGAAGAGAATAGGCGCCTTTCCAAAGCAATGAGCGGCCTCAAAACCGGCATACAGGAAAATTTTGCGGAATTTTACCTGTGGTAAGGCGAATTTCGATTTAATTGCCACCTTCTGCTACACCAAAAAAAATGTCCGAAACGCTGTCTGATTTTACCCCGGTGAACATCGAGCAATGGAAAGTCCGTCTCGAAAAAGAACTGAAGCCTCCTTTTCAAATTGAAAATCTTCAATGGAAGGTATCGGATTTGGTTTCTCTTCCTCCCCTGAGCGGGCCGGAAAGCCATGATTTACAATATCTTAAGAATTTTCATCAAGCCTGGAAAGCTTCAATGCCTGCAGCAAGGGCCCGGATTTCGGTTGGAACCCATGCCATGCTTTCGCAATCAGAAGAAAAATGGAGAAAGGCTGAGGCCTATGGTTTTCAATCCTGGTTTGGACCTTCACCGCTATCAGCAGGAAGCGCAGCACTGCCACTGAGCGACCGCAGCAAAGGCCATGAACCCGACCCGGTTCTCGATGGTTTGGCTATGGGAAAATGGCAGGCCAAGGGACAGGAAACTCCATCGGAATGGCACATTCATGGCCACGACATACAGGAAGCCGGCGGCGACATGGTGCAGGAATTGGCCTCCCTTTTGCTGGTTTCAGATTATTATCTTGATTCTGCCGGGGCATGGCCCAAAATGGTCTGGCACCTGGGTACAGGTACTTCCTTTTGGATGGAATTGGTTAAGTGTCGGGTTGCCAGGTTGTTGTGGATGAATTTTGCTGCATTTCATCAAAAGGATTTCAAAAATTTTCAGTTGACGGCCAAAACCTCCACACTCCATTGGTCGGCTGCCGATGTAGACACCAATCTGATCCGCCATGCTGCAGAGGTCATGGCAGTTCTGATGGGTGGTGTGGATGAGGTCCGGATTTTGCCCCATACCCTTGACCCTGAAAAAGCCCTTGAAGCTACCCGTCTTGCTGCCAATCTGGCCCTGCTTTGCTTCGAAGAATCTCATTTGGATGATCATTTCGATCCTGCCTCCGGCAGTTTTTGGGTCGAAAATGCAACAGATGCTTTGGCCGCTGCGGCCTGGCAAAAGTTCACTTCCTGGCAAGAGGAGGGCCTGGAAAATCTGGTACGCTCGGGCCGCTGGGTCGGAGAGATCGGAGATTCGGCAAATAAACTGAAAGCCGAACTACAGTCCGGCTCCAAAATCCAAATAGGCGACAATGCCTATGTAAGCGATATGGCGCAAAAAAGCCCGGATTGGCCTGATGGTCATATTTTTAGCGACGCAGATATGCTTGCTTTACGGCCTTTTCGGCTGCACACCTGAAATCAGGCTTTTTGTGCCCTCACCATTCTGTCTTTGCCAAACATATCCTGCCTCAATTCCACCCGGGTATAACCCAGTTTTTGCAACAAAAGACAGGTTTCGGTTCCCAGCGCAGGATTGATTTCAAAAAACAGCGAACCTCCTTCTTCCAGCTGAAGGAGTCCTGCCTGTGCAATCTTTTCATAGAAAACCAAAGGGTCCCGATCGGGAACAAAGAGGGCTATATGGGGCTCATAATCCAGTACATTTTTCTCCATCGTC
>CANHCT010000032.1 GCA_947459175.1 Hymenobacteraceae bacterium
GTATAATTCTGGGCCCGGCCGGATATAGCAGTCAGGCAAAAAATCAAACACAAACAGCTGAATTTCATATTTTTACCACACTGAATCTTAGCAAATAATTTGGAGAAAACCAAGGATAAACGGCAGCGTTGAGAAAGGAAGCAATGATAGGCAAAATTCTTTCCTCCGGCATAAAGCCATTTCGGACAAATTATGAAATTTTCAATCCCTCATTTGCTACCCAAATTTTCGCTTGGTGCTGCAAAGGAAAACTGACTGAGTGGCCAAAAAACACATTTCAGGGGCTTTGCTGTGAAGTTTTTCCATGATGAGGGGAGAACAGAATATCGGATGAACAAAAAGGCAATAGCCTTTATGCGTCATTCAGACAAAAAAAGTTTTTTACTCCTTACAAATTCAAAAACGAGAGGCTCAATTCACCCTGAATACAACTGATAATTTGACATATAAAAATAAGACATTGATTATTAGGTATTTAAAAAAATATTGCAGTATAAAAAATGATTTGAAAAGGACAGTCAATCCCGCCTCAGGCTCAGTTCCGCTTTACATATAAATAAACAAAGTCAGTGTTCTGATTTCTTGAGATTTATGCGTTTCTTCGCAGTTCAATATGGCCATGTCTCCTCTGTCAGGAAAAAAAATCATTGTGGGCATTTGCGGTGGAATTGCCGCTTATAAGTCCCTGATTTTAATCCGCTTACTAAAAAAGGCCGGGGCCTCGGTAAGGGTATTGATGACCCCTGCCGCAAGGGATTTTGTGGGTGTACTTACCGCCTCCACTTTGTCGGAAAATCCTGTGGAAACAGACCTGTACGACAACCAAACCGGTGAGTGGGCCAACCATGTGGAACTCGGGCTTTGGGCCGATGCCATGGTGATTGCTCCCCTTACCGCCACCACCATGGCCAAAATGGCCTCGGGACTGGCCGATTCTCTGCTGCTTACTACCTATTTATCAGCCCGTTGCCCCGTACTTGCTGCACCGGCCATGGACCTGGATATGTGGGCCCATCCTTCCACCCAAAGCAACCGGAACCGCCTGTTGTCGCATGGCATCCACCTGATTGACCCGGCAACCGGACCTTTGGCGAGCGGACTGGAAGGACAAGGCCGGATGGAAGAACCCGAAAACATTTTGGCCTTTTTGGAAGGGCATTTTCGCAAACAGCAGGATTTTTCGGGAAAGAAGGTGCTCATCACCCTCGGTCCTACCCGGGAATCGCTGGACCCGGTTCGCTTTATTTCGAACCATTCGTCCGGCAAGATGGGTCTTGCCATTGCCCTTGAGCTGCACAGCCGGGGTGCCAATTTGGTGCTCGTCAGCGGCCCGGTATCCGAAGGTTTGCAGTTTCCGCCCTGTGAGAGGATTCGGGTAAACACAGCATTGGAAATGCATGCGGCCTGCCTGAAGGCCTTCCCTGATGCAGATTTGGCCATCATGACGGCTGCAGTGGCCGACTACCGACCGGCAGAAGTGGCAGATCAAAAAATTAAAAAATCGGGAGAAGACCTGAACATCCGCCTCATCAAAAATCCCGATATTGCCGCTGAGTTGGGAAAACAAAAGCGTAAAGGCCAGTGGCTCCTGGGCTTTGCATTGGAAACCGAAAACGAGGAAGACAATGCCCGGAAAAAAATGGAGCGTAAAAACCTGGATGCTATTGTCCTCAACTCGCTCAACGATGCAGGAGCCGGCTTCGGGCTCGATACAAACCGAATCAAAATCATAGACCGGAAGGGAAGTCTGTTTACCTTTGAAACCAAAAGCAAGAAAGAAGTTGCCAAAGACATTGTGGACCATATCGCCGCTCAAATGGCTGAAAAATAGCATTCCGGCTTTCGCATTTCTGCTGCTGCACGGAGCAAGTGCACAGGAGCTGAACTGCGATGTGCAGATCAATTCTCAGGGTGTACAAAGTGTGGACCAGCGGGTAATCAATGAGATGCAAAGGGCCATCCGCGATTTTATGAATCAGCGCCGCTGGACCAACGACAATTTCAAAACGGAGGAAAGAATCAAATGCACCATCTTCCTTACCCTCTCGGGTACGGTGGGCAATTACACGGCTTCGGCCCAGATTGTGGCCAACAGGCCGGTATACGGCACCAGCTACGAAACCCGCCTGCTCAATTACCTGGACAAAGACTGGGGATTCAGCTATGTGGAAGGTCAGCCGCTTGATTTTCAGATGGGAACTTTTCAAAACAACCTCACCTCCCTCCTCGCCTACTATGCCTACATCATCATCGGCCTCGACTACGACTCTTTCTCCAAACTCGGGGGAAAAATCTACTACAATCTTGCGCAGCAGGTGGGCCAAAATGCTGCACAGGGAGGGCTGAAAGGCTGGAACCAGTTCGACGGAACCAATACCCGGTATTTCCTTTTGGAAAACATCATGTCGCAGCAGTTTGCAGCTTTCCGGGAAGCCTATTACGAATATTACCGGAAGGGCCTGGATTCCTACACCGAGAAGCCGGATGATGCCAGAGGCCATTTGGTAGATATGCTGAAGAAACTGAAGGTGGCCTTCGATCAGCGTCCCCAATCCATCTTCATCAATGCATTTATGGATATGAAAGCCGATGAATTCATCAACATCATGAAGGAATCCACGCGGCCGGAACAGAAACAGGAAACCTTTACATTACTAACCCAGATAGACCCGACCAAAACAGACCGGTATCAGGTTTTAATCAAGTAAATATTTGACCAACAATTCCTTAGACCAGCCGAGGACCATTTTTTCATGGTGCCTGTACGATTGGGCCAACTCGGTTTTTTCACTGGTCATTACCTCTACGCTTTTCCCGGTTTACTACGGACTCATGACCGGATCGGGGCAAGGCAGCGAGGTAGACTTCTTTGGATTCCGTGTATTGAGTTCTGCCTTGTATTCTTTTGCCGTATCGGCTGCCTTTCTCATGGCCGGTTTGATGAGTCCCTTTCTCAGCGCTCTGGCCGATTTGGGAGGATTGCGAAAGCGGTTTATGGCGGGGTTTTGTTTTGCGGGAGCCGCAGCCAGCGCATTGCTCTACTTTTTTGAAAGCGGAAATCCCGAATCCAGCATCCTCTTGTTTGTCCTTGCCACCATAGGATACTCGGGCAGTATTGTGTTTTACAATTCCTTTTTGCCCGAAATTGCGAGTACAAATAAACTGGAAACCGTGAGCGCAAGGGGTTTTGCTATGGGCTACATAGGATCCGTGCTGTTGCTGGTTTTGGTATTGCTCCCGCTCTTTGTTTCCGGCCTGCCGGGATCCGGAGATTTTTCTGCGGTTTGCCGCAACGGCTTTGTGTACACAGGACTTTGGTGGATGGTCTTCGGATGGATATCCATCCGGGGGCTGCCCCGTTCGGACAAGAAAATGAAAGCAGGCTTTTCACCTGCATCTGTCATCAAACGGATGATGGTAGCCCGGGAAGAAATTCTGTCCATCCACGGTTTGGCCCTGTTTCTGTTTGGATTTTTCTTTATGAATACCGGAGTGCAGACGGTGATGTACCTGGCGGCCATTTTTGGTGATGCTGAATTGCACCTTTCTTCTGAAAAACTGATTGCCACCATTTTAATCCTTCAGTTGCTGGCCATCGGCGGATCCCTGCTGTTTGCCCGGTTGGCCAACCGCTTCCGTCCGGCTTCTGCCCTCATTCTTGCCGCTGCACTATGGGCCCTGATTTGCGTGCTGGCCTTTTTTGTCCGGTCCGATTTTCAGTTTTACGGTCTGGCCTCATTGGTGGGTTTGGTGATGGGGGGAAGTCAGTCCCTGCTGCGCAGCACTTTTTCACATTTCATTCCCGGTGCAGAGATCGGGAAATCTGCCCTTTTCGGATTTTTTGATGTGTTGGAAAAACTATCGATTGTGCTGGGCACCTTTACCTTCGGGCTCATCCACCAGGCCACGGGCAGCATGCGGATTTCAGCCCTTACCCTAACCGCATTTTTTATTCTGGCCATGGCGGTTTTTGCCAAACTGCGGGGAACCCAAAGCAAAGGCGGGTTCAGGGTTTAAGCCCGATTAAAAAAGTGCGGAAACAGATTTTTGTCTGATTGTCAGACAAATGTACGATCTAAAATAAGCCGGTAACGAACAGCAAAATTTTGGTAACACCAGCGCTTGAGTTCCAGAATATCGGGGCCGACAAGCCGGCTTACTGCCTTACCAAGTTCTTTTTCAAACAGAGCCCGATCAAAACTGACTTTGCTCAGGATCATCTTAAAATATTCCAGCATTGAAGTCATAGCAAAAAATGGTTTTTATTAATAGGAAGTTCGTTTTGTAAATGTATAAAAACCTGATACCGAAAATCAAGTGTTTTTTTTCTTACAGACTTTAAAAAGCGTAATTAGCGGTCTCAACAAGGGTTTGAAAGGATAAAATTCATCGGATTTTAATGCAAAACAGAATTCTCAGGCGAATTGAAAATTTGGGGTCATGCGTTTGGATGGTGCTTTTGCTGACCTGCATTGCCAATTTCGGAGCAAGAGCCCAGACCTTCAAAATCATTCCCGGCCCTTCCAAAATCGGGTTGAATGAATACTACACCGTCACCCTGACGGCACGCAATGCCGAGCCCGACAATTACTCCAATTTCCCCAACATCCCCGGCTTCAGCAAAGCAGGAACCTCCTCGTCCTCTTCTATGCGGAGCATCAACGGACAGGTAAGCAACGAAACCAGCATTATCCAAAACTACAGGCCCGAAAAAGAGGGTGTTTACAAACTGCCTCCCTTTCAGATGACAGTGAACGGCACTGTGCTGAAATCGCCCGGGGCCACCATCACCGTAGGGCCTCCGGTGGAGCCAAAAAACACAGACCCTTTTGGCTCCAACCCCTTTGCATACGACCCGTTTGAAGATTTTTTCGGGGGTTCGCGGGCCAGTGAGCTGAAAAACAGCAAGGCCGATGCCATTTTTTCCATCCAAACCGATAAAACTGACATCTGGGCCGGCGAGGGGCTCAATGTCACCATTTCCTTTCTGGTGTCGGAAGACAACGCGGCCGAACTGGAGTTTTACAATCTGGGTGAGCAGCTGGCAGGCCTTATCAAAAAGACCAAGCCCTCCAATTGCTGGGAAGAAAATTTCGGCATCGAAGAAATTGTGCCCCGCAAGCTTAAAGTCGGAAAGAAAAACTATACCGAATACCGCTTTTATCAGGGCACCTGGTATCCCCTGGTGGCGAAAAATTTCAGCATCCCCTCTATGAGATGGGAAATGATTCAGTACAAATCCGGACCGGCTTCCGGTTTTTTTGGCTCAAACAGAAAAGAGGAAATCAAGACTTTTTATTCCAAGCCATTGAATATCAAAGTAAAAGAACTTCCGCCACACCCCATGAAAGGCAACATTTCGGTAGGGCAGTTTGCCTTGGAGACCGTTTTGGACCGCAGTCGGGCGGGACTCAATCAGGGGGTGGCCATGGATTTGGCCATCAAGGGTGAGGGAAACATCAGCTACATTCCGGAGCCGCAAAAAGAGAAAAACGATTTGCTTGATATCTACCCGCCCAATACCCGGCAAAACATCAGGAGGGCCGGCGGAAAGGTAACAGGTGAAAAGGTATTTTCTTATCTGCTGGTGCCCAGGGAAACCGGCAAAATCGATCTGCAGAAATCTTTTTTCTGGGTATATTTCAATACGGTCAAAAGCCGCTACGACACCCTGAGGCCGGACGGATTGCTGCAGGTGCAGGAAGGAAAGAAATCGAGCACCAAGTCGGCAGTGAGTTCGGAAGATGCTTTTTTCGGGATGATAGACAAAGCAGGTAAGACGCTGCTGGGTGAAGAAAAAGACAATCCCGAACTGCAGCTATGGGTCAACCTTTCTCTTGGATTTATGGCCCTCATTACCCTGATTCTAAGTTTCTGGAAGCGATCTGTCTGAGCGGGGACCAAGTTCCAGCACCTTCATTTCCACAGGCTTACCGTCTTCAAATTTGATTTTCAGGGCAGTCCGCACCTTGTGAAATCCATGAACGCCTGCCGCCCCGGGATTGACATACAGGATACCGCCTTCCATAGCTACTTTGCAGATGTGCGAATGGCCGCAAACCAGCATTTTAGGCTTGTATTTTTGAATCAGTTGCTTCACCTGAGGGGTGTAGCGGGGATGTTTTCCGGCGATGTGAATCATGAGCACAGGAAAACCCTGGATGGTAAAAAACAAAAATTCTTTGGTATCGGACCGGATTTCGGTTCCGTCGATATTCCCCCAAACGGCCCGCAGATTGCCCTTCAGTTGCCAGTTTCGGATGACATCGGGGTGGCCGATATCGCCGGCATGCCATACCTCATCGCAGGATTCAAAATCGCTGAGCAGTTGCGGATCGAGCCAGCCGTGGGTGTCGCTGAATATGCCAACTTCGGTTTGCAAAGGCACAGGCATCAGCGGGATAATATGGGGAATCGGCCCCCGCTCCGGGGATCGATGTTGAATTTATCGAGGTGAAAGGCCGGTGCCAGTCTTTCTCTTTTCCATTGGCTTCTTTTCCAAAGGATAAAAAATCTGCCGGTATACTTCTCAAGTTCTTCTTTGTCAAATTCCGGATACCGGGACTCCAGAAACCGGAGAATTTCGGCTTCGCTTTTTTTCTCCTGAAGAAACTGAATTTCAATCTGTTCCAGGATTTCATAGGGCATCAGATCGGCCTCGTCGGTTTGCTTTTTTTCGGCAGGGCGAAGTTCGGCAGTAGGCGCCTGCACGATAATCGGATCCAAAGCGGCATAGCCGTACCGGTCACGGGCCCACACCAGCCACCGACGGATAAAATGCTTGCTCACTCCGGCAATCGGGGCAAGGCTGCCGGCAGTATCGCCATCCATGGTGCAGTAGCCAACATCGCCTTCACTCCGGTTGGAGGTGGTGATCAGCAGCAGATTGGCGGTATTGGCCAAAAGCCAAATTCCCGGTGCGCGGGTCCGGGCCTGGATGTTTTGCAGGGCCAGATCGTCCTGTTCCCAAGTGAGTTTGCGGCCCAGCAAATGCTCGGTCTTTTCGGTATAGCCTGCAACCATGTCATCTATTTCCCATGAAAAATACCGGGCATTCAAGGCTAAGGCCAGACCTTCAGCGGCTTTGCGGGTTACAATTCCCGAATTCTGCGTTCCCTGATACAAACACCAAAGTATTTGCGGCATCCATTCACGGGGGGTATCGCCATGCAATGAAAAGCCCAGCCGGTTTTCCATCTCTGCTTTTCCAAGATCAGAAAAGGCCCTTTTCAGCATTTCGGCTACCAATACGGCGCAGGCCCCTGAATCGGCACCGCCGGAGAGCGAGAGGGCAAAGCCGCGGCTTCCTGATTTGCGGAGGTAATCCCACAAACCAAGGGCTGCAGCCTGTGTAAAATCTTCGAAGTCATCTTCATCGTCGTCGGTTTCGACAACTGCAGGCCCTGTTCTTTCCTTCAGACAGTCGAAAACGGCCATTTCACTGTCACGGAAAGAGAGCCGGCGGCTCGCCTGCCGGATTTCACCTTCCGCCCCGAACAGTATTTCGCCATCGAAAATAATGCGCCCCGACTCATTGCCCAAAAGATTGGTATAGAGGTACAAAGCTTTGCTTTTTCCCTTGAGGTCGGTAATGAGGCGGTGCCTTTCCTGTCTTTTGTCTCTGGCAAAATTGGAAGCAGAGGCATTTAAAATCAGGTCCGCCTCCCGGGCCGCTCCAAACAGTGCCGGCCTTTTGTCGGGCTGCCAGGCATCTTCGCAAATTTCAAATCCGATCTGTAAATCTTGAAAAGGCAGGGTAAAATCTCCGAACCAAAAGGCCTGACCATCTTTTTCCAACCATTCCTTTTCCATGCGTGGCCAGGGGTTGAACCATCGGGGCTCATAAAAAATGCCGGTATGGGGCAGCAGCTGCTTGGCATACATGCCCCTGATTTTTCCATTCTCGCAAAAAACCAGGGTATTGTAGTGATTTCCCTTGTGAACAAAGGGCATACCCAGTGCCAGGGCCATTTCTTCGGTTTGAGGCAGGATTTGATGAAGCAAAATATCCCATGCCTGTTCGTAAAGCCAGGGCATAAAAAAGTAATCCTCGCAGCCGTAACCGGTAAGAGCCAGTTCGGGCAGCAGAAGCAGAACCGCCTTTTTGCTCCGGGCTTCGGCAAGCGAACGCAGGATGCGTTCTGTATTTCCCTTCCAGTCGAGGGGAGTTTGGTTGAGAGAAGCAGCGGCAATTTTCATGTTAATAGCGGGCTTAGTCAGTGGTTGGTTTTGTAAGGGAAAAATTCAAGGCAAATATCTGACAATGAATATTTTCAGAACAAATTCATTCTCTTTTCAATGCCACAAAGCCATGGCGGGAAAACAAGGGCCTGAATGCAGAGAAATTTCCGTTCAGGAAAGCAGGTTGCCGGCCTTCCTCTGTCAACAGCCAAGCCGTATTTCCGGATTCAATACTCTGATAAATGGGCTGAAAGTTCAGTTTTCCCTTTGCATTGAAAATCTGAATGCTGACATCCCGTTGCGGGCAGGCCACACGGTCAAAGAGCAAGGTAGTAAAATGGTCTTCCCACTGCCGGCCGGACAAAACCAAAACCTTCTCCCCGGGCTTCAATTTGGCCCGAAGGGCAGAGGCCATATCCCGCTGGTTGTCAAAGTTTTTCCTTACCAGATCTTCCCGGTTAAAAAATATCGAAAGGCCCCAGTTCATCATGTGGGTGTAAAACATGAGTCCAATTAATACGCAGGCCATCAGCCAGTTGCTTTCTTTTCGCATAAAGAAGGAAACCTTTTGCATTCGCTGCAAGCCTATGCCGGCCATGAGCAGGGAAATGAGGATGGCTTCGGTAAAATAATTGGGTGCCGAGCCGTATTTGTACACCAACAGAAGCGGAGGAAAAAAGGCCAGAACAAAAGCCGAAGCGAGGACCAGAAGTTTGTGGTTTTCCTCTCTGAAAAATTCAAAGGCCAGGACCAATGCCAGGCCAAAAAGGACGGCATAGTGGGCAAAAAACGGGTGAAAATTGCTGAGGAACCAGGAGACACTCAGGCCGTTTTGAAGGCCGCCGGCCACATTCGCAAAAAATTGCCCGTCCCACAAAAACTGAGAAACGGCAAGCCCCGACAGCAACAGCCCACCCTGGATCAGCAAAACCAGTATCAAGTCTTTCCACCGGCGGCTGAAAAGCAGCACAAGGGGCAGGATACCGGAAAAAACAAGGCCATCCTGTTTGGTGAAAAAGGCCAAAAAGCCAATGAAAACAGCCAAAGGATATACCAGACGCTTTCTTTTTTCGGGAAACCAAAGGAGAACCCAAACGAGGCAAAGAAAAAGGAGACCCTTCAGCATATCGGGCCTGCCGGAGATGGCAAAACGGTCGAGCAAACAAAAGCCAACCACCGAAATGCCCAGGGCAATGGCACGCCGGATGTGAAAAATCCGGATGGCCATAACGGCCAATAAGCCCGATGCCAGCAGGGAAAAAACCAGATTGCAGGTACGGGCCAGGAGATACACCTGTTCGGCCTGCAATGGATTTACACCCGTAAGCCTTCCGGCAAATGCCGTGAGGTGGTAGTAAAGCGGCATGTATTGGATTACAGCAAAAGGCTCGCTTTCAGGATTTTGGTACAGCGGATTACCGGCCATAACCTGCTGAATACCCCAAATAACATTGCGTTCAAATCCTCCCTGATCGGGGGCGGGCGTGTTGGCGAGGCCGAGTTTGTATGCCAGATTCACTCCGAATATCAGGAGCAGCAGACACCAGAATGCTATGGCAAAAATGCGGCTCGTATTTGGGGAGGAAGACATTTGCTATCAGCCCTTTATGATGCGGGAAATGTAATCGGAATAGTCCTTGGCCGGAATAAACAATTTTTGGGTGCGGTACATCAGCACCACAAAAAGCAGCAACAACGACACCAGAAAGGACTGCATGATGATGGAAGCAAAGCCTGTGACCACAGTAGTGGCCCATCCGGGTGAGGCAAAGGGGGTAAAAAATTTCACTGCCGCCACAGCCGCAATGCTCAAACTGCTGACCGCTACCAAAAAAGCACAAAACAACATCAGCCGAACAGCCATGGTATCGGCATGCACCGCCACGGCAGAGAGGCCATGCAAGACCAGATTGGTAAAGTTCATTTTGCTTTGGCCGGCGAGGCGCTTTCCCCGCTCCAGCGGAATGCTGGTATAGGGTATTCTGGACTTGATAATCCCGCCCGAAAAATGGTTCCAAATTTCTGACACATGAGCCACCTTTACGGTTTGATTTTCAGGAATATAACTGAAGTTACCGAAAGCAATTCTCTTGCCCGTCAACAGGCGGAAAACGAGTTTGTAGATGCGGTAAAAAGATTGAAACAGAATGCCCTCGTGCCGCTTGGTACGCCGGGCAAAAACTATTTTATTTTCTTCCAGGCCTGCTGCCACAAGCCGTTCCAGATGGTCGGGCCGGTCCTCGCCGTCGGCATCCATCACCAGAATGGCATGGCCGGGAAAATATTTGGACACATAGGCAATGCCCAAAGCAATGGCCTTCTGATGCCCCACATTCCGGGTGAGGTCTACTACAAAGTCCTGACCATCGGTTCTCAGCAATCCGGGCGGTGCCTGTTCGCTGCTGCCGTCGTTTACCCAGCAAAAGGTAAGGCCTGAGAAAAATGCCGGTTTGGTTTTCCTGCGGATGGCCTCCAGAAGAAGCTGACAGGATTCCCAGTCGTTGAAGACCGGAATCACCACAAATACAGGCTTATCGGAAGAAATCAAATCAACAAAAGAAAGCGCAAGGTTAAGCCAAAAGCCATTAAAAATCAATGCAGCCCTCCCGGGTCACCTTCTGCAGAAAAGCAATACAGGCCGGAAAGTAAGCCCGGGGTTAAGCCGGAAACCTTAAATATCGAAACGGATGCCCTGCGCCAGCGGCAGGCTGGAGCCGTAATTTACCGTATTGGTTTGACGGCGCATGTAGGCCCTCCAGCTGTCGGAACCCGATTCGCGGCCACCGCCGGTATCTTTTTCGCCGCCGAAAGCCCCTCCGATTTCCGCCCCGCTGGTTCCGATGTTGACATTGGCAATGCCGCAGTCAGAACCCCGCCAGGACAGGAACTTCTCAGCTTCCTGCATCCTGTTGGTGAAGATAGAAGAGGAAAGACCTTGTTTTACAGCATTTTGCATTGCAATCGCTACTTCTACAGGTCCCTCGTAAGCAATCAGATACAGAATGGGTGCAAAGGTTTCTTCCTGAACGGTGTGGTAATGATTTTCGGCCTCCACAATGGCTGGCTGCACATAGCATCCTGCCAGGCCTGTATTGGCCTTTTTTCCTCCGGTGATGAGCTTTCCTCCTTCTTTTTGAACATTTTCCAATGCTTTGAAAAAACTTTGTTCTGCCGCTTCATCTACCAGAGGTCCCACAAGGGCTGAACTTTCCAGGGGATTTCCAATCGGCAATTTCTCATAAGCAGCTACCAATCTGGCTTTTACTTCATCGTACCGGCTTTTGTGGACAATGAGACGGCGGGTGGAGGTACAGCGCTGACCACAGGTGCCCACCGCCCCGAAAACGGTACTGCGAATGGCCATATCCAGATTGGCATCTTCGGCAATAATGATGGCATTGTTGCCGCCCAGCTCCAGAAGGGATTTGCCCAGGCGGGCCGCCACCGTTACCGCAACAGCTTTGCCCATCCGGGTAGAACCGGTGGCCGAAACCAAGGCCACATCCGGATGCGCCGACATGGCTTGTCCGATCGAGGCATCGCCAATGATGAGGGAGAATACGCCTTCGGGCAACTGATTGCTTTTCAGGACTTCACGAAGAAGATACTGGCAGGCAATGGCCGTAAACGGCGTTTTTTCAGAAGGTTTCCAAATGCATACATTACCGCAAACAGCAGCAAGAGCGGCATTCCAGCTCCACACCGCTACAGGAAAATTGAAGGCCGAGATGATGCCCACAATCCCAAGAGGATGCCACTGCTCCATCATGCGGTGCTCATAGCGCTCCGACTGCATGGTGAGTCCGTACAATTGCCGGGAAAGTCCAACTGCGAAATCGCAGATGTCAATCATTTCCTGCACCTCACCCAGGCCTTCCTGCAAAATTTTGCCCATTTCAATGGAAACGAGCTGTCCTAGAGGCTCTTTGTATTTGCGCAGCACCTCGCCATACTGACGGATGATTTCTCCTCTCTTGGGTGCCGGCAGGGCCGACCAAACCTGATATGCTTTTTTTGCTTCTGCAATCAGCATCTCAAAGTCAGCTTCGGAGGCCGATTGAACCTGCCCGATTTCGGTTTTGTCGATGGGAGAATGAATGTGAAAAGTTTTTTCACCGGCACCTCTCTGCCAGTTCATTCCGGTGGAAACCGCAGGGTGGATTCCGGAAGGAATTCCAATGGTTTTAAAAATGTTGTCAATGCTCAGACGGGTGTCCATAGGCAGATAGTTTGGAAAAATTGAAAATCAAAATGAATAAATTATTGTCTGACAATGTTATAAATAACCAGAATGGTGGTCAGACTTGAGAGGATAAGATTGATGGTAGGCAGATTGAGCCTGAAATTTTTGGCCCGCATCGGTTCCACATAGATTACATCGTTGGGAAGTAGAAAGAAACTTTTACTCTCTATCAGTTTACGATCTGTAAGGTCAAGATTGCTCATCTGCACCTGACTTCCTACAATACGCATAAGCTTAACATTATGCCTGTTGGCAAGGTCAGAAAGATCACCGGCATGTCCCAGAACCTCAAAAATACTGGCCCTGTCGTTGTATATGTAGTAAACTCCGGGATTTCTAACCTCACCCAAGAGGGTCACTTTGTAGCTGACAAGCTTTACTTTTACCGTGGCATTGGTTACATACTTTTCTATTTTGGAAGAAAGCAATGCCCCGATTTCTGCAATTGTTTTGCCCTTTACCTCCAATGACCCAACCAGGGGAAATTCAATATTACCATTCTCATCTACTGTATAACCTGAAATATAAAGGAGTGGAATACTTACCTGAAACTGAGCCATGCCTGATCCTCCGTCAATGTTAAATGGAGCCACCGACAAGGGGTCCTGACTCATTACTTTGATATTCAAAATATCACCATGCTGAACACGGTATGCGGAAAATTGAGCCTGATACTCCTGAATTGCCGATTGGGCCGGTCGGGAATTTGACTTTTCCTGAAGATAAACCAAATCTTTGTTTGGCACACAGGCCGTAAACAAGGAGGCAATAAAGAAGAAAAAAGGAATAATTAATCTGTAAATCAAAATATTATAAAGTTAACATTCCAAAAAGAGAGTGCAAAAGTAGGCAATTGGAAGCGATTGCCCTCAAGCCCTAAAAAGATTCATTTGCTATTCCTGCATTTCCAGTACCCGGACAAGAGATTTTTCATGGGCTTCAAGAAAATGCAGTATGTGTTCCTCTTCTATGGCAGTGGAAACAAACAGGCTTTCGAACTGAGAAGGAGCAAGATATACCCCATGGTCGAGCATAGACTGAAAATAAGCACCAAACAACTTTGTATCCGATGTTTTGGCATCATCAAAATTCCGGATTTCATTTTCCGTGAAAAAGTAGGTAAACATAGAGCCTGTCTGCAGAACCGTATGGTTCAGGCCCAGCTTTTTGTCTATGGATTTTTGCCCTCCGGCAAGGGATGAGCCGATATGCTCCAGTTTATTGTAAATGGTGGGGTCTTCATTGAGAATTCTGAGCATGGCGAGACCAGCACTCATGGCCAAGGGATTACCCGAGAGTGTACCCGCCTGATAAACAGGACCCTGAGGCGCAACGAAATCCATGATTTCCTTTTTGCCGCCGTAGGCACCTACCGGCAAACCTCCCCCGATGATTTTTCCCAGGGTGGTCATATCGGGCATTACCCCCATCAATTCCTGTACACCTCCGGGTGCCAGCCGGAAGCCGGTCATTACTTCATCAAAAATAAGAACCACCCCGTGGTCATCACAGAGTTTGCGGAGCCCCTCCAAAAATCCTGCCCCGGGCAGGACAAGTCCCATATTACCGGCCACAGGCTCTATGATGATGGCTGCCACCGCATTGGGGTTGGCAATCAACAGATTTTCAACCCCTTGCAAATCATTGAATGCAGCGGTGAGGGTATCGTTGGCTGTTCCCTGCGTCACACCCGGTGTTCCCGGAATGCCC
Source organism: Hymenobacteraceae bacterium (assembly GCA_947459175.1). GTDB lineage: Bacteria > Bacteroidota > Bacteroidia > Cytophagales > Flexibacteraceae > CAMDMI01. Next base: position 14,135 of record CANHCT010000032.1, read on the forward strand.
AAAGTGGCTACTCCGCTGCCGGCGGCAATCAGAAAAGAATCGCCGTGGCCATGGTAGCAGCCTTCAAATTTGATGATTTTATCCCGCCCTGTAAATCCGCGGGCCACCCGGATGGCCGCCATGGTAGCCTCCGTTCCCGAATTCACCAGCCGAACCCTCTCCACCGAGGGAACCATGCTGCATATCAATTCTGCCATCTCCACCTCTTTGCGGGTGGGTGCCCCAAAGGAAAATGAATCGGAAAGCGCCTGTCTCACCGCCTCTTCTATCTCCGGACGGGCATGACCGAGCACCATCGGCCCCCAGGAGTTGATACAATCCAGATACCGGTTTCCGTCCTCATCGTAGAGCCATGGGCCCTTGGCACTTTTTATAAAAATAGGCTTCCCTCCTACTGATTTAAAGGCTCTTACAGGAGAATTTACCCCTCCCGGAATAAAATCAAGGGCTTTGGAAAAAAGCGAATCACTTTGGCTTCGGTTCATGTACTGATGCAAAAAATTAAAATGGTTTTGCGGCTTCAATATTAAGTCCTCACCTTTGGATTGCAGATGAAAGCAGCCGAAAAAAATACTTTTCTGAGCCGGATCAGGAAATTTATTGCCAGAGAAAAATTGCCCGGGCCGGGGAAAAAAGTGCTGGTGGCCGTAAGCGGAGGGCTGGATTCCATGGTGTTGTGGCATGTGCTGGAAAGTTTGGGCTACCCGCTCGAGGTGGCCCATGTAAATTTTGGGCTGAGGGGAAAAGAATCGGAAAGAGATGAGGCCCTGGTAAAAAAGACAGCGAAGAAAAAGGGGGTTACCCTGCACATAAAAAAAGTTCTGCCAAGCGAATGGCCGGGCAAATCGCTGCAGGAACGGGCCAGAGAAATCCGGTACGAGTGGTTTGCCCAATTGGCCGCAAAGCGAAACGCGGATGCGGTTTTTCTTGCGCACCATGCCGGAGACCAAACCGAAACCATCCTGCTCAACCTTTTCCGCGGAACGGGTATTTGGGGGCTGAAGGGAATTTTACCTCACAATCAACTCTGGGTGAGGCCTTTGCTTGATTTTTCAAAAGAGGAAATATTGATTTATGCTGTACAGCAGGGGCTGGAATGGCGTGAAGATGCCAGCAATCAAAAAACGGATTATACCCGGAATGCCATCCGCCTGAACCTGCTGCCTGTGGTACGGTCTCTGTTTCCGGGGCTTGATAAAGTGATGCGCAAAGAAGCCCTGCGTTTCAGGCTGGCTGCCGGTGCTTTGCAGCATGCTCTGCCGGAACTGGAAAAAAAATTTCTGCTCAAAATATGGCCCGATGGAAAAGGCTACGACTATGGTTCCATACGCCGGCATCCGCAGGGTGGTTTTTTATTGCTCGAACTGCTGACAGTCAGAGGATTTTCCACCGATGTTTTGGAAGACCTGCTGGAAGAAGACGCGGATACGGAGACCCGGCTGTGGAAATCTCCGCAGGGGTATGTGGCCGAACTGAAGGGAAATGAGTTTCGCATTTGGGAAAAGGAAACCCTGCCGCTGGATTTGAAATTCACCGGACTTCAGAAACTGCCCCATCCTTTTTTTGAGGGGGAATGGATATCCGCAGAAGAAAAAAGTGAGGGGAAAGCCGTTTTGTACGGGCATGGATTTACCTACCTGGAGGGGGATGAAAAAATGACCTTTCCCTTGCGCCTCACCAACCGCGAGTCCGGCGACAAAATCCGACACCGGGGCCTGGAAAAGAAAGTAAGCGACCTGCTTACACATCTGAAATACAGCAAGATGGAAAAAGAAAGGGTATACAAACTGGTGGACGAAAAAGGTAAAATTCCGGGCCTTCTTTTGCCCGTATACCGGAAGCCGGACGAAGAGACTCGGCCATCCCCCGAAATTGAAATTTAAGAATTGTTGCCCCGGGCCTCAAAAGTTATGGGGGGATTTCGTTGTTTTGCATGACAGGGAACCCGCAGGCTACCTGTGAATCCATGAAGCAACGGCAATTTTGGCTGAATCGGTTTCGGACATTCAAACATGAACAAAAGAGAATTTATCAAATCGGGCTTGGGCATTGCGGGCCTGAGTCTTTTCAAACCTGAGGCTTCATTGGCCTCTTTGGCCGGAATTACCGCCTTCGAATTGCCCAAACTGCCCTACGGCTACGCCGACCTGGAGCCCTGGCTTGATGCCCGTACCATGGAAATTCATCACAGCAAGCACCATGCCGCCTATGTGGAAAAACTGAATGCCGAACTGGCAAAGGTTCGGTTCGAATTTGGCAGCCTGAAAGAGCTATTGGAAAAATATGCCCATCAAAATACCGCCATCCGCAATCAGGGAGGCGGACATTACAACCACTCCCTGCTTTGGCGCACCCTGGCAAAGCCGGGTTCGCAGGCAACGAAAATGCCGGAATCCTTTGAAAAAGAGTTGGTGAGCCAGTTTGGTTCTGTAGAAAAATTTAAAGCCAAATGGATGCAGGCTGCCTTGGAGCGGTTTGGTTCAGGCTGGGCTTGGTTGTCTAAAAACGATGCCGGCAAACTCTTCATTGTCTCCACCGCCAATCAGGACAATCCCCTGATGAATCTGGAGGGCATGGAAAAAGGCAGGCCCATTTTGGGAATTGATGTTTGGGAACATGCCTATTACCTCAAGTTTTACAACAAAAGAAAAGACTACCTCGAGGCCTTTTGGAATGTGATCAACTGGCAGGAAGCAGAAAAAATACGAACCGAAAAATGAGATAAACTGATTTAGTAAGCAAGAATACATAAATATCTTTATTTCAATTAATTAAACAAAGAGAAATTGCAATCTCCACGATTCGGACTTTTTGAACTTTCCCCCGAAAAAAAAGGCGTTTTCATACCTGTATTCCGGTGGACCTTCATCCTGTTGACCAGCATCATTTCCTTGCAGGCAATCGCACAATCAGGTAAAGAAAAGGACAACAATGCCAAAATGCGGGAAGCTGAGAATCTGTTTTTGGATGCCTGCCGGCTGGACATTACCGAAAACCATGAAGAAGCCCTGACCATGTTTAAACGGGTTTGCGAAATGAACCCAAAAAACGGAGCCGCATTTTACAAAACAGCCGAGCTTCTGCTGAGGCAAAACAACGAAGAGGAAGCCCTGAAATATGCCGAAAAAGCCGTTCAGCTGGACAAAAATAATTCCTATTATTTGGAAATGCTGGCTGAAATTCAGGAGAATACAAACCAATGGAAAGACGCTGTAAAAACCTATGACGACATGATAAAGCGCCTGCCGGGCGGGAAAAAATACAGGCTCAGCAAGGCAAGGGTGTACATCAAACACAGGCAAACCAAAAACGCCATAAAAGAACTGGAAAAAGTAGAAGAGGAAACCGGCCCGAGTCCGGAAATCTATCAAACGCGGCAGCAATTGTATTTGCAGGATGACAATGCCCGGCAGGCAGAAGTGGAATGCAAGAACTGGATGAAGGCATTTCCCGAAGACGATGAGGCCAAAATGACCTATGCCCGGTTTTTGATTGAGCAAAAAAGATACAAAGAAGCAAAGCAGCAGCTCAGCGAACTCGTAGAGAGTGATCAGGGATTTGCCACCGCCCACCTCTTGCTGGCCAATCTTTACCTCCTGGAAAACGATGAAAAAAAGGCCGATGAGGAAATTGAGAAAGCCATCCGGAGTCCGGAGCTGCCTGTGGAAGCAAAAATCGAGCTGGTAAGCGGCTTTCTGGCCGGCCCTCAATTGAAGGAAGACGAAGACAAAGCCCTGAAGCTCTGCGAATTGATATTAGAGTCGCATCCCGGAAGCAGCAAAGCCCTGATTTTGAAAGGCGATCTGCTCAACAAATTCGGATACAAAAAAGAGGCCCGTGATTGCTACATCAAAGCCGTGGCAACCGAAAAAAACAATTTTGCCTTGTGGGAACAACTCGTGCTGCTCGACCTGAATCTCAACGAGACCGACTCCATCCGCAAGCACACCGCAGAGGCCAAAGAATTGTTTCCCAATTCGGCCATTTTCGCATTCTACAACGGCCTCAGCAATCTGATTCTGAGGCAATACGAAAAATCTGCAGAATCGCTTGAAGATGCAAGGCGATTGTCGGTGGGCAACAGGCAGATGCTGCAGGAAATTTATTCTCAGCTGGGCGATGCCTATTACAACCTCAAGGACAATGAAAAATCCTTTGCCGCCTACGATGAGGCCCTGAAACTGGATTCATCCAATGCGCATGTGCTGAATAACTATGCCTATTTTCTTTCTTTGGAAAAGTCACGCCTTCAGCAGGCCCTGAACATGAGCCGCCGCCTCGTGGCGCTTCATCCCGATGATCCGACCTTTCTGGATACGCATGGCTGGGTTTTGTATCAAAAAGGCGATTTCGCCGAAGCTTTAGGAGTTTTGGAAAAAGCAGCCCGCCAATCGAATTCGGGCACCATTTGGGAGCATTACGGCGATGCCCTTTTTCAAAACGGCAAAACGGATAAGGCCCTGGAAGCCTGGAAGAAAGCCCGTGAACTGAGCCCGGGGGCATCGGAGCAACTGGATAAAAAATTAAAGGACAAAAAGCTGCCATGAGGTTTTGCATTTTGTTTGCCGCTTTGGCCTGTCTGCTGATTTTCTTGCCTGCCTGCAAGAAAAAAAGCAATACTGCCACCTCCGCCAATTCACCCGACCGGACTATTGCTCCTCCGGCTTTGCTCATGAGCCGGGATGCCTGGCCCATGCCTTTCTGGACGGCCAAAGCCAAAGTGAGCCTGAAGCACCCCAAAATGAATGTTTCTTTCAACATGAGCCTGCGCTCAGAAAAAGATAAAAATCTGTGGTTTTCGGCACAGGCATTTGGCCTGCTGGAGGTTGCAAGGGGCCTCATTACAAGCGACAGCCTGCTGATCTGGGATAAATTCAACAACCGCTGCATGGTGGGCAGCCTGAACCAACTGGAAGAATTTGTGCCGGTTTCCATGGGCCTGAGTCAGTTGCAATATTTCCTTATGGGCCGCATTTTTTGGGACAGCCTGAATGCAGGAAAAGAAATACCGATTCAGGATTCTCTGCTTCTCCGGGGCCAAAACGGCAGCCTGAACTTTGAAGCCAAGGTCTGGAATAAATTTTTGCTGCATACTGCCATGGCCCGTGAGAGCCAAAGTAAATCACAGGTTTATATTGAAAATCAGCAATTTAAGCCGGCTTCGCAAATGCTGATTCCATGGAAAAAAGTACTGCAGGCCAAAACAATTAACGGAAATACCGAAGAAAATTCGGAACTCGAAATAGAATTCAGCCGGTTTGAATTTTCAAACACAGCGCCCGATTTTACCCTGAATATACCGGCCGGTTGCCAACGGGAAGTTTTGAAATAATGGCAGATTGAAAGGCATGCCGCAACTTTCAACTGAATTCAGACCGGGAAAATGGACCCCATGAAAGGAAAAGAATTTCTCCTGTTGGCTTGCCTGCTGCTGGTTTTCCTTTGCGGCTTTCTGCTTCGGGCCGATGGGGGAATCAACCTCGACGCCCTGATGTATGCCCGCATGGCAGAAGATTTTCCTGCCTTGAAATCCAATGTATTTCCTTTCGGTCAGGCCCTGGCCCTGCGGATATTCAAAACCTTCTGCGGTGATTATTTTATTGCTTCCAAGTGCCTGAATTTTTTCTGCATGCTGGCTGTATTGGTATTTTCTTTCCGAAAAAAATTCTTCTTTTTCGGAACCCTGCTCCTGTTCAGCCTGAAAACCGGTACCGGGCTCTGGTCTATGTCGTACAGCGAGCCCCTGTTCTTGACCTTCTTTTGGTTTTGGCTGTATGTCGGATTTCAAACCTTTCAAAACCAAAGCTTTAGCAGCATGAATGCTGTCCTGCTTTCCTTGCTTTTGCTGTGCATGACCTTTGTGCGGCATACGGGTGTTTTCATTTGGGCGGGATGGATGGCGGCCCTTGTATGGCTGTATTTTTTGAACAGCCACAACAGCGGGTTGAGAAAATTTCTGATAAAATCAGGTACTCTGAGTTCTGCGCTTTTGCTTGCTTACCTGATCTGCGATTACCTGATTTTCGGTTCTTTATTCGGGGAGCAGGAACGCGGAAATCCCGATATCCGGAACCGGGCAGAATTCTGGAATCACCTGATGCTCAATGCCAAAGGCTGCCTGAGTTTGGCAAATCCCTTTTTTACATTTGTATTTCAGCACGCCGCTCCGGGTGAAAAAACCTTGCTTCAGCTCCTCATACTTTTCCTTGATCTTGTCTTTCTTTCTTCGGCTGTGTACCTGATCATAAAAAAGAAAAATGAACTGCATGGATTTCCCATTGTCCTGATTTGCCTGACCTCGGGTTATGCCTTGCTGCTTTTTCTTTCCTCCCTGCAGGCCGGAATTGAAATCATCAACCTGCGCCTGATTTCTCCAGCCTCCTTTGCCTTGTTTTTCGGGCTGATTGTATTGTATCGCACTGAAATACAAAGATTTTCGAAATCCTTATTGGTCTTTTCCCTGCTGGCTGCGGCCATCAATCTGGCCATACTACTGAAATCTCCTTTTCCATATCCGCTGATCAGGGAAAAGGCCATGACCCTGCTGAAGGCCAGGCCACATGCCAGGTATATGCTGACCGATTGTTCTGCCGGAGCGGCCTCAGTGTACAAAATCCCGTTTTTGAATTCTGAATTCCGGTACCGCCATGCCAACCTCGACCCCAACCACATCGCCCTGATGGCATATGGAATCCTGAGGCCGGAACTCAGCATTCTGAAGGATACTTCGGGAATTGGGCGGTCAGAAATTTTGCGGGCCTCTGAGCTGCAGTAAGCCAAAAATTCCGCCAAATCAACTCGAAAAATAATATCAGTCTAGGTCTCCCCGGCAGGCCGTAGATTTTGGAGCAGGTTGTGACCCATTTTGTCCCGCTTGGTTTCCAGGTACCTGGCATTGTGGGGATTGGCCTTGATTTCGATGGGAATGGTATCTACAATCTCCAGTCCATAGCCCATCAGTCCGGCCCGTTTCACCGGATTGTTGGAAATCAAACGAATCTTGCGGATGCCTAAGTCGCGGATGATCTGCGCCCCCACGCCGTAATCCCGTTCATCCATTTTGAATCCCAGTTTTTCATTTGCCTGAACAGTATCGAGGCCTTGTTCCTGCAATTTGTACGCCTTGAGCTTGTTGAGCAGACCGATTCCTCTGCCCTCCTGATTCATATAAAGGATAAGACCCTGTCCCATTTCTTCCACCATTTCCATAGCACGGTGCAGTTGGGGACCGCAATCGCAGCGGCAGGAGCCGAAAATATCTCCGGTGAGGCAGGAAGAATGAACCCTGACGGCCACTGCATCTTGCTCAGTCCAGCTTCCTTTAATCAAGGCAAGATGGTGTTCACCGGTATTTTTCTGCTTGAATGCCACCAGATCAAACTGTCCGTATTCTGTGGGCATTTCTACGCCGATTTCCCGCTCGATAAGGCTTTCGTGCTTCAGACGGTATTCCACCAAATCGCTGATGGACACCAGTTTAAGTCCAAGCTTATCTGCCATTTGCCTGAGTTTGGGCAAGCGGGCCATGGCACCGTTTTCGTCCAGCACTTCCACCAAAACCCCGGAAGGACTGAGGCCGGCAAGACGGGCAAAATCCATGGAGGCTTCGGTATGGCCCGTTCTTTTCAGCACCCCGGCAGTCTGGGCTTTGAGGGGAAAAATATGTCCCGGCCTGCCCAGTTCCTCGGGGCGGGTGGCCGGATTTACCAGTGCTTTGATGGTGCGGTAGCGGTCGTGAACCGAAATGCCCGTGGTATTGCCCTGCCCAAGCAAATCCACCGAAATGGTAAAGGCTGTTTCATGGGTAGCCGTGTTGGTATCCACCATCATGTCGAGACCCAGTTCATTGCAGCGCTCTTCGCTGAGCGACTGGCAGATGAGGCCCCGGGCTTCCTTGGTCATAAAGTTGATGATTTCGGGCGTCACCAAATCGGCGGCACAAATCATATCGCCCTCATTTTCACGGTCTTCATCATCTACCACCAAAATAACTTCTCCCCTTCTGATGGCCCCGATGGCTTCTTCTATGGTATCCAGTTTTATTTTTTCGCCCTCCATGCCTTGAATTGCCGTTTCTTTTTTGATTCTTTGAAATCTTATCTCCGTTCTGTAACCGAAGTCCGGAGAATAAGACTTTGCAAAATTAGAACTTCCCGAACTTATGGACCTGATTCTTTTTGATATTCCTGAAATAGCCGAACAACTGAAGCCCTTCACCTTTACCCGCCCGGTTTCGTACATCCGCTGCGGCATTCTTACCCAAAGGGAAAGGTGGGAAAAACGGCTGCAAACCTCGGCTTCCGTTTACACCTCTGCCGCCTTGCATCCGGTTTGGCCAAAGCCGGAATCCCTGAAAGGACTGTGGGTCAATGCCTCCTGGATTCCTGCACCGGAAGATGCAGATCGCCTGAGGAATTTGAAACCCGGTTCAGGTTTGGAATGGAACGGACTGCTTCTCGCCTACCATTCAGTAAGCGGGCAGGAATTTGAAGCCGGTTCATTTGATATCCGCGGTTTTGTAAACCTCAGTTCGCTCAAAGATGTGCGCTTTCTGAGCCGGCCATGGGAAATTTTCTCATGGAATGGGGCCTTAATTCGCTCTGATTACCAGCTGATTACCCAAAATCGCCGATCACTTGAACTGAGCGACCCCCATACTGCGCTGTATGGCCGTGAAAATATTTTTATCGAAGAAGGGGTAAAAATCAAAGCTGCCGTCATCAATGCCGAAGATGGCCCTGTGTATCTGGGTAAAAACGCTGAAATTCAGGAGGGCAGCCTCATTCGCGGGCCCTTTGCACTGCTCGAAGGCTCCGTATTGAATATGGGGGCCAAAATCCGGCCCGACACCACCGTGGGACCCGGCTGCAAGGTAGGCGGAGAAGTGAGCAATTCTGTCTTTTTCGGATATGCCAACAAAGCGCATGATGGCTTTCTGGGCAATTCGGTCATAGGCGAATGGTGCAATCTCGGCGCCGACTCCAACAACAGCAACCTGAAAAACAATTACGGGGAGGTGAAGGTGTATGGCTACCGGGAGAACGGCATGATTGGAACAGGATTACAATTTTGCGGCCTGATGATGGGCGACCACTCCAAATGCGGCATCAACACCATGTTCAATACCGGCACGGTGACAGGCGTGGGCTGCAATATTTACGACAGTGGATTCCCGCCGCGGCATATACCCAATTTCAGTTGGGGAAGTGCAGGCAATGGATTCGAAACCTACCGCTTCGACAAGTTTCTGGAAACCGAAATAAGGGTCCTCTCCCGCCGAAACAAAATCTTTTCAGACGGACAGTTGGAGATATTGAAACGCCTGCACGGGGAGGTGGAATAGTCTTTATGAGTTATGTGTCCTGATTTTTTTTGTTCAAGGTTCAAAGTTTGGCCAGATAGGTATTCTCCGGAAAGTTTGCCAACGGAAAACGCGTTTATCTCCGTTCTTTCGGACACGTTAAAATCGTCAGGCACAGGCTTATCAAAGGGGAAGCACATCCTTACGATCCAAAATGGTTTGAGTATCTGACCAAAAGAAATGGTAAGTCGAACCAAACCTTCTTTTGAGTATTATTGCCGGGTGGTTGCCATACTGCCTTCAAGGAGCTTGAGCCGGGTGAGTCGAAAGGTTCAAGCCCGGTTCTTAGGGGACGAAGGCGGGGTAACCCGCCTGAGTTACCCGACAA
>CANHCT010000033.1 GCA_947459175.1 Hymenobacteraceae bacterium
AGGGGTGTGCAGCACCTCAAAAGTAGTTTCATGGCAAAAACGAAATAGGAAATTCAAAAAAACGAAAAAATCGGCACAAACGGATAAAACCAATACCGGCAAGCCCTTCCTTAAAACCCCATTTCCTGCAAGGCCCCGATGGCCCGGTTTGTGCTAACCTCTTCGATCGGGATATCCGAATAATCGTGCAATTCTTTTTTCAGCTTTTCGAAGTTGGCAGTAAGGGGATAAAATTTTTCGGGGTAGATGGTTTTGATTTGAGGCGCAATCGATTCAGGATAAGGATTCCAGCGGGAAAAGTGATTTCCCTGGCTCAGGCAAAGGGTCGGAGTTCCGGTAGTGGCCGCCATGTGCACCGGTGCCGATTCGTTGCTTATCAGAATTTCAGCTCCGGCAATCAGGGCCATAGATTGAAACAAACTGAGCTTTCCGGCCAGACTTTCACCGCAGCCCATCAGGGCAATCAGCCTTTCCCCGTCCTGCCGATCGGCTGGTCCGCCCAAAACCAGCGGCAAGGCCCCCGTTCTTTCGAAAAGCCACCTGCCTGCCTCCGAGAATCGTTCCAGGGGCCATTTCCGGTGCGGTGAGCTTGCACCGGGCGCCAAAACAAAATAGGGCCCGGGAAATGATTTTACATCCTGCCCGGGAAAGGGAGAAAGCAGGAGCGATTCAGGAAAAACAGAGTCCGGGGCGATTAGAGAAAAAAAGTTGCGGTTGCGGCTAAACTCGAAGAGACCTTCAGGCCCGGTTTCAATGGATTTGGAATACCAGGAAGAAGAGAGTTGCCGCTCCCATGCTTTCATGTACTTCCCTATGCCTGCGCTGTTTATTTTTTCGCATGCCCCCGAAACCCGCACAATCGATTCGAGCCAAAATTGCCGCGTATGCGAGAGATTGATGATCGTGGAAATGCCGGCTTGCCGAATGGACTTTAAAATCCTGTAGCGATAAAAAATACTGTTGATAAATTTTGCCCTGTCGATCCAGATGCATTCATCAAATACTTCGGCATCCAGATTTTCGGTCAGATTTTTACAGACTTGGTTGCCCGCAAATACGAAGGGCCGGTCACGAAAGGCGGCTGAGGTTCGGAGGGTTTCAAAAAATGGCCTGCAAACCAGATAATCACCGATCAGATCCACCCGGGTAATGAGAACCTTGTTGCCCTTCCCGGCAGGGATTGTCCGGATAATCCATTGGTCGATGCATTCAAAAATCCACAGCTTCAGTGGATATTTAAACCAGTATATCAGACGATTAAAGAAAAAAATCCGGGACTTTTCTGACATCGGGAAAGGGATGCAACGGCCGCTTAATTTGCTGCATATTTGTGGCTTCAAACATATTGAATTACAAAAAACAAGTCCGGATATGACCGAAAAAATATTGGCTTCTTTTTTCAGGGGGCTTCTTTTGGTAGCGCCTACTGCCATTACCGTGTATGTTCTGGCTGCCGCCCTTCGCTTTATCGACACCCTCATCGATATTGAATTTCCCGGTCTGGGTATTCTCATTGTACTCGGCGGCATCACCCTCATTGGTGCTCTGAGTCAAACCCTGCTTTTTGACCCGCTCTGGAGGCAAACGGAGAAACTGATCAACAAAGTTCCTTTGGCAGCCCTCATTTACTCATCTGTTCGGGACCTTCTTTCTGCTTTTGTGGGCGACAAAAGAAAGTTCGACAGCCCCGTTCTGGCTGAAATGATACCCGGTTCGGGCATTGAAAGCCTGGGATTTATTACCCAAACCCGGCTTGGCAGTTCGTTTGGTGAAGGCAAAGTGGCGGTGTATTTCCCTGATTCCTACAACATTTCGGGAAAGGTGATGATCATGGATGCCGGCCGGGTCAGGAAACTGGATATCAGGTCTGCCGAAGCCATGAAATTTGTGGTTTCCGGCGGGGTGGCCTATCAGGGCAATCCGGCTTCGTAGGCGGAGTTTTTTTTCGGGCACGCCAATATTTTCTGCCTGTTTTTTTCTCTTATCCGGTAAAGCAGGCTGTCTGCCGTACAAAAACCCGGAATGCCTTTTATCCAAGTTATTGAATTGGTTTTTACTTGTTTTCAAGGATAAGCCTGCTGCATTCTGAGGACATAATACAGGTAATCATTTGGTTATACAGGATTTAACCCTACATTTGCGGAAATTTTATTACCGCCTGCCGAATTGTCCATTCTGAAACAAATCAGCTCAAAAATTGCCAAACTCAGGATTTCGAGGTTTATTCCTTTAATGCTGGTTTTGGGTGATCTGGGCTTACTTGTAAGTGCTTTTCTTCTTGCCATCAGTCTGAAGGGCAATACTCCGGCTTCGGTCTTCGCTACCCCGGTTTACTTTTGGTTTTTTGTTTTTTCTCTGGTTTCATGGCTGGCCTGCGGCATTGTGGTCAAATCTTTCACGGTTAAGCGAATCAAGAGCCTGGACCGGATTTCGAAGGATACCATAGAAACCCTGCTTTATCATATTTTTCTGATTTCGGTTTACATAGTGGCTACCGAGGCCTATTTTATTCCGAGAGACTACCTGCTCACCTTTTATTCTATCTTCCTTCTCGGCTTATTTATTTGGAGGACAGGCGTTTATCTGCTTCTTGGCTATTTCAGAAAACAGGGCTTCAACTTCCGCAATGTCATCATCATCGGATACAATCCATATGGTTTGTCGCTGAAGCAATATTTTGAGGGAAATCCGGAACTCGGCTATCGTTTCAAAGGTTTTTTTGACCATCAGCCGCACCGGAATGGTTCCATCATCGGCAAGTTTCAGCGCAATATGGAGGAGTTTCTGAAGCTGGAGGGAATTGATGAGATTTATGTCTGCCAAAGCTACCTCAAGCACCGCTACTTCCGGCATCTGGTTCGCTTTGCAGAGAATCACTTCATGAAAATCAAGCTTTTACCTGATGTAAAAGGCCTGGTTTTCGATGACCTCGAACTGGAGTTTTATTCCAATCTCCCCATCGTTTCCTTCCGTCGGGAGCCCTTGCAAAACGAATTGAATGCAGCTGTAAAGCGTATTTTTGATTTTGCATTTGCCGGTGTGGTCATGCTTGGTATTTGTTCATGGCTTTTCCCTCTGATTGCTCTTGCCATTAAACTCGACAGCCGTGGACCGGTATTTTTTATTCAGCGGCGAAGCGGGAAGGCCGGCAAAGATTTCTATTGCTTCAAGTTCCGCACCATGATTGTGAATCAGGAGGCAGATACCCTGCAGGCCACCAAAAACGACAAGCGCATTACCCGTGTTGGAAGGTTCCTAAGGGAAACCAATCTCGATGAGTTGCCGCAGTTCATCAATGTCCTGCTCGGCGAAATGTCGGTGGTAGGGCCAAGGCCGCACATGGTGAAGCATACGGAAGAATACAGTAAGCTGATTGCCAATTACATGCTCCGCCACTTGATCAAACCCGGCGTTACCGGTCTTGCCCAGGCAAAGGGATACCGAGGTGAGACAAGCGATAAATTCAGTATGCGCAACAGGGTAAGGGTTGATATTCTGTACATCGAGCGCTGGACATTTATTCTGGATTTGAAAATTATCGGTCTTACCCTGGTCAATATGCTCAAGGGACAGGACAATGCCTACTAAGCCAAAGCCTTGACATCAAGCCACCATTATCCGCATTCAAGTTTAATTTCTTTTTCTTGCTCTGTTTTCGAAAAGTGCGGATTCTCGCCCGAAAACGCCTTGATTTCAGCCAGATGCCTTACAAGGGCCGATCTCCGGGGCATTGACTCCCATGGAGTTGCACGCCTGAGCGGCTATGTCCGCCTGATTCATTCCGGCCGGCTCAATCCAAATCCTGAATTTTCTTTTTTTTCCCGCTTTCCCACCCAGATGCAGCTGGATGCCGACCGCAGCATTGGATTTCTTTCCTCGGCGCTTGCCATGGAAAAAGCCATAGAAATGGCGGAAAAGTATGGCGTTGGCATGGTGGCCGTAAAAAATTCAAATCATTTTGGCATAGCCGGGCAATACACCCTGATGGCTGCCAACAAGGGCATGATCGGAATGGCCATGACCAATGCCAGCCCGCTCGTGGCCCCTACCTATTCCAGGTCCAGAATGCTCGGCACCAATCCCATTTCTGTAGCTGTGCCTGCCCTCAAATCGAAGCCATTTGTGCTGGACATGGCCACCACCACCGCTGCAAACGGCAAACTGGAAATCCTTCAAAGAAAAAAAGAGAAAGCTCCGCAGGGCTGGATTCAAACTGCCGACGGAAGCGATTCTGAGGATCCGGATGAACTCAAATCGGGTGGTGCTTTGCGGCCATTGGGCAGTTTTCCGCTTTTGGGCAGCCACAAAGGCTATGGTCTTGGTGCTATGGTGGATATTTTTTCCGGGGTTTTGTCGGGTGCCAATTTTGGTCCCTGGGTTCCGCCCTTTGTGGCTTTTTTACCCCTGGCGCAGAATTTGGTAGGAGAGGGCATAGGTCATTTCTTTATGGCCCTCAGGCCCGACGGATTTATGGAGCAGTCAGAATTCCTGTCCCGCATGGAAAAATGGATGGATACCTTCAGATCTGCCCGGTCGACTGGAAACCAAAAAGTTATGATTCCCGGTGATCCCGAGTGGGCTATGGAAGCGGAGCGAACCCAAAACGGTATTCCTCTCCTGCCCGCTGTTGTGGAAGATTTGAACCATCTGGCAGCAGAACTTGAGATAGCACCTGTTTTTACCCTATGATGGCAGTGGTTCAAAGGGTTTCTCACGCCCGTGTGGAAGTGAATCGGGAATTGATTTCCGGAATCGATGGCGGTTTGCTCATTTTGCTCGGTATTTCAGCCGAAGACAGCCATGGTGAATCCGAATGGCTTGCACGCAAAATCGCCCGGCTCAGGATATTCTCAGATTCTGAAGGTAAAATGAACCTTTCTATGGTGGATTTGGGACTCGATGCGCTCGTGGTCAGCCAGTTTACTTTGTTTGGGGATGCTTCTCAGGGAAATCGCCCTTCTTTCATTCAGGCGGCGAGACCTGAAAAGGCCATTCCCCTTTACGAAGACTTTTGTCATCAATTGGGCTTATGCCTCAATAAAGAGGTGAAAAGGGGAATTTTTGGTGCTGATATGCAGATAAGTCTGCTGAACGATGGACCGGTGACGCTGGTATTGGATACAAAGGCCATCATGAAAAAGACCTGAAAAATACTCTTTCTGAGTACCTTATTGCGCTATTTTCCCCAGGAGGCCGGGTCTTTTCTCCATTGTTCCAGTGTGGCAATGTCTTTTTCCTGAATCAGTCCTTTTGCCAAAGCCGTAGAAATGAGGCTAAGGTAATCCGTTAAGGGAAAGCACTTTACACCTGCTTTTTCGAACGAAGCCCAGGCTTCCGGGAATCCATAAGTAAATACTGAAACCATACCCAATACATCTGCTCCTTCTTCCAAAAGGGCATTTACCGCCCTTAGTGAACTTTTTCCGGTGGAAATCAGGTCTTCTACCACTACGACCTTCTGTCCCGGGCTTACATGACCTTCAATCAGATTTTTCAGACCATGGCCCTTGGGTTCTGCCCGCACATACACAAAAGCAACCCCAATTTCATCGGCCGTCAGCGCACCCTGCGGAATTCCGCCGGTTGCTACCCCGGCTATGCATTCTACTGTTGGAAAGTTGTTGACAATCAGGGAAATCAGTTGATTTTTTATGTAGGTACGAACCTGAGGATACGAGAGCGTAACCCGATTGTCTGTGTAAATGGGAGATTTCCAACCGGACGCCCATATGTAGGGCTCCTTCAAATTAATTTTAACCGCCTGACAATCTAAGAGATAGGCGGCTACTGTATTGGCAACTTGCTGCTGAAAAATCTGCATAACTGGGATTCAATAGGCCATACAAAAGTAAGAGGCGATTGATTTCAGCCGCAATGAAATGAAAAAAAATCAAATCAGGCTTTTGAAATCGCCATTCGGGCCGCTTTCAGTGTATTTTGCATGAGGGCAACAATGGTCATGGGTCCAACACCGCCGGGTACAGGGGTAATGGCAGCAGCCTTTACCGCAACCGACTCAAAGTGGACATCACCCACAATCCTGTAGCCTGATTTTTTGCCCGAATCCGGAATTCTTGTAATCCCCACATCAATTACTACCACACCCGGTTTTACCATGTCACCGGTAACAAATTCCGGCTTGCCCAAAGCCGCAACGAGAATATCAGCTTGCTGTGTATAGTGATGAAGATCTTTGGTTTTGCTGTGGCAAACCGTAACCGTGCAGTTGCCCGGATATGAATTTGCTGTAAGGAGCAGACTCATGGGAAGGCCTACAATCTGGCTTCTTCCCAAAATTACCGCATGCTTCCCTTCTGTTTGTATTTGATAATGCTCCAGCAATTTCATTATCCCGAGTGGGGTGGCCGGAACGAAAGTCTGTTGTCCTTTGGCAAGTTTTCCAAAATTTACCGGATGAAATCCATCTACATCTTTTGACGGGTCTATGGCTTCAATGATACGGTCAACAGAAATATGCTCAGGCAGGGGCAGCTGAACGATAAATCCATGCAAATCAGCCCTTTTATTTAGGATATCAATTTCTTTCAAAAGTTCATTTTCGGAAATGGAAGGTTCAAAACGAATCAGGCTGGAGTTGAATCCGGCTTTTTTGCATGCTTCCATTTTTGCTGCTACATAGGTTTCGCTAGGGCCACTATTTCCCACCAGCACGGCAGCGAGGTGAGGCCGGATGCCGGTTTCCTGAAAAAAGGATTCTGTTTCAAGAGCCAGAGCAGAAATAAAGAACTCTGATGCTTTTTTTCCGTCGATAATCTGCATAACAAAAACAAACCCCTCCGTTGAAGAGGGGCTAAATGGTTAATCCAATTTCAAAACTGCCATGAAAGCTTCCTGCGGTATTTCCACATTGCCTACCTGACGCATTCTTTTCTTTCCTTTTTTCTGTTTTTCAAGAAGTTTTCTTTTTCTGGAAATGTCGCCGCCGTAGCATTTGGCCAGTACATCCTTCCGCATGGCTTTCACAGTTTCTCTGGCAATTACTTTAGCGCCGATAGCTGCCTGAACGGCAATTTCAAACATTTGTCTGGGTATCAGTTCTTTCAGCTTCTCACAAAGTCTTTTGCCCCATTCATACGCTTTTTCGCGGTGTACGATGGCAGAAAGGGCATCTACTTTGTCGCCATTCAACATGATATCGAGTTTCACCATATTGCTTTCTCTAAAGCCGATGAGCTCATAATCAAGCGAAGCGTACCCTCTGGAAATGGTTTTGAGTTTGTCGAAAAAATCAAAAACGATCTCTGACAAGGGAAGTTCAAACATGAGTTCCACCCGATCCGTGGTCAGGTAAACCTGATTTTTAATGATTCCCCTTTTGTCCATACACAGGCCGATGATGGCACCTACATAATCGGCTTTGGTAATGATTTGGGCCTTGATAAAGGGTTCTTCTACCCGGTCCAGATAATTGGGTTCCGGCAACTCACTCGGTGCATTCACCACAATCAGTTCATTTTTTGTAGAATAGGCCCGGAATTGTACCGAAGGAACGGTGGTGATAACGGTCATTCCGAATTCACGCTCCAGCCTTTCCTGCACAATCTCCATGTGGAGCATGCCCAGAAAACCGCAGCGGAATCCGAAGCCAAGTGCAGCTGAAGTTTCGGGCTCCCAAACCAATGAGGCATCATTCAACTGCAGTTTCTCCATCGAGGCCCTTAGTTCCTCAAATTCAGAGGTTTCCACAGGATAGATACCGGCAAAAACCATGGGCTTTACATCTTCAAAACCCTGAATGGCTTCTTGGCATGGTTTTACTGTATGGGTAATGGTATCACCTACCTTTACCTCTTTCGCATCTTTAATACCCGAAATCAAATACCCCACATTGCCGGCATACATGACCGCCTGTGGTTCCTGATTCAGGCCCAGAATTCCTACCTCATCGGCAAAATATTCTTTGCCTGTGGCCATAAATTTCACCTTGTCTCCCTTGGCCAGGGTACCGTTGTAAATCCTGAAATAGACTTCAATGCCCCTGAAAGAGTTGAAAACCGAGTCGAAAATCAGGGCCTGAAGAGGTGCTTTGGGATCACCCTTCGGAGCCGGAATTCTCTCCACAACCGCATTCAGGATGTCTTCAATGCCGATACCGGTTTTTCCGCTGGCATGGATTATTTCCTCTCTTTTACAACCCAGCAGGTCCACCATTTCATCCTTTACCTCATCGGGCATGGCACCGGGAAGGTCAATTTTATTTAATACAGGAATGATTTCCAGATCATTACCCAAAGCCAAATACAGGTTGGAAATGGTTTGGGCTTCAATGCCTTGCGAGGCATCCACCAGCAACAAGGCACCTTCGCAGGCTGCAATGGAGCGTGAAACCTCATAAGAGAAATCCACATGGCCGGGGGTATCAATCAGATTCAGTACATAGGTTTCACCCTTGTACTGATAATTCATCTGAATGGCATGACTTTTTATGGTGATGCCACGCTCCCGTTCCAGGTCCATATCGTCCAGCAACTGGGCCTGCATCTGGCGCTTGTCCACGGTTTGGGTAAACTCCAGAAGCCGGTCGGCCAAAGTGCTTTTTCCGTGATCAATATGGGCAATGATGCAAAAATTTCGGATGTTCTTCATTTACTTTCCCTACGGTTACTTATTAGAAACCAGCCCTTTAAACCAATCCAAATTTACATTGGTTTCCGCATTTTCATCAGAATAGTAGCCGGAACCATAGCCATAGCCATAACCATAGCCATAACCGTAAGTTTTAAATTTATCCAAACCATTGAGAATGGTTGCCAGATTTCTGAAGCCATTCACCCGTATGAGTTTGTTGATATTTTTAAGATATTGCTTTTTGGAAAACTCAGACCGCACCACATAAATAGGAAGGTTGGCCTTTTGCATAATCAAAATACCATCGGTTACCAGACCTACCGGAGGACTATCGATGATGATTACATCGTATAATTTGTGAAGAGCTTCAAATATTTCAGATAACTCAGGCCTCATTATCAATTCTGAAGGATTCGGAGGGACGGGCCCGGCCGAGATGATATCCAGATTGTCCAGTGATGTTTTTGAAATACACTCCCGGATTTCATTTCGACCGATAAGGAGAGTGCTCATCCCCATATCATTGCTCACATCAAAGGCCTGATGCAGTTTGGGTTTCCGCATATCCATATCCAACATGATTACCCTTTGGTTGGACATGGCCAGAACTCCACCTAAATTGATGGCAAAAAATGTTTTTCCTTCTCCTGCTACGGTGGAAGTGATGGAGATTATTTTCTTTTTTTCCGGAACCACAAAGTCGATATTGGTTCGTATAGACCGAAGCGATTCGGTTATTGCCGATTTGGGTGTTTTGTCCACAACCAATCTTGCAATCCTGAGTTTTTCTTTGGAGTATACCGGGATAACACCAAGGATGGGAGCAATTGAGTTGGCCTCCAATTCCTTTTGGGTAACAATAGTGTCCTGAAGCAAATACCTCACAATAATCAGGCCCAGGCCGGAAATTACCCCGATGATAATCCAGGAACTGTAAACGGAACCCTTTTGTGGGATAAGCGGTATGGTTGGCAGATCAGCCGGGGCAAGAATTTGAAAATTTGGAATGGTACCGGCTTTTTCAATTTCAAACTCAGCCTTCTTTTCAATGAACATAGAGTAATATCTTTCATTGATGGATGAGAATCTTTTTATCTGGGCCAACTCTTTTTCAAGAGTTGGGAACTTGATTATTTCCCTCTGAATAGTAGCCATTTCAAGCTCCAAATCTCTTTTTTTTCTGATGCAAGCCGATTCATTCAAGTCTATAATGGCGAGAAGGTCTTTTTTTATTCCTTCTATTTTCTGATTTAAAATTTTATATGCGGTTGTAGCTTCTTTAGCATTGTATAGCATCATGGTTTGAGAATTCATTAATGTGCTGAACTGCTTGGCTAAATCCACAAGATTTGGGTCTGCTATTTGATTTAAAGAAGGGAAAACAGGTTTTTTATTTTTTTCTTTAGATACATTTGTAATGAGTGTTTCTAATTCTTTAAGTTGAAATAATTGTAAATCCAATTCATTTTTATTTTTTTCTATGTCTTCAATTTTTAATTTTAGGCTCTCAATATTAAAGTTGAAGGAAGAAATATTATTTCTTTTCATATAATCCTGCAACTCTTGTTCGGTAAATTCAATTTTGCTTGCTGTTTGCTCTATTTGTTGATTCAAAAATTTTAATATCTGCTCATTTGAAAGATTTTTATTTTGCAATGTAAGTTCTTTATAAATTGTATCAATTGTGTTTACAATATCTCTTGCTTTTATGGGTGAATTATCTAAAAAAGCAACTCGGATAGTATTTGCAGCTGAATTCAAAATATAAGCATTGGTTCCATTCGCTAAATAGTTTATTAAATAGTCTTTAGAGTGAATAACAAACGAATATTTTAATCCATTACATTCGGGCGCATAAAATTGCGTCGGCGTAATTTTGAATTTTAAAAATTCATTTTCATACGCAACATTAAATTTAAAAACATCAGAATTTTCAACACCAATGAAATCATACTTTAAAATATACTGCTTATCATCAATAATTTCTATATTAATATTTTTATCATAAAAAACAGGATTTTTTATTTCAAATATCACCCTAAATGGAGTAATATTGTATAGTTCACTTGAAATAAAATTTCCGGACTGCAAATATGTAACACCAATATTGAGCTTTTCAAGCGCTTTTTCGTAAAGAACAGGAGATTTAATTATTTCTATTTCGCCATCCAGATTGGTTCCGCCGCTTTCTTCTTTTTCCATTCCCAGGACAACCTCCGCCCTTTTTTGAATGTCCAGTTTTAAAATAGAGGATGATTCATAAATCGGCTTGGTATATCTTAAATACAGATAAGCTCCGGTCAGTGAAAGTACAATAAAAAGGATAATCCACCAAAGGGATTTATTAAGAATTCCAAGTAATTTCTCAAGATCTATGCCTCCTATTCCACCAGAAGCCGAATTGTCTGAAACCTCGGCAAAACTTTGAAAAGCAGGAGAATTCAGAGAATTGCTTGAAAATTCATTTTTCATAGTCTGGTCAATAAAAACAAAGTTAAGAAAGTTGTAAGGATGCTGGTATAGAAAGTCGCATCACGAATTACATCAAATACTATTCTTACCGCTGGTTCAATGTAAATAATATCATTGGGTTGAATTATCAGATTGTCCTTTTGGAATGAATTATATTGTGAAAGGTCAAGCGTAAAGATGGTGGGATTCTTCAAGTCGCCCCTAATCACTTTTATCCGGTACGAATGGCTAAAGGGTGTTATTCCGCCGGCAATGGTGATGATTTCGGCCAGGGTCATATTTTCAGTTTCCAAAGGAATCACTCTCGTGCCACCCATTCCACCACCCATTCCCATTCCACCACCCATTCCCATTCCACCGGATGAACTTGTACCCATTCCCATCAGGAACACACGGCGGTTAGATACTTTGGTCTTGACAAAGGGATCGAGATAGTATTTCGAATATAATTTTGCCAGCAAGCTATCACATTGAGATACTGTCATGCTGTCTACTTTTACCCGGCCCAGAATGGGAAGTTCAACACTTCCATCGTGCTGGACCAAATATTTGATGGTATTGTTTGCCGCTCCCTGTCCTTGTGCTCCGGAAACCTTGGCAAATTCAGAAGTCGGGTCCACCAATATTTCGCCTTTATTGGTCACCATTACAAACTCCAAAAGATCAGTTTTATGAATTAAATAATTGGGAGGTGTCTTTATTGTAGCGGCCAGTTTCCGGAATTCCTTTTCCGTTTCCTTATCTGCACGGAACAAAAGATGCCGTCTGTAAAAATTGCAGGAATCCAAAAAGAATGGAAATAATAGGAACGCAATGAGCCGGTAGGCTTTCATCAGAAGTCGAATTGGTTATCGTTGAATTTCTTTAATTCCAAATCCTTGGAAGAGGTAATTGCTTTTTCAGGAGAAAAGCCCCAGTCTATCGCCAGGTCCGGGTCGAATGGATAAATTCCGCCTTCACTTTCTTTGGAATACAGGTTGGAACATTTGTATTGCAATATGGCATCCTCCATTGTTGAAAAACCATGGGCGAAACCTGCTGGTATATACAACATGTTGTTTTTTTCTCCTTCCAAAACAACTGAGAGGTGCTTTCCGAATGTGGGTGAGGAAGGCCTGCAGTCCACCACAACATCGAGAACCCTTCCGGAAACTACTCGTACCAGTTTGGCCTGCGCAAACGGTGCACGCTGGAAGTGTAGCCCCCGGATTACGCCTTTTTTAGAAAAAGATTGATTGTCCTGAACGAAAATATCCTTGATTCCATTTCTCTCAAGGCTTTCCTGATTATAAGATTCGAAAAAGTATCCTCTTTCATCAAAAAATATTCGGGGAACAATTTCCAAAAGTCCTGGCAAAGCCAAGGTTCTAACCTCCATCCGACAGCGTGTTTTCTCTGATTTTAAGAACACAAAATTCAGAATTAAATGTCAGACAAAAAAGGAAAAAGAGGCCTCCGGATATTATTTTACAATTTCCTGATTATCCGGTGCCTTTGTTGCTTCTCTGCCTTGGCCTGAATCGGGAAATTTACATCATGGCAATCAACCGGCTGATGGTATCGGGAAACAAACCCGAAACCAGAAGCATGGCTCCTCCCAAAAAAGCAATCCATTGATGGTTCCTTTCTTTCTCAATTACTGGTTGCCCGGCCGAAAACCAAACATGGATGATGGGCCTGAAGTAATAGGCTGCACCCACTACACTGCTCAAAATCCCCGCAATCAGGAGTTGCACCAATCCGGCTTCCATTGCAGGTGAAAACAAAAACAGTTTGCCGATAAAGCCGCCGGTAATGGGTATTCCGGCCATGGAAAGATAGGCCAAAGTGAGGGCAAATGCCCCGAAATCGTCCTTTTTCGAAGCACCTTTGAGCTCATCGAGGGTAATATCGCTGCGGGTACCAAACCAATCGGTGATTACCGAAAAGGCCACCAAAATCGAACAGCCGTAAACAAACAAATAAAACACCAACCCGTCCAGGGCCATGTTTCCTTTCATGACCAGAATGGCAAAAAGCAAATATCCGGTCTGAGAAATGCTTGAAAACGCCAGCTGCCTTTTAACTGTTTTTTGTATCAGAGCCAGAAAATTACCGGCAATCAGAGAGGCCAGACAAGCATAGTATACTATATCCCACCAAAGGAAAGAAAACCCCGAAAAATAGTGTCCAAAAACCCTGAACAAGGCAGCAAAACTGGCTATTTTCACCACCACAGCCATAAAGGCCATGACCACATTGGGGGAGCCTTCGTAAACATCGGGCGACCAGAAATGGAAGGGAGCAGCCGATACTTTAAACAGCAACCCTATCAACAGAAAAAAGACGCCGATTTGAAAAAGCCCGGAATCCAGACTGTCTTTGCTGCTTTTGGCAATGGCCTGAAAATCGAGAAGGCCGGTAGCCCCGTAAATCATCGCCATTCCGAATAGTATCAGGCCGGTGGCGAATGCACCCATCAGCAGATACTTCAGCGAGGCTTCGTTGGAGGCATTGCTTTTTTTGTCTGTTCCTGCCAGAATGTAAAGTGAAATGCCCAGTGTTTCCAGACCCACAAACAAGGTAATCATGTGGGTGAAGGAGGTCAGCATCAAAGCCCCAACAAGAGAAAAAGTTGTAACAGCTAAAAATTCAGCTGATTGAACAAATTCTTTCCTGAGGAATTGGCCCGAAAGGAAAACGATAAAAATGGCAAAGACCAGAATCAGGGCTGAAAATTTCAATGCAAATCCATCGAAGGAAAGTTGGGTATCCATATCAGCGGGTATCAGGACATTCTGATTGCCGTAAAAAAGGGCAACCAATGCCAGGCCCAAGCCGGCTACAGCCAGGCTGCGGGATAAGGAAATTTTGTTCAGAAAGCCTACAAACAACAATACCAGGCCCGAAACAGAAAGAATGGTAATCGACAACATATTTGTTAATAGGCTCTTAATAAAACTTGAACGGCAGAATTTGAAATCCGTGAAATGACCTGCGGATACAGGCCCAGTCCCAAAACAAGGGCAGCCAGCAGAAACAGACTGAATGTTTGGGATGCATTCAACTTCGGAAAGGCGGCTCTGCCATCAGTTTCCAGCCCCAGCATCGATTTCTGAAAAAGCCGGATCATATAAACAGAACTGAAAATGACGGTCAGCCCGCAGAAAATCCCCAGGTAAATGTTGTATCCGAACAGGCCCATCAGCAACTGGAACTCACCCGGGAAGCCATTGGTGAGCGGAACTGCGATACTGCCCAGCAGGAAAATGAAAAAGAACACAGTTAGCCCGAAAGATTGCCGCGAAAGCCCCCCCATCTGATCCAGGTCACGGGTGCCTGCACCGGAGGCAATGAGTTCGGAAACCACAAACAACCCTGCAATGTTGACACCATGGGCAAACATCTGAAGAATAACTCCTTCCAGGGCTACATCGGAATAGGCAAGAATACCGCAGCCAATCAGGCCCACATGGGAAAGAGATGAAAAAGCCAGAACCCTTCTGAAGTCATATTGCACCATGGCGATGAGGGCACCATATACCACACCAAAGGCAGAGAGGCCCATAAAAATATGGCCGTAATCGGTAACACCCTGCGGAAAGTGTGGCAAAACAATGGCCAGCATTCCGTAAATTCCCATCTTCAGCAAAATCCCGGACATCAGAATCGTAGATTCCACAGGAGATTCTGCATAGGCATCGGCCTGCCAGGAATGAAATGGAAAAAGGGGCATCTTGATGGCAAACGCAAGAAAGAAAGCCAGAAAAAGCCAGCCCTGAGTTTCAGCAGGAAGATTATCGGCGAAAAGGGAGGAAAATAAAAAGTCGTTTGCACCCGATTTGGCATACAGGTACAAGATGGCCAGCAACATAAAAAGGCTGCCAAACAAGGTGTACAGAAAAAATTTCAAGGTTGCTCTTTCAGCAGCCGGACTGCCGTAGCGGCTGGAAATGAAGTAGACAGGGAGTATGGATGCCTCAAACAGAAAATAGAACAGCATGAGGTCCTGCGCCATAAATACACCATTCAGGATGGCCTGCACCCCAAAAATCAAAACTACCACATCGGGTCTTAAGTTTTTGGAAGCCTGGTTGATGTGATAAAATAAAGCTATGAAACACACCAGGGCATTCAATGCCAGAAACCAAAAGTTCAGGCCGTTGATTTCGAGTGAAAAATGGATGCCCAGACTGGTTATCCAGGGATAGTTGACCTGCTGATCCGATAATCCCCGGCTGTTGGCCAGATAGAGAAGGGCACCGGAGCCCAACAAGCCGGCCAGTGCCAGAATCTGTTGCAGGGCAGCTTTTTTACCCGAAAGGTATGCCATGCCCGAAAGCGCAAGGGGAAACAAAAAGAGATATAGTGAATTCATTTAGATACCCGAAACGAGAAAATAAACGGCAAAAATCAAAATGGAAAAAAACATGATGAACAGATAGCCCGATACGCGGCCTCCCTGACTGGTTCTCAGCCCCATAGAAAGCCCCCGACTCATCATGCCAATACCTTCTACAATCAGATTGACCATCAGTAGATCCACCAAAACAGAGAATAGTCCGGCAATCAGATTTACTGGCTTTACCACCACCCAATCATAGATTTCGTCCAGAAAGAATTTGCCTTCAGTAAGCCGGTGCAAAATACCGGATGGTGCTTCAAAGGAAGGAACAGTCTTTTTGGATATGTACATCAACCAGGCAACGGCAATACCCAGCAGAGATATGATAACCGAAATGCCCATCACCATCCACTCGTCGGTATGACTCAGGCTATGGCCCAAATTGAAATTGGTAACCAAGCGGGAACCTGGTTCCAAAACCGGACTGAGAAAATCGGCAAGGAGATGCGGCGCATGAAATACCGGTGGAATGCCGATTAATCCTCCAATGGTACTCAGGACAGCAAGAATGATGAGGGGAATGAACATAGATCCGGGTGATTCATGAATCTTGCCGGATGACAACTTACCCCTGTATTCCCCATAAAAAACCAGGAAGAACAACCGAAACATGTAAAATGCCGTAATGCCTGCAATGATGGCCAGGAAAATGTAGGCTGCCTTATTGGCCGCATAGGTGTGGGCCAGAATCTCATCTTTTGAAAAGAAGCCCGAAAAGGGAGGAATGCCTGCAATGGCCAGATTGGCAACGAAAAAAGTACCATAGGTGATAGGAAGGTATTTCTTCAGGCCGCCCATGTTGCGAATGTCCTGCTCTTCATGCAGACCATGAATTACCGATCCCGCACCAAGGAACAGCAATGCTTTGAAAAAGGCGTGGGTAATGACATGGAACAGAGCAGCGGTGTAAGCACCAACCCCCAATGCCACAAACATGAAACCAAGTTGGCTCACGGTAGAATAAGCCAATACTTTTTTAATATCGTTTTGTGATGTCCCGATTAAAGCCCCCAACAGGGCAGTGGCCAAGCCCACCCATAAAATGATTTCCTGAACAAAAGGAATGGCCGAATACAGGGCATTCATCCTGATGACAAGGTAAATACCGGAGGTTACCATGGTAGCGGCATGAATCAGAGCCGAAACAGGTGTAGGTCCGGCCATGGCATCGGGCAACCACGTGAAGAGCGGAAGCTGGGCACTTTTGCCCATCGCACCCACAAAAAGACAAAAGCCTGCCCAAACCAGATAGGGGTCGTTGACGGCAGCCACGAGCGACAGATTTTCAACCAAAACGGAATATTCTACCGAGCCGAACCGATACAGAAGCAGGAATATTCCAATCAGAAAACCCAGATCCCCGATTCGGTTCATTACAAAAGCTTTCTTGGCTGCCTCGTTGTAGGCTTTGTTTTTGTTCCAGAAGCCAATGAGGAGGAACGAGCACAATCCAACCCCTTCCCAACCGATAAAGGTCATGAGCAGATTGCCCCCCAGCACCAAAATCAACATGGAAAAAAGAAAGAGATTGAGAAATGCAAAAAACTTTCCAAAACCCTCATCCTCATGCATATAACCCAAAGAGAAAATGTGAATCAGGAAACCCACTCCTGTTACCACCATAAGCATGACCAGGGTAAGCTGATCCAATTGAAAGGAAAATCCGATGTTGAACCGGGGATTGGAAATCCAGTTCCAAAGTTCTGTGCTCACCGGCTTGCCGTCTTCGGATTTGAATTGAAACAGAACCAGCAGGGCAAGTAAAAACGCCGCCAGACTGCATGCCACGCCTACAGCACCGGCAACAGGTTTTGATATTTTTTTAACTCCCAGACCATTGATTAGGAACCCGATAAAGGGCATGGCCGGAATAAGGGCAATCCATTTTTCCATATTTATCCTTTCAGGCTGTTCAGGAGTGAAACATCGGTTGTACGCATTCGCCTGTAAATCATGACGATGATGGCCAGTCCCACGGCTACCTCGGCAGCGGCAATGGCCATAATGAAAAATACAAAAACCTGTCCTGCCGGATCAGATTTGTAGGCCGAGAAGACCACAAACAGCAGATTTACCGCATTGAGCATCAACTCTACCGACATGAAAATGATGATGGCATTTTTGCGGGTCAATACCCCCAGAATGCCGATTGAAAAAATGACAGAGGCCAGCAAAACATAATGATTGACAGGCACTACCCGAATAATTTCCGGAATCTGATTCATGTTAAAAATTCTTTTCTCCTTTTTCTCTTCTGCCTAACATCACAGCGCCTACCATGGCACTCAAAAACAAAACCGATACCAGTTCAAACGGCACCAGAAAATGCTGAAAAAGTGTAGTTCCCAGGTTTTCCACCATTCCGATCTGGGAATTGAATTCCATTTCTGAAGCAACCCCGATTTGGGCCGGAATGATTTTGACCACCAATATTCCCGCAAATACCAATACCAGGAGGACCGCAGAGAGATTGAACCAAACCCGGGAGCCAGTGAATGCATCATCTTTCAGATTCAGAAACATGATGGTAAACAGGAAAAGTACCATGATGGCCCCCGCATACACAATCAGATTGACCACACCGATAAATTGCGCATTTAGGGTAAAATAATGACCCGACAGCGTGAAAAAGGTGAGAATCAGATACAGCACCGAATGGATTGGGTTTTTGGAAACCACCACCATGATGGCACTGAGGATGGCCAGAAAGGAGAGGAAATAAAATAAGTTTAAAACCATTGAATATCAGTATTTTCCGTCTTTAAACACTTTGTCAACATAGCGGTCGGAAGTGGTAAGACCCGATTTGAGAGATTTGGCCGTTTTGATGGTTTCCATAGATTGCACGAGGCGGTCCTTGCCGTAGATCACATCTGAGCGATCAAAAAACGAAGGGGCCAGTTTATCGCTTTGCAGATAAATGGCTGATTTTGGGCAGGCCTCCTCGCAGAGTCCGCAAAAAATGCAGCGCAGCATATTGATCTCATACACAGCCGCATATTTTTCTTCCCGGTACAAATGTTCTTCTCCCGGTTTTCTTTCTGCCGCCACCATGGATATGGCCTCTGCCGGACAGGCCACAGCACAGAGCCCGCATGCGGTGCAGCGCTCACGGCCTTCTTCATCCCGCTTCAGAACATGAAGACCACGGTAAACAGAGCTCATGGGCCTTTGTTCCTCAGGATAGTTGATGGTCACTTTTTTTCTGAAAAAGTGCTTGATCGTAATCCCGAGTCCGCCCACTATGGCAGGCAGGTAGAGCCTTTCGCCCAGGCTCAATTTTTTATTGGAAACTCTTTTTGCTCTTGAGGTTAACTGCATCTGATTATGAATTTAAAAACAGAATAATCACGCCGGTTACCAGAATATTGGCAATAGAAAGGGGAATAAGGGATTTCCATCCCAGATTCATCAACTGATCGTATCTGAACCGGGCTATCGTCCACCTGACCCACATGAAAAAGAATATGAAAAACAGAATTTTTCCAAAAAAGACCAATATCCCCATAAGGGTTAAAAGATTGTGCCCCAGTGCTCCGGCCGGCATCAGTCCTGCCACCAGGCTTTCTCCGGGGAAATGATATCCTCCGAAATACAGGGCCGAAATCACCGCTGAGGAGACAAACATATTGATGTATTCTGCAAACAGGTAAAAGCCCAGTTTCATGGAACTGTATTCGGTATGGTATCCGCCAATCAGTTCGGTTTCGCATTCCGGAAGGTCGAAAGGTGTGCGGTTGCATTCGGCAAAGGCACATACCAGAAAAATGATGAATCCAACCGGCTGCCTCCATACATTCCATTTGTAAAAAGAATCCTGATCGGCCACAATCTGGCTGATACTCAGACTTCCCGTCATCATGATGATGGCAATGATGGAAAGGCTCATGGCAAGTTCGTAGCTGATGTTTTGAGAAGCCGCCCTGATGGCACCCAAAAGTGAAAACTTGTTGTTGGATGCCCATCCGCCAATCATCACGCCATACACACCCAAAGAAACAAGTCCGAATACATACAATATCCCGATGTTGACATCGATGCCCTGAACAGGAACCAATTCACTGATGCCCAGAAAACTCAGGTCAAGGGTACCCCCGAAGGGAATTACACAGGAAGTGAGACAAGCTGTAAGCATGGCCAGCGAAGGTCCGGCAATAAAAAGCCACTTACTGGCATTGGCAGGAATAAAGTCTTCTTTAAAAAACATCTTTCCGGCATCGGCAATGGGCTGCAGCAGTCCCCATGGGCCGGCCCGGTTTGGCCCCAGCCTGTCCTGAATAAAGGCGGCCACTTTCCTTTCGGCGTAGGTAGAATAGGTGGCTATGAGCAGGGTAATCCCGAAAATGAGCAGGATGATGACTGCCTTGGCAAGGAAAAAATAAACATCCATCAGTTTTTCATGGCCAGTAGGTTGGAGCCTTTAGGTGAATCATCTATCTTTTTATTGTTCTCCGCCACCCGGAAGGCAAAATCCGGAATGACGGTATTGCCTGAATAATGGTTGGCAGAAATCACCGACTTGCGGTCAACTTTGGAAGGCCCTTCTATTTGCCAGTCTGAGGTTCTTTTTTTCTCAAACCTGCAGGTGTTGCAAATAAATTCATCCACTTCTCCGAATTCATTTTTGCGACCTGTAACCCTCAGAACATCATCTCCTTTGTACCAAAGGGTTACTTTGCCGGAGCATTTGTCGCAGTTGCGGTGGGCATCCGAAGGCTTGGTAAACCATACCCGGCTTTTAAACCGGAAGGTCTTGTCGGTCAATGCACCCACCGGACAAACATCGATTACATTTCCTGAGAAATCGTTGTCAATGGCTTTTTCGATGTAGGTTGAAATTTCGGCCACATCGCCGCGGTTGAGTACACCATGGTAGCGCTGTGGAGTAAGTTGATCGGCCACTTTTACACAGCGGTAGCAAAGAATGCAGCGGGTCATGTGCAGCTGAATGTAGGGGCCGAGGTCAATTTTTTTGAAAGTCCGGCGCTCAAATTCGTAGCGGGTAGATTCTATTCCGTGCTCAAAACTCAGGTCCTGCAAGTGGCACTCTCCGGCCTGGTCGCAAATGGGGCAGTCCAGAGGGTGATTGGCCAAAAGGAATTCCACCACTCCCTTTCGGGCTTCCAGCAATTCAGGAGAAGTTTGGTTTTGTACTTCCATACCGTCCATCACGATGGTGCGGCAGGAGGCGACTGGTTTGGGCATGGGCCTCGGGTCTTTTTCAGAGCCTTTGGTCACCTTTACAATGCAGGTGCGGCAATATCCTCCGCTGGTTTCCAGTTTTGAATAGTAGCACATGGTGGGAGGCGCCACATCCGGCCCCAGCATTCTGGCAGCCTGCAATATGGTTGTACCCTCAGGTACTTCAATGGTTTGGCCGTCTATGGTTACTTTCAGCATGAAAAGTTGTTGGTTATTGGTAATCAGTTTTAAGTGTTTGCATTCCTTAATGTTACCAGAGATTTTCCAAGGATTCTGGCAATTGCTTCTGATTCAGCAATCAAATCATCCATAGATTGATTTTTTAAGTTATCAAAGATTTCCCGGATTAGTTTTAACCAGTAAGTGGTTTCATTTGAACTTCTGAGAGCAATGTACAGGTACCGGATCAATTCTTTTTTAGTTGCTCCGGCTGAACCTTCAATTACATTGGCTCCTACAGAAGCAGAACTCCGGTAAATCTGTTTTTTCAGGAACAAAAATTCAGGATTGAGCGGGATAGCAGAAAAATACCGAATCACTGAAACGGAAAATTGAAATGTCCTCTCCTTTAACTTATATTCTGCCATCCCTTATCACTTAAATCTGATTTCTCAAAACTGAATACTATTTTTAATTTTTTCTTCCATCACACATTCCTCAAACTCTTGTCTGAAGTGGCGGATGGCGGAGGCAACGGGCCACGCAGCAGCATCGCCCAGGGGACAGATGGTGTTGCCTTCAATTTTGCGTTGCAGGTCCCAAAGCAGTTCTATGTCTTTCGTTTCGCCGTGGCCGTGCACCATTTTATGCAGGATTTTTTCCATCCAGCCTGTTCCCTCACGGCAGGGGCTGCACTGTCCGCAACTTTCGTGGTGGTAGAATCGGGCAAAATTCCAAAGATTTTTTACAATCGAAGTGGATTCGTCCATCACAATAAATCCGCCCGAACCCAGCATGGTACCGGAAGCAAAACCTCCTTCTGCCAGCGATTCGTAGGTCATGAGCCTGTTTTCGCCTGCGGCAGTTTTCAGGATGAGGTCGGCAGGTAAAATGGGCACCGAAGAACCTCCCGCTACCACGGCTTTCAGTTTGCGGTTGTTTAAAATCCCGCCGCAGTATTGCTCAGAATAAATGAATTCTTCTACCGGAACCCCCAGTTCGATTTCATAAACACCCGGCTTATTGATATGTCCGGAAGCAGAAATCAGTTTGGTTCCCGTGCTGCGGCCGATACCGATTTTGGCATATTCTTCGCCTCCGTCGTTTACTATCGGTACCACGGCAGCAATGGTTTCTACATTGTTTACCACCGTGGGACAGCCCCAAACCCCTTTTACTGCCGGAAAGGGCGGCTTTATTCTGGGGTTGCCTCTTTTTCCTTCAAGCGATTCCAGAAGCGCTGTTTCTTCGCCGCAGATGTATGCGCCGCCACCCGGCTGAACATACAGGTCCAGATTGTAGCCTGTTCCCAAAATATTTTTTCCAAGCCATCCGGCAGCATAGGCTTCCTGAATGGCCTTTTCCAAAATGCGGATGATGTAATAGTATTCTCCTCTGACATAGATATAGGAAGTATTGGCACCAAGAGCAAAGCTGCTGGTAATCATCCCCTCAATCAGAATGTGGGGGATTCTGGACATCAGATATCTGTCTTTGAATGTCCCCGGTTCCGATTCGTCGGCGTTGCAAACCAGATATCTCGGAACACCTTCGGGCTTGGCCAGGAAACTCCATTTCATTCCGGTTGGAAATCCGGCACCTCCTCTTCCCCTGAGTCCCGATTTTTTTACTTCCTCGACAACCGCTTCGGGTGTCATGGTTTTCATTGCTTTTTCAACGGATTTGTAGCCTCCGTTTTTTCGATAAACCTCGTATCCCTGGATACCCGGAATGTGGTCGTTTGCTAAAAGTAGTTTTCTTACCATCTCTATATCAAGGGTTTAATCAGACCGGACAATTTGTTGTTTTGAAGGTTCACCGAAGTCAACTGCCATTCAGAATCCCGATTTTTACAGGCAAACACCGGCAACCCGGTGTTCC
The DNA here is from genome assembly GCA_947459175.1 of Hymenobacteraceae bacterium. GTDB lineage: Bacteria > Bacteroidota > Bacteroidia > Cytophagales > Flexibacteraceae > CAMDMI01. The sequence continues at coordinate 22,688 of CANHCT010000033.1, forward strand.
CGGTTTCCGGATGGAAATGAAATCTTTGCAGGACCAAAACTTCAAAATTATTTTCCATAATACATTGACTAATAATGATCTGTAACCACTTCGTCAAAATAGGTCTTCCGCTTTCCTTCGGATTTGAGTTGCTCCAGAATGGAATCTACTTTTTCGAAGGTCAGATTTTCGTGAAACTGAGCACCGCACATCATCATGGGAGCAGTTCCGCATGAACCCAGGCACTCCACAGTTTTCAGGGTAAATATGCCGTCGGCTGTTGTTTCCCCCTCCCGGATGCCCAGTTTTTTTTCTATGTAATGCACAATCTCTTCCGCTCCCCGGAGCCAGCATGAACTGGTGCGGCAAACTTCCAGCAGGCATTTTCCTACCGGTTTCAGGTTGTACATAGAGTAGAATGAGGCCACTTCGTACACCTCAATCGGATCGAGGTCCAGCACTTCGGCCACCAAATCCATAACCGGTACAGAGAGCCAGCCGTCAAATTCTGCCTGGGCCAGGTGGAGCACCGGCAACAAAGCCGACTTTTGTTTCCCTTCCGGATACCGGGACTTGATTTCCTGAATCAGTTTCAGCGTTTCGGCCGGAAATTGGGGTTTGTTTTCCATCGTTAAGCGTCTAATTCTCCTGCAATTACATTTAAACTACTCAATACCAAAATGGCATCGGAAAGCAGCATACCCTTCGCCATCTCAGTATAGGCCTGATAATAAATGAAGCACGGTCGCCTGAAATGCAACCTGGCCGGGGCTCTTCCGCCATCAGAAATCAGGTAGTACCCCAATTCGCCGTTTCCGCCTTCCACAGCATGGTAAACCTCGCCTGCCGGCGCATCAATTTCGCCCATGATGATTTTAAAATGGTAGATCAGGGCTTCCATTTTGGTGTAAACATCCTTCTTCTCAGGCAGATAGAAATGCGGCGCATCGGCATGCCAGGGTCCTTCAGGCAAATTGTCCAGTGCCTGTTGAATAATCCGGAGACTCTGCCAGATTTCCTCATTCCTTACCATGAAGCGGTCGTAGGTATCCCCGTTTTCTCCGATGGGGATATCAAACTGAAAATCTTC
>CANHCT010000034.1 GCA_947459175.1 Hymenobacteraceae bacterium
AAGGTAGAAATGGTTCCGGAGATTTCCAGATTGTGCCGGCCATTGGTGAGGGAAATCTGGCCACGGCCTGAAAGGGCAGCAAGGCAGAAAATAAAGCTTAATATTTTGACTTTCATTGATTTACCACTTTCCCAAAGTTGAATAATATCCCCATATCATCCGAAACCACCAGCAGTTCGCCCTGAGTGTTGAAGCAAATACCTTCCGGATTTATTACCGGAATGCTCCATTTTTTTTCAATATCAAGGGTTTTGGGATGGCAACAGAAAACAGCATGGTCCTCGTCGCTCAGCAGCCATAGTTTTCCTTCATGCCAGGTGGCCGAGGAAAGGTCGGAAAGTCCTTTGATTTTGTCTTTTTTGGATACCAGCCAGTTTCGGTCGAGTTCGAACAACCAGATGGGGTCTTTTTCAGAAAATAGTTGCCAGGCATTCCGGGTATTATTGAAGCAAATGGCCTCAAAACCCTTGTTTCTTCCGCCCGGGTAGGGCACCTCACGGCTTCCCAGTCTTTCGAGTGTTTTGGGATTAAAAAAATGCACTTCCCGGCTGCGCTCATCGGCTACAGCCAGGGTATCGCCTTTCAGAAAACAAGCTTCAAAATCCGTCCCCTCAAAAGATGCTTTTCTGAGCATTTTTCCATCGCTGCTGATTTCGGCAAGAAAGCCGTTGTCACTTACCACAAAATATCCGCTGCCATCCGCATTGGGACAAATATCCGAGGGTTCCGGAATGTCAATTTTGGTTTTGGAAACCGGTTTGAGTTTTTCCGGCTTCAAAAAAGAACAGGCCAGAAAGGCAAGTGAAAAGAGAAAAAGAATATAAATACGCATAAATCAGGGATTGGCAGCGCCTTTGCTTGGAGTTGAAAATATCTTGAAAACCGGACCGCCGTCGGGGCTTCGGCCATACGACTGACCGGATGGAATGGCAGGAAAACTGACTGAGTCTATCCAGAGGACAGTATCAGCCTGAAGTCTTGAGAGTCCGATTTTTTCGCCGGCACTGGAAAGTGAAAAACCGGCACGGGGTTCCGCCGGGGTAGAGGGGCTGATTCCTGTACTGCAGGCCACCACCAAATAAGAACCGGCTCCAATCACATAATCCAGGGGAAAGGTAAACTTTTTGGGTTCGGCCAGGTCGTCGCTGAAGTACCATGAATTGGATTTAATGGTTACCGGTTTGGTACCGGAGTTGTAGATTTCTACCCAGTCTGGCGAGCCGGTCGACAATATTTCATTAATTCTGAGGCCCTTGGTGCTATCTGATGGATTTACCGGCGGCATAGGTGGCAGGGGTCTGATTTCGAGATTCCGGTCGGGCAGGCAAGCCGAGAAAATGAGGCAAAGCCAAAGTAAATTTCGCATGGGCGAACATGGCATTAGATTATTACCCCATTGTTATCAATGCATTAAATGCAGAAAAGCCAGATAATGAATCTGGCTTTTCTGGCTGAAAGTGAAAGAAAAAGGCCTAGTCTGCTTTCTCCTGACCGCTCTCTTTTTGCTTCCTCAAATCCCGGACCTTTTTGATGCCATATACGGCACCGGAGGCAAGAAGAAAGGAAATTCCGCCGTCCACAGGAATGGGAGAGGGATCGCCGGGATTGAAGGGAGGAGGAGGATTATCGCAGTAGCCGGCTATGGCAACTGCGGCAACAAACAGAATGGTAAGTATAATTTTTTTCATAGGGCCCTGAATTTGTACCTTTTATAGTATTCGGGCCGGAAAAGTAACCGGCCCGAATGGCTGTTTTTTTATTTTACAATCAAATTCCTCACAAACATTTGACCGGCAGATTTAACCTTAACAAGATACTGGCCTGCAACGGCTGGTTTTGGCAGCTGAATCGAATTGGATGCCATTTGGCTGTCCAGAACCCGGCTGTAAACCTGCTTTCCAAGAATATCCAGAACTTCAACGGAAATCTTTCCGCTCAGGTTGGCCATAGCCAGGGTGAATTCTGCATCTGCGGCTGGGTTGGGGTACACAGTAACAGCAGCCTGAATATTATCTTTCAACCGATCCACTGAGGTGACAGACTGAGTGAAAATCAATTCAAAACGATGATGGTTTTCTCCGCTGGTATTCACCACAAAAGCATATTGGCTGTTTTGATTCAGTTCTGTAATGCTTCCTGTTTCATTGTCTTTCAAGAATACCATTGCGGCAGCACTCAGATTTTCAATACCGGCCAGATCGAGGGTATAAGCTCCGGCAGCAGCAGTGAATCCCACAGGGATCACCATTTGATTGCCTTCAAAAGGAAGGGCATTGATGGCCATTTTGCTGTTGTCGGCAAGCAGAGTATATACATTCAATCCTGGATTCTGCAATTTGTAGGCATCTGAAATATGCTCGTATTCTGGCTGGGCATCAGACAGAAACTGGAATACTGCATGATCGCTTTCGCCCTGCAAACCTGAAATCCTTACTGCCAGACCGCTCGCTTCAGTGCTGGTTCTGAAGAATGTACCGCTTACAGCAGATTTGGCCGATTCGGGAATTGTAACGGTGGCACCATCGGTGGTAGTAAAAAGGAAAAAACCCTGTCCGCTGGCAATGGGAGAAGGCCCGCCGGAGGTTGTAATCGGGCTGGTCACCACTGAACCTTCATAGCGATAGCGGTTCGTTGCCGGATCCCAAACCAAAATGGTATTTTGAACTCCCGTTCCGAAAGTGAAACCGGAACGGTTTACAGCTGACAAATGAGGATTCAACACCAGATTATATCCCTGATAAGCCTGACCTCCTGTAGAAGATAGTGTCAGGGTTTTGGTACCGGTGGCATAGGTGCCAGTATTATCAAGGGTTGAACCTGCCCCTATAGAAACCCTGTACCCCTGATTCTGGTTGATGGCTGAAGTATTTGGTACCACCCAGCCGTTTGTGTTAGTTCCGTAGTAGGGAATCACATCGTTGTTGGTTTGGTCGTAAGCAAAAATCATAGAAGTGAAATACCCGGGATTTGGTGTTTCTACACCGGGCATAGGGCCTGCAGTAGCAAGGTCATCGTTCCAGTCGGCGATGGATTGGCCGGCAATGGCAGTACCCGTGAAATGCCATCCGCCTGTAGCAACATAGCGTTCGGCGGTAATATTCCCGGCAATAGACCCTGCTGAATTGGCGATGCGTGCGGTACCGGCTGCAGTAGATTTCAGGACAATTCCGCCATTTGAATTCAGTGTGCCGGAATTGATGGTAAGGGCACCGGTGATATTCACTTTTCCACCTGTGGTGATGTTGAAATTCGTTCCCTGCCCAAGAGCAAAATCGGTGAGTACATTGCCTGCATTGATTGTTCCTCCTGCAGAAAGCGTTACTGCACAGGTATTTCCTGCACCGGTGTTGTTGTTTCGGACAAAAAGGGTTCCGCCGACATTCAGGGTTCCGTTCACAATGAGATTGCCCGATCTTTCACCGCCTGACAAACCATCCGTTCCGTCCAGACCAAAATCGCAATCAGTTTCCACCAAAGTAAGGGTTTTTCCGGTTGCCACCAGGGTATTCAATCTGGTGTTGTCCGTGTTGTTGTGAATTCCTGCCGCAGTCGGAATCCTAACATTCACATTGGCATTGATAAAAAGATTGGTTACCGGGTTTATTACGGTTCTTTTGTTGATTCTCGCCAGATTATATATTCCATTTCCCTGAAGGGTTACACTCAATCCTTCCGCTCCGAATGAAATGGGGTTAAAAGTAGCACCGGTTCCTATGGTTCCGTTATTGGTTACATTTCCATGAAGCAGAAGATATTTAACATCAGAGGGAAGAGTGCCTGTAGCAGTAAGTATTCCCCCCTGATTGACAATCAGTTCTCTGCATAGCACTGTACCACCCGAACTACTCAGTTGCACGGTGTGACCGTTTTGAATTACAATACCGCGGTCAACAGACATCCCACCGGAGGCAGCCAATGTTTGTGCAGGGCCGTTCGGACTTGTAGACCAAATTGCATCGGTATGTGATAACCCCGAACCCCTTGAATACAAATTAACCAACTGCGGAGTGGCGGTAACCTGTGATCCCGCACTGTAATTTGCACCAAAACGAACAAAAACTTTAAAATAATACTGTGTGCCAATGGTCAAACCGGTGATGATTTGGGGAGAGACAGAGCCATTATAAACAATCCGTCCGCCGCCGGGGAAAGCCGGCGCTGAGGTAAAGTTGGTGTTTCCTGTGTAGGTACCCGTTGGTGTGCCGGTTATTGGAGCGGTGTGTGCAACAATGATAACTTCGGTCACGCAGGATGGATTGGTCCAGGAAACATTCACAGTAGGGGTTCCTGTTGTTGCCGAAAGGCTGCTCACCTCATCCAATACACCCAATGATACCGACTTGGTGGTGCCTGCTGCGGGAGTTCCATTTTTTACAGAAAGGGGATTTGAATATGTAATGGCAGAAAGCGGAATTGAATTGATTCCGATGGTGCTGCCGATGGTTGCACAACCACTTACAGACGCAGTGATGAACAGGTAGCGGGTTGTTCCGACAGGCAGATTTTGCCCAAGTCCTGTGAAAGCCAGAGTCTGACCTGGCCCGGAGGATGTAGAAATCGTGGAAATCACAGGGTCGCCGGCATCCAGGTTTGCATCGGTAGATACAATCAAACGGAAGTTGTTTACATCAGAGGCAGCGTATAAACCGGATGTTGTGGCGGTAATTCCTGTGAGAAGTGCATTTCCGTTGGTGATATCGCATTGAATTCGGTATAGCGGTGCATTGACCGCTCCCTGACTGATGGTAGCACCGGCTGAAGTAAAGGCATGGTCAATCGTTGGTGTCGGCACATCGACCGGTACAAATGAAACCCCTTTATAACCAACATTGGCAGCGTTTGGTGATGTAATTATTGGACTGCCGCATGCCGCGATAATGTCTGTTCCATTTGATGTGATGTTGGCTGTAATCCCGGAGTTGTCAAGGAAGGAATATATTTCTGTGGCGATGGTGGTGGAAGCACCTAGATTCAGAAATATACGGCGGTCTGTAGCATTTACCGCCTGTGCTGTAATTCCATAAATGGCTCTCCCTGTTGGGTTTGGCAAAGATCCCCGTTTGGTCCATGTACCCCCCGAATTGGAAAATTTGATAAGGCCTCCTGCGGCAGCATCGGCATCGGCCACATACAGCACATCCGGGGTACCATTGGCATCCTGGTCGACAAAAACAAAACCATGCGGGTTTTTTAAATCAACATTGGTAGCCGTTCCGGCAAGGATAGTAGTAGTATTTCCGGTATTGGTAGGAAGACCAGTACCTACCGCATTCACACCAATATTGGAACCAGATTGTGAAGAACAATACAACTGAGAATTGTAAATAGCTGTTCCTCGGGTGTTGGTGGTAGTTGTACTTACCTGAGCAGAGGCTCCAGTGTTGCCAAGCGCCATGTAACGGGTCCCACCTGTTCCGCCGCTGCCCGCTCCACCTGTCCAGAAAGCATTTCCATCTACAGTAGCGGCACTTCGGATATTGTTTGTTTCATAGCCATCGCTGATTCTGGTAGTTGTATTGATTGTTCCGTTTTGGGTAACCCGGGCTACAATCCGGTTGGTTGTAGCGGCAGAAGTTACGGTAATAGATGGGATACCCGGCAATGCATCATACCCGGCAAATGTCAGGTATTGTCCGTCAGGGGATAGATTTAAATATCCTTCTGAGGTTGAACTCCCGCTCATGGTAAATCGGCGATTTAGGCCGTTGGCACTGAATGGAAGGGGGAACGATTTTACAAAAGTTCCGGTCGGAGAATATTCATCCAGAAAAATTGGCGCAGAAGCCGAGGACAATGCCGGACCGGAGGTTTCTCCAACCCGGAGCATTACAATGTTACCGGCAGTAAATCCGGTTAGGGGAGTTGCATAAACCTCGCCATTTGGAGTACGGGTTACCGTAGTTGCGCCGGTTGAGGCAAAATTCAGCGTTCCCGTATAGGATCCGGGTGAAATTGAATTGGTTATGCGAACAAAAACACTGGTGCTTGACACTGTGCCAGAAGTCGGGGTAAAGGAAAGAGAAGAGCTATATGGACCTGTTGAAACTGTTGAAAATTCGTAATTGCTCAATGGTCCTACAGTAAGATTTGAACTCAGATTGCTCCCTGAAATGGTTAGTGACTGAGGTTCGGATGGCTGACCTTGATTTGCAAAGAACTTATTCAATGTGCCCGTAACATCTACAGAGGGACTTGCCGAAGTCCCTCTGATCCTTAAATCATCAATCCTCATATTCCTCAATGATGAATTATTTGTAGTTATGCGTAGTGTGACAGTTGGATTGTTGTTAAATGCTGCACCAAGCGCCAAACTTCCGGAAGATGCAAAAGCAGTTGTCAAAGCCGGCGGTGAACCAATTGCAGACCCAAATCCGGCCCCGGAATTGCCTGTCAAAACCCATGAACCGGGAGTGGTAGCATTTGAAGTCCTGGCCTGCCAGTCTACAATAATACTTGAGTATCCCACGGTTGACAGGGTAACTTCTATAAAACATCCATTTGCACTGGCAGCAGTACCGGTGACCAATGCCTGATTTGTTGCTCCGGCATTGTAAGCTGCAGCTATACTGAATGTCAGATTAGGTGAGCCAATTGCTCCGGCATCCGGAGTAAGATTGTTGTTAAATTGATAATTGGCAAGTGTAGTCTGCCCGAAAGCCACCTTTACAGACAGAATCCCCATCAGCAGGAGGATACCCAAAATGGTAAAAGCACGGCTGAAGGGCCGTTTTTCGAGGCCTTTGTCAGGGCGCTCGGAAGAGAGTGTGGAGTAAAAATTTTTCATAAATCTGAATTGATTTTAAATTACGATGCAAAACTGCGGCAGCACTGTTTCCTTAGATGACAAGGGCAGGTTAAGATTTTGTAAAATAGAGATGCCGTCCCGTTGATGTAATAAATCAAATTTAAACTTCTGATTATCATATTTTTATGAATATTTTTCTGCATTTTTCAACCTTTTATGAGTAAAAACTAAATGAGGATTCCTTTAAATTTTAGTAATATTCTGTTTACATCGGAAGCACCTGATGCCAATCGATACCCTTAGGTTCAGGTCCCGGGAATACCTAAAATTGAAGAGATTTTTTTTCAACTACCCGAAGTTCCGGCATCCGGAAAAAGCCATTCTGTAGCCTTTTCATAAAATCAGGAATTTTCCTTCAATTAATAACAAGACCTTAACGATTTGATAATAGCCTCTCCCCCATTTTTGAGCCATGAAAAAACCGGGGTTTTTACTTTTTCTTTTTCTGGCATATGGAAAAGTTCACGGACAGGTTCTGCCCACTTATACCATCGAACAGGTTAGAGGCGGCAACAACTTTGAAGGCGGCGGTGCCGATTCCAACAATGTAAAATGCAAACTGACCGGGCTGGTCTACGGGCGCAATTTTGGTGTAACCGGAAACCGCTTGCAGTTTACCCTGATCGATGAAACAGGGGGTATCGGCCTGTTCAAAAATGTAAATGACCTGCCCATTCAGTTGCAGGAAGGCGATTCCATACGGGCCATCGGAACCGTGAACCATTTCAATGGTCTTTCGCAACTGACTTTAGATTCGGTTTTTCGCTTTGCCTCTAACAGACCATTGAAAGCACCCGTTCCGGTTTCTTCCCTGAACGAAAGCACCGAGTCGGATCTTGTAAAACTGGAAGGATTCCAACTCGTAAACCCGACTTCCTGGCCCGCAAGCCCCACAGGCTCAGGATTTACGGTGAAAATTCGCAAAGGGGCCACTGAACTTGACCTTCGGATTGACAACGATTGTGATTTGTTTGGCAGCCCCGCTCCCACCGGCTACCTGAACATAATTGGAATAGGCGGGCAATTCGACAATTCCGTACCCCGGAATTCGGGCTATCAGCTGCTTCCCCGCTCAGCGGCTGATATCAGCCCGGGAAGTCCGCCCGTAAAACCCTCAGTCGGATTTCAGGTGAACAGCCTCATTCTCAGCGAAAATGCCGGTACTGTGCCCATTAGCATCGGTATATCGCCGCTACCCGAAAGCCAGACTGTAGCCCTGATAATCGGAAAAGACAGCAATACGATTCAGGGAACCGATTATGCTATTCAAAATCCGCCGCTGGCAACCTTTCCGGCAGGAGGGCCCGGAAATCAGTTTATCACCATCAGCATTATCCAAAACAGCCTGGCAAATCCATTGCGCAAATTTTCTCTGGTGATGAGAAAATTACCCGGTGATACCTCTTATGTAACAGGCCCGGATTCGGTGTTGAAAATCACCCTGACCGATGACGAGGCCGCCCAGCCGCAGCTTCCCCCCTACCCCATCGCACTCCTCCGGGGCAACAACCAGATAGAAGGTGGCGGTGCCGACTCTGCCGGGGTTCGCTGCAAAATCTCAGGCATCCTCTACGGGCCGAATCTGAGGGCCTCCAACAACGGCATTCAATTCACCATCCGTGACCATACCGGCGGAATGGCCCTGTTTTCTGCCAACCAAAACTTTGGGCTGAACCTTGCGGAAGGAGACTCTGTGAGGGCCATAGGGGTGATTACCCAATTCAATGGCCTGAGCCAAATGGTGCCGGATTCGGTGGTAAAACTCACCTCAAACATGCCTCTAAAAGAATTTACCCATGCAGATAGCCTGTCTGAAGCCACTGAGTCAGATTTGATCAAACTGAACGGAGTGTATTCCATGGTAGATCCGAATCAATGGACTCCCGGTCAGGGAACAGGCTTCACTTTCCAGGTTACCAATGGAATCCGAACCTTGGATGTCCGGATAGACAATGATGTGGATTTGTTTAACCAGCCGAACCCTCCATCCCTGAATTTCTTGTTAATCAAAGGCCTGGGCGGACAGTTTGATGCTACCATTCCAAGGAATTCCGGCTATCAGATATTGCCCCGCAAATCAACGGATATTGAAACCGAAGTATCGATGCAAGGCAGCGAAAAAGAAAAATTGATGGTATACCCCAATCCCTCTGCCGGAAAGGTTTTTGTTCAGGTTCCCGCTTCGTGGAAAGAAAAACCCTTGCGAATGTTTATCTGCAGCGCTCTGGGAAAAACCATGGCGGATAAAGTTGTTTCTGCCAGATCCTTGCAGGCTGAGCTTCAACAAGAACTGAAAAAATATGGTCCAGGTATGTACCGCCTGATATTTCAGCAGGATGAAAAGCAGCAGATATTCGGGCACCTGAAATTATAATTTCAGAAGCGGTTTTTTTTCCGAAAAAATGTAAAAACAACTGAAAATCAATTAAATACAGTTTATGAAAAAAACCATCATCTTGCTGGAAGGACCTTCGGAAACGGGAAAAACCGCCTCCATCCGGATGCTGGGGAATCTCATGCACCAAGACCTCCAAACCCTGATTTTCAAAGGAAAAAACTGGAAGGAATGCCTGGAAGTCCATTTGCTGAACGGGGTAAAAATCGGACTCAGCAGCCGGAGCGACAAAATTCAGACCATACGGGATGGCGCAGAACTGTTGATGGGGGAGAAAGGGTGCGATTTAGTGGTAATCGCCTGCAACCTGAATATGAAAGGATTTGATATCCTCATCAACGAATGGGAGTCGAAAGAGTTTGAAATCCGGGTAGTATCCAAAATGCCGGAATTCTGTAACCGGATTCACCGGGAAATGCATCCCCTGCTGAACCGCCGGGCGGCCATTCGCCTTTTGGAGGAAATCAGAAAAACGCTGCCTGAACAGCCACCTGCCCTTCAGGCTTAGCCTGCACACATCTAAGGGTTACTTGCCTTCCGATTTTTCATTCCACCTGTACTCAGCTTTCAGCAATTCAATGTCACGGGTCAGTTTGAGCATTTCGGTGCTGTCGGTACCATCGTAGTATCCCCTGATTTTTCGGTATTTATCCACCAAAACAAAATTCTGGGTGTGTACAAAATCCTCCGCTCCGCCATCGCCCTCGGTGGCTGTAACAAAGTATCCCTTTCTGGCCATGTCGTACAAGGCTTTTTTGGATCCGGTTAAAAATTTCCATTGTTCATCTTTGGCCTGATGCGCCATCGAATAGGTTTTCAGCTGGGGTACCGAGTCGGTTTCCGGGTCCACGGTATGCGAGAGGAACATCAGCTCCGGGTCGTCCTTGTATTTGAGGGCCAGTTTCATCATTTCCTTGCTCATGACAGGACAAATGCTTTGGCAGGTGGTAAAGAAAAAGTCAGCCACATAGGTTTTGCCTTCGGTGGTTTTCTGGCTTACCATATTGCCGTTCTGGTCGGTAAATTCAAAGTCCGGAACCTGATGGACAAGGGTGTAGGTAATGGGTTTACCATCAGCATCTGTCGAATCAATGGTCTGATTTCCATAGGTTTCCAGAATTTTGGGCGGCTTTGGATTATAGAAAGCCTGGTATGCCCCAATGCCTGCAATGCCCAAAATTACCAATACTATGCCTGCCGGGATAAGCCATTTGTTCTGACCGGATTTCCCGGCCGTGCTGTGTTCTTTCATATTTCAGTAAACCATTAAAAGCGGTCCTTAGTTTTGCAGGCTCAAAACAAGGGCTTATGCAGCAGAAAAGAAAATCCATATTTCACCGGATGGTGCATGCCTTCCTTCCGGAAACCTGCATCCCACTGATGCTGAAGGGCTTGATTTTTTCAGCCGGCCTTGCAGCCTGCAAAGAAAAAAAAGACGGGCCGGCTGCAGCAAAAGTGACCATAGAGCAGGGAAAAATGGTGCTGATATGCCATGAAGGAAATTTTCGCATGGGTAATGCCGCCGCCGGTCTGCTGAATCTCGGCACGGGGCAGTGGGATGAAAATGCTTTTAAAACCTTTACCGGCAGGGCCCTCGGCGATGTATGCCAATCGGCAACGCTCTGGAACGGTGCCTGGTGGATTGTGGTCAACAATTCGGGTAAAATTGAAATCCTGAAGAAAGAGAATTTCTCCCCGGTAAAAACCATAGAAGGCATCACTTCTCCCCGTTTTCTGCTGCCGGTGAGCGAAACAAAAGCCTATCTAACAGACCTTTATGCAAATAAATTGTGGATTGTAGATGGACAGGCCATGGCCATTGCCGGCTCGGTTGCCTTTCCGGGCTGGGGCGAAGAGTTGCTGCAAGCCGGGGGAAAGGTTTGGGTGGTCAACCGGCGTAAAAACAAACTGTTTGGTCTGAACCCGGTCAGCGATACCTGGCAGGATTCGGTAGCCTTTCCCGGAAATCTGAGTTCGATTGCTCCGGCCTCACAGGGCCGTATTTGGGTGGGATTCGAGGGAAATACAGGTTCAGCAGCGGGCATTTCCCTTTTCAATCCGAATACCCTGAGCAAGGAAAATACCTGGCTGAGCAATCAGACCACCATGCCTTTTGCGTTTCAAAGTTCGGCTTCGGGTGATTCGCTTTTTTTTATTCAGAATCAGGTGATGATGTTGAAAACCGAGGACAGCGGCTGGCCTGTGGCCGATGTATTGGAGGGCAAAACAGGCAATTTTTACGGCCTTGGCTATGACGGCCGCCGAAGGCAACTCTGGGCATCAGATGCCCGGGATTACCAGCAAAAAAGCAAAGTTTACAAGAAGGATTTGCTCTCCGGTACGATACAGGAGCAAGCGGGGGGCATCATCAGCAGCCGGTTTTATTTTTGGTAGGAGGGGGCGCAGAATTTTGTGTTTGCCGGCAGGAGGCTTAAACTTCTTCTGCGGGATTGGTAAACAAAAACCCCCTTTCTGTATCCGAATCCACGAAATCTACCTTCAGCCCAAGCAGATACATCAGGTTGCGTTTTTCTATCAGCACCTCAAAATGTCCGGCCGAAAACACATCGTCGGTATTTTTGGGCTTGTCAAATCCGATTACATAACTCACTCCGGCACAACCTCCTCCCCTAACCCCGATGCGCAGGCCATATCCTTTGGGGATGTTTTTGTTGTTCAGAATGTTGACCACCTCTTCCCGGGCCCGGTCGGTGATGACAACCGGCAAATGACCTGTCTGCATAAAATGAAACGGCGAATGTGAAATTCAAACTACTTTCGCAGTCCTAAAGTTTAGAAATCTGCTATGGAAATTGTGAGCGACCTGATAAAAATTATTCTTCCGGCCGGATTGGTGTTGCTGGGCATATACCTCACCATCGAGGCATTGATGAAAAAACAACTGGAAAAAGGCTGGCTGGAAATCCGGTCCAAAAATACAGAATTGATATTGCCCATCCGGCTTCAGGCCTACGAAAGAATGACCCTTTTTCTTGAAAGGATGGCACCGCAAAACCTCATTCTGAGGGTTAACCAGCCGGATATCACTGCCGACCAGTTGCAAGCCATCATGCTGAGAGAAATCCGGGAAGAATTCAACCACAACCTGAGCCAGCAGATTTACCTGAGCGAGGTTGCCTGGACCTTAATCCGCAACGCTATGGAAGACACCCTCTCGCTCATCAATACCAGCGCACAACAGATAGAAGGCAACCGGCCTTCTGTAGAACTGGCGAGGCAAATCCTACGCAACCAGATGGACAAGGGAAGAGATCCTTCCGCCGATGCCCTGTCGGCCATGAAAAGCGAGGTGCAGGTTTATTTCTGATTTTTACCGATTGCCGTTTGCGGGCAATTACCCGGGTCACCTGGCAATTCGGGTTTATGGCCCCGAAACTCAGGTCAGATAAAAGAAAAAAGCCGCCTGACAATCAGGCGGCTTTCCAATCTCATAAAAGATAAAAATCTTAGTGAGCGGTAGCTGAATCGGCGGCAGGAGCAGCTGCTGAAGTATCTACAGCAGCTGAATCCATAGGAGCCACAGCAGCAGTATCCATTGAAGTAGCTTCAACAGCGGTAGAATCTGTAGCAGCTTCTTCCTTGTTTCCGCCTCCGCAAGAGTACATAGCGAACGTTCCAGCAACCATTAACAACGCAAATAGCTTTTTCATTTTCCTGTGTCTTTTTGTTGATTTTTTGAAAATTTTGGTTGCAAAAGTAGGCCTCGTTTCCAAATTCGCAAAAAATCCCTTACTTTTTTCTGAAAAATATATTCACCGGCACCCCTTCGAGCTTGAAATTTTCCCTGAGTTTATTCTCCAGGTACCGCTGATAAGGCTCGCGGATGTATTGCGGTAAGTTACAAAAAAATGCGAATGAAGGGGTGTAGGTGGGCAATTGCATCAAATATTTGATTCTGACCGTCTTGCCCTTCAAACCCGGTGGAGGGTATTTCTCTATCTCCGGTAAAATTTTTTCATTCAGTTCTGATGTCGGGATTTTTCTGGTGCGATTTTCAAAAACTTCAATGGCTTTTTCCAGAGCCTGAAAGATTCTTTGCTTTTCGTGAACCGAAATAAAAAGAATCGGAGTGTAGTCTATCGGAGCGAGGCGCTTTCGGATTTCCAGCTCAAAATTCCGTGCGGTATTCTGGTCTTTGGGTACAGCATCCCATTTGTTTACCAGGACCACAATGCCCTTTCTCTTTTTCTCGGCCAGCGAGATAATGCTCACATCCTGTGCCTCTATGCCACGGGTGGCATCCAGTATCACCATCACCACGTCCGAGTTTTCGAGGGATTGCAGGGAGCGGAGGACAGAATAAAATTCAATCTGATGGTCTTTTAGTTTGGTCTTCCTCCTGATTCCGGCCGTATCGGTGAGCAAAAATTCCTTACCATAGGCTTTGTAGTGGGTATCTATTGAATCGCGGGTGGTACCGGCAATATCGGTTACAATATTCCGGTCTTTGCCCAAAAGGAGATTTACAAAACTGGATTTGCCCACATTGGGCCTGCCCAGAACCGAAATTCGGGGTATGCCCTCATAAGGATCTTCCACTCCTTCGGTGGGGAAGTGACTCACCACAGCATCCAGCAGCTCTCCGGTACCGTTTCCTGTCTGGGATGATATGGGGAAAATTTCCTTGAAACCCATGGCAAAAAACTCCCCTGAAAGGTGGGCTTTTTCATGGGTATCTGCTTTGTTTACAGCCACATATACCGGCTTTTTCGATTTTCTCAGGATGTTGGCAAAATCCTGGTCGTATCCGGTGAGGCCGTCGTTGATGTCCACCATAAAAATGATGACATCACATTCATCCAGAGCCAGTTGCACCTGATCGCGGATGGCCTGCTCAAACACATCATCCGAGCCCGTAACATACCCTCCGGTATCAATCAGGGTAAAATATTTTCCGTTCCATTCCGAAAAACCGTAGTGCCGGTCGCGGGTTACGCCGGGCTCGTTGTCCATGATGGCTTTTCGGGTTCCCAGTAAACGATTGAAAAAGGTAGATTTGCCCACATTGGGCCGGCCCACAATGGCCACGATGTTGTTCATAATTGTTGTGCTTTCCGGGTCTCCTCCCTTTCAAAAAGCCCGCAAAGATAGCAATTTCCCTGTAAATCAAAGTTTTAAACCGGAAAAACAACTTTGCCGTCAGTCGGTCATACAGCCTGGCGGATAGTATTCCTGCGGCTATTCCTTCATTCTCAGCGGATAAATTCGGCTCCGGCCCTTTCCATTTCTTTCAGGTCGGTGCTGAGGTCGGGATTTATTCCGCGGCAGCCGGGCAGAAATACCTGAACCGAATAGCCCAGCGAAAGTCCATCCAAAACGGTAAATTTTACACAGAAGTCCGTAGCCAGGCCGGCCACCACAATCCGCCGGATATTTTTTTCCCGGAGCCAGGAATCGAGCGGGGTTTGGTGCTTTTTCAGGTTGTCGAAAAATGCAGAGTAACTGTCGGTCTCCGGATTTGTGCCCTTGCGAATCAGTACGGAGGGTTTCAGGCCGAGTATTTCAGGGTGAATCTGCGCTCCCGGAGTATCCTGAATGCAATGGTCCGGCCAAAGTACCTGCGGCCCTCCATCGGTTTCAATTTGCTCAAATGGACTTTTGCCGTGCCTGGAGGCAAAACTGAAATGTACCGCCGGATGCCAATCCTGGGTTGCTGCAATATGGCGAAATTCCCCGGCAAGTTTGGTGATGGGACCAATGACTTCAAATCCCTGCGGAACTGCCAGTGCACCTCCGGGCAAAAAATCATGTTGCACATCTACAACAATGAGAGCTTGGCTATCAGTCATTTAGGTCCTGATTTGCCGGTTCCTGAACTTTTTGAATTCCGGAAGAATCTCCCAATAAGGGGTCGGGCATTACCTTACCGGAGCAGGTGAGGTCCACCGAGAGGCTGACCGGCCTTTTGAACGGACCTTTGGTAATACCCAAAGACCGGTCGGCGTACACCTTGTCCATATAATAACTCCAAATGGGCATTGCCATTTTGGAGCCCTGCCCGTAGTTGAACGACCTGAAATGGATGCAGCGGTCTTCGCCGCCCACCCAAATTCCGGTAACCAGTTGTTTGGTAATCCCCAGGAACCACCCATCCGAGTAATTGGAGGTGGTACCGGTTTTTCCGCCCACTTCATTGCCCGCCAAAGTAGAACCAAGCCGGTGAAGTCCCAGAGCGGTGCCATTTCGCTCCTTGGTGGAACCCATGAGCATATGCACCATCATGTAGGCGGTTTCGGCAGAAATTACCTCCTTCTTTTCGGGATTGAAGGTGGCCAGGGTGTTGCCGTTTTTATCGGCAATACGGGCAATGTAGTAGGGCTTGGTCCAGGTGCCGCCCGAAACAAAAGTGGAATAGGCCGAAACCAGTTCAAATACAGACACATCGCTGGCGCCGAGGCAGAGGGCAGGTACCGAATCGAGGGGACTTTCTATGCCCAGTTTTTTCGCATATTCCACCACCCGGGCAGGGCCGAGTTTTTTCATCACCTGCGCAGCGATGGAGTTGATGGATTGTGCCATGGCCTTCCTAAGGGTCATTTTTTCACCTGAGTATTTGCCGTCCGAGTTTTTCGGGGTCCAATAGGTGTTGGTTTCTTCGTTGTAAAAGGTGGTGGGAGCATCCACCATTTCGGTGCAGGGCGTAAATCCGTTGTCCATGGCAGTGGCATACACAATGGGCTTAAAGGCAGAACCGGGCTGGCGCCTTCCCTGCCGCACATGGTCGTATTTGAAAAACTTATAGTTGATGCCGCCCACCCATGCTTTGATGTGGCCTGTGTACGGGTCCATACTCATAAGGCCGGAGTGGAGAAAATGCTTAGTGTAAGCAATAGAATCCCAGGGACTTACGATGGTATCCAGGCCGCCTTTCCAACTGAAAAGCGTGGTACGGAGCGGCCGCCTGAAGGCGGCAATGGCAGAATCTTCGTTGCCGTTGTACTGCTCTTTGTAGGCCTGAAACAGGCTGGTGCGGCGGGCAGCATTCAAAATAAAGTCTTTGATTTCCTTCCCTTCTTCATCCACCCAGGGATTTTTGCCTTTCCAATACCTGAAAAAAATGGCCTGCTGGTACCGCATGTGGCTGTCGAGGGACTGCTCGGCGTAGCGCTGCATACGGGAATCGATGGTGGTGTAAATTTTTAATCCATCCGAGTACAGGTCGTAGCCTTTTTCACGGCAAAAGCGGAGCAGGTCTTTCTTCAGTTCGGCCCTGAAGTAAGTACCAAAACCCTCATTGTGGTTTTCTACCCGGTATTGCCCGATGTCTACCGGCCTCATTTTCAAGGATTCGGCCTCGGCCTCTGTGAGGTAGCCGTATTTCTCCATTTGTTCGATTACGGTATTGCGCCGGTTCAGGGCCCGGGCCGGATTGTAAACGGGAGAATACAATGTCGGGGCTTTCAGTACGCCCACCAGCATGGCGCTTTGCTCGGCATTGAGTTTGTCGGGGCTGGTATTGAAAAAGGTACGGGCGGCTGTTTTTATCCCGAAAGCATTGGACCCGAAATGAACCGTATTCAGGTACATGGTCAGGATTTCCTGCTTGGTATAAGTTTTTTCAAGTTTTACGGCCGTTATCCATTCTTTGGTTTTGAAAATGGCGGTGCGGATACCCGGCACATGCGAAAGCGAGCCTTCGTATAATTCGCCGCGGGTGGCAAACAGGTTTTTGGCCAATTGCTGGGTGAGGGTGGAAGATCCCCTTTTATCGAACCGGATGACATACCACAAAATGGCCAGCGTACCCTTCAAGTCGATGCCGCTGTGCTTTTCGAAACGCACATCTTCGGTGGCCATCAGGGCCCTGAGTAGATGCGGTGAAAGATCGGTGAAGCGGGCCGGTGAACGGTTTTCTTTGAAGTATTTGCCCAACAAGACATTGTCGGAGGTGTACACTTCAGAGGCAAGTTCCGATTTGGGGTTGGCCAGATTTTCGGTACCGGGCATACCCCCGAAAAGTCCGAAAACATCCAGTGCCACGGCATAGGTCCACAGAATGATGCTCCCGAAAAACAAAAAAATGCCAAACCAAATGCTTCGAATTGTGCGGTTTCTGTTCATGAATCGGCTTTAATAAAAAAATCAGGCCTGTTTCGCGCCTGCAAATTACTGGGTTCAATTTATTTGAAGGTAATACTTTTTTGAAGTCGTATTTTTGCAGCCAATACATCATCGCATTGGCCGGCATCAATTACCTTCCCGTCATCGTCCCTGCCCTGGGTCTTCTGGTGCCCTTCGTCATCCGTTGGATTGAAAACAAGAGCCGCCTTCGCAAGGCCAGGCATTTGCTGGAAGTCATCAGCACCCGGGACGAAATCCTGAACCTGCTTGCCGGCGCTGAAGAAAAAAGAATCCACCTGCTGGAGAACGAAAAGGTTCAGCTCGAGTATTTTGCCAGAGAACTGGAATCTGAAATCACCCAAAATCATCGCACTGAAATCCGGATTTACCCCATCATGATATCGCTGGAAATGATTTTCTTCATTTCTGCTCTTTTTTCGGGTGCCGTTTCATTTTTGCAAAAACTGGTCTATGCCCAGGGCAATGAAACCCTGCCTTTTCTGGAAGGCATATTTTCAAACCCTTCCATTCGCCTGAGTTTATTGATTATCTGCCTGATAATCAGCCTGTACCTCACCTACATTTACCAAAAAAACCTGTTGCTTCGCCACGGCATTTCTTTCCGGACCGAACTTCGGATTTTCGGGGTCTTCAACCTCGTCTTTGCAGCCATCCTGCTGGCCCTTGGCCTTATTTTGTATCTTTTGGATCTGGTTATTCCGTGGTTTTAGATTTCCTCAAAAGGAAACCCACTTTTACTGAAAAGATTGAAAGGGAGAAATCGCCATTCAGGTTAAAACCGTTTTTCACATCTATTTCTTTGCCATTTGTTCTTTGAGATAACCGATAAGAACTTGATAGCCCATTCATATTTGCTTCAAGCCAAATTCTAGGAGTTGCTTGATAAAAAAATCCAGGAGATAACAGCAAGTTTTGGCTAAATAATTCTTGCTCCTGGCGTTCAATTGGACCAGATTTAGAGGAAGTAAAAGAAAATAAGCTCTTTAAATCAAGAAAAACTCCAAATCTTTCTTTTTTGAAGGGGATATATCTTAAAGTGGGACCAAAACTAACTACGTAACCTTCCGATACTAATAGCCCATAAGACCTGGAGTTAAAAAACTCAAAATTCGTTTCTAAACCTGCTGCAAAACGATTTGAAAAAAAGTAAAGTGCGGTTGGTTTGATTCCAAACCTTTCTGATTTGAAATCGTCGTTGTTTTGAAAGTTAAAATTCAACCCGCCTGTTACCAAAAACCGACCCTTCAAATCCTGAGCCTGTATTGGAGAAAAGGAAAGAACTAGAAATAGAGAAATACAAAAAGACGTTTTCATGGAAAATTTCGTTTTCCCAAAAAACGAGAAGAAATCCGAAATATTTACCGGGAGCCCTTATTTCTTTCTTCCAAACCTGCCGCCTCCTTTTTTGACGGGTGGTTTTTCGGCCTGGGCAGCGGCCAGTACCAAACAATCCTCCAGGGTAAGGTCTTTGGCCTCAGTACCTTTCGGGATTTTTATGTTGTCTTTACCCACCGCAATATAGGGTCCGAAACGGCCGTTGAGCACCTTTACATCGGGCCTGCTTTCAAAGGTTTTGATTACCTTTTCCAGGTCTGCCTTGCGCTTTGCTTCGATGAGCTGAATGGCGGTTTCGGCATCGATGGTGTAGGGATCCTGTCCTTTTTGCAAAGAGTAAAAAGCAGCACCCAGCTTCACATACGGACCAAAGCGGCCGTTGTTCACTATCATTTTCTCGTTTTCGTATTCACCGATTTCACGGGGAAGGTCAAACAGAGAAAGAGCCTCTTCAATGGTAATGGTTTCAATGCGCTGATCTTTTTTCAGGCTGGCGAAAGCCGGTTTTGGACCGCCTTCCTCTTGCTCCCCAATCTGTACATAGGGCCCGAAGCGGCCCAGTTTGGCCAGCACTTTTTTGCCGGTTTTGGGATCGGTTCCGATTTCTCTGGCCGAATTGATCTCTTTCCGCTCGATGCTGGCAGTAGATTCCACGGTTTCGTGAAAGGGCTGGTAAAACTTGCTGATCATGTCCTGCCAGACCAGTTTGCCCTGTGCAATGGTATCAAATTCCTTTTCGACACGGGCAGTAAAGTCGTAATCTACAATCGCTTTGAAATACGAGGTCAGAAAATCGTTGACAATCAAACCCACATCGGTGGGAAACAATTTGGCTTTTTCGGCACCATACACTTCGGTTTTCACATGCCGTGTTATCTGACCCCCTTTCAGGTTCAATTCAATATATTCTCTGGTTTTCCCGTCACGCCACTCTTTGGTTACATATTCTCTCTTTTCGATGGTGGAAACCGTGGGAGCATAGGTACTGGGTCTTCCGATGCCCATCTCCTCCAGTTTTTTCACCAGGCTGGCTTCTGTGTAGCGGGCTTCCGGCCGGGTAAAGCGCTGACGGGATTTAATTTGGTCGAGTTCCAGCTTTTCTCCGGTTTCCACAAAGGGAAGCAATTTTTCATCTCCGCCTTCCTTTTCTTCATCGGCTTCGGCATCGGTGTCTTCGATGTACACCTTCAGAAATCCATCGAATTTAATTACTTCGCCTGTAGCCTGATAATGAAGCTTTTCTCCATCCTTCAATTTCAAATATGCACCGGAATTTTCGCGAATGGTGACAATGGTGCGCTCCAGTTCGGCATCGGCCATCTGAGAGGCAATGGCACGCTTCCAGATCAATTCATAAAGTCTTTGTTCGTCCCTTTCGCCGGAAACAGAGGAGGCCGCAAAATTGGTGGGCCGGATGGCTTCGTGGGCTTCCTGGGCTGACTCTGATTTGGTTTTGAATTGCCGTCTCTGAGCATAGCGATCGCCGTACTCCGAACTGATTTGCGCTGCAGCGGCAGACAAGGCCTCTTCCGAAAGGGAGGTAGAATCGGTTCTCATGTAACTGATTTTTCCTGATTCGTACAGTTTCTGGGCCAGGGTCATGGTTTTGGTTACCGAAAAACCCAGTTTACGACTGGCCTCCTGCTGCAGGGTGGAGGTGGTAAAAGGTGGTGCAGGGCTCCTTTTTGCGGGTTTTACTTCCTTGCCGGTTACCACAAAGGTACCGCCGGCAGAGACCTGCATCAGCTGGTTTACATCTTCTTCGTCTTTGTAATCGCGGTTCAGGTCTGTGCTAAGAGCCTTGCCTGCCCTGGTCTTGAAAATGCCCTGCGTTTTAAAACTGGCTTCGGGACGGAATTTTTCGATTTCACGCTCCCTTTCGGCCACCAGTCTCACTGCTACCGATTGCACCCTGCCTGCAGAGAGTCCGGGCTTGATTTTTTTCCAGAGGACCGGCGAAATTTCATAACCCACCAAACGATCGAGAACCCGGCGTGCCTGCTGGGCATTGACCAGATTGGTATTGATGGAGCGTGGATTTTCAATCGCTTTTTTGATGGCATTTTTGGTAATCTCCCGAAAAACGATGCGCTTGATTTTCTTGTCATCAATATCCAGGGCTTCTTTCAGATGCCAACTGATGGATTCTCCTTCGCGGTCGTCGTCAGTGGCGAGCCACACAACTTCCGATTTCTTAGAGAGGCTGCTCAGTTCCCGGATCAATTCCTGCTTTCCTTCCGAAACCTCGTATTTGGGTTCGAAGCCATGGGCAATATCTATGGCCATATCGCCTTTGATCAAATCCCGGACATGGCCCATGCTCGATTTTACCACGAAGCCATCGCCCAGATATCCTTCTATGGTCTTGGCCTTGGCAGGCGATTCTACAATTACGAGATTCTTTATGCTCATCGCTTTTGGTGGTAAGGGAAGTTTTTCAACGGCAAAGCAACGCAGGTAATGGGCAGATTGGCAAACATCGTCTGTTCATTTGCAGCTGTGTCCGGATGAACAAAAAGGTTAAAATATTGATTTTCAAAATGTTGTTGAAATAAATATTTTCTTTTTATCCGAAAAAAGTCCTGATTTATCCCAAAATCAAAGCAACAGGCCGGATTATTCCCCCGTTGGTGTGGAATTAAACGGACCAATGGGTACCACTTTTTTTCCTGTCAGGGCAAAAAAAATGTCTCCGGGCACCCGCTGCAGAGACACAAATCCGGTAAAGGAACCAAAAGCAGGGAAGCACAGGTGAGCGGCACCGAGCCAGAAGCAAGGCACCTTGACAAACTGTCCGCCCAATCCGGAAAGTGAAATACCGGGATGAATGTGCCCGAAAAAATGAAAACCCGGTTCTGAAATATTTTCCCTGGCATGCACACAATGAAAGGGGCCGGCCCTGAGTTTTTCGGCCATAGGAAAACCAGCATCCAGCAATTCTTTCCGGGATGCCAGATCATGGTTTCCCAGCACCAGTCCAAAGCTGATTTCAGGGAATCCTGTGCTCCAGCGGATAAAGCGGGCTGTATCGGAATTGGAATCGGAGTGAAAAACATCCCCCAGGATGATGATGCGCTGGGGCCTGTGACTGAGGATGATTTCCTGAAGCCGGAAAAAAGTATCCATACCGGCATCGGCCGGCAGGCCAATTCCCGATTTCCTGAAATGGGCGATTTTTCCAAAGTGCGTATCGGCAAGAAAAATCGTTTTTTCCTTTGGCCAAAGCGCAAATTTTTCAGGGAAAATAAAGATTTGTTCTCCTTCCGGATTCAGCTCAATAGCCCGGCTGAAAGGGTGGATGGTTTCAGTTTCCCGCATCCAGATAGCTCAGGAGGTCGCTGGCATCCTCCGGTTTGATTCTGCCGGCCAGCAACAGGCGCAATTGCCTGCGTCTGAGAGCAGTATGGTACAGGTTCCATTCTTCATCGGTTTCGGGCTCTATTTCAGGCACATCTATGGGCCGGCCATTCTGGTCCACGGCCACGAAGGTAAAAAAGGCCTCATTGGAAGTTTCTTTGATTCCGCGGGTGTGGTCTTCGATTTCAGCCCTTACATGCACCTCCATAGAAGAATTAAAGGAGCGGGTGACCTTGGCCGAGATGGTCACGATGGACCCGAGGCGGATGGGTTTGGTAAATTTGAGATTGTCTACCGACGCGGTTACCACGATGCGGTGGCTGTGCCGCTGTGCGGCAATGGCGGCAACGATGTCCATAAAATGCATCATCCTTCCGCCCATCAGGTTGTTCAGGGTGTTGGTGTCGTTGGGCAGAACAAATTCCGTAGAACTGACAAATGAATCTTTGGGATGGCGCTTTTTCATGGAGCAAAGGTAGAGGAGCCTTCCCGGAAAGACATAAAAAAAATGGCTCAGGGTCAAGGATCCAGAGCCATTTCCAATCAATCGTTCAACCAAGAAAAGAAATCGGTGTTGTATGTGCAGGGCATATGCAAGCCCGATATCTGTGACAAATGTAGAGCCGCAGATTATACCTGCCCGACCACAAATCAGGGTTTGGTTACCGAAGTAGGAATTCAGGGACTTGCTCTCTTTTTGGGAGTTTTCAGGTCAAAAATCAGGTCAATCCTGTGAAACCAAAATAGTCGGGTATGCAATGTTTTGGGCGAAAGAAGGTTTGGAAAACAGGGCTTTGGAAAGAAATCCTGAATCTGGTCAGGCGATTTTCTATCGGGCAGGCGGCAAAAACTTACATAGGCTTTAAAATGCCGCAGCAGCAAAAAAAGACAGGAAATTCCGCAGGATTCAGGCCGCAGCGCTGAGATAATTATGTCAAAGGAGCCGGGCAGCCGGGAAAATGTCTGTTTTTTCTCCGGAAATTGAACCGAATCTGCGCCATTTCGGAGCCTCAGGGATTCGCTTCAGGGAAAAAATCCCTGCAGAAAGTCCCTGATCAGTCCAAAAACAGAAGGAAAGCCCGAGAGGGTAACCGTATCGGCCTTGTCATAGATGTCGTGGTAATGCCCGGGTCCGCCCAGAGTGTAAAGAAAAAAAGCCGGCACACCCTTTTCGGAAAAAGGAAAATGATCGGAGTTGGCTGCCCTGCCTCTGGCATTGATTACGGGCAGATATCCCTTGCTGCGGTTGATGGCCTGTAATCTCCCGAACTCTTTTTCGTGCACCGTGCCATTGACCACGGTGGCGCCTTTATCCCCGAATCCAATCAGGTCCAGGTTCATCACGAAACGGATGTTGCCTAGGGGAACAGGCGGATGCTGAACAAAATAGCGGCTTCCGAGCAAGCCGGCCTCCTCGGCAGAAAAGGCAATGAACAAAACAGAATACGGGAGAGGATTTTTTGAAAACCATGCGGCCATTTCCAGCATGAAGGCCGTACCGCTGGCATTGTCGCCGGCACCGGGAAAAAGGGTAGATCGGCCTATTTTTCCCAAATGGTCGTAATGGGCGCAAACCACCAGAAGAGAGTCGGGAAATCGGGTGCCTTTCACCACGCCCATAACATTCCGGGTGGTAATGCGGGAAGATTTGGAATAAATCCG
>CANHCT010000035.1 GCA_947459175.1 Hymenobacteraceae bacterium
GTCCGGGCGATGGATCGAATGCATACACCTTCAAATCCGGGGCTGTAACACCCGCCATCACGGAATAATAGCCAATGTTGGAACCCACATCCAAAAACACCCCGGACCGGGCAAACAAATGCAGAAAAACATCGGTGAACTCATAAGCACTGCTTCCCTCCCAAAAGACCACACCGGTGACATGGCAGGTCTGATTGGTATGCAACCGCATGGTTTTTCCATTGGAAAGCGGGATAGTCAAAATGCCGGAGGGCTGTATCCTCCAGGCAGCAGGCCAGCCCGGAATGAGCTTCATGATATTGCGAATCAGGAAGTTGATTGCCGGGTGATACAAGATGCGATAAAGTAAAGACAAGACCAAAGAATTGAGGTTTCTTATTTCTTTTGAAAGGCCAAACATAATGCAGAACTTTCGGGCGCAAAACCAAATACCGGCTTCACATTGATTTTCAAGTATTTAAAAAAAGAAAAATGGCTCCTGTTTTGGGCGGTCTGCCTGTTGCCGGTGGCCTGTTCAGAAGAAACCAATCCCATTTCGCCCGTTCCGGATGTGCAGGTACGGGAGCAGGTAAACCTCAATGCCCTGGAAGCCCTGCCCCTGAAAACCCGCGACGGAAATTTCATTTACATCCGGGGTGGCATCCGGGGCATCATTGTGTATCGCCGCTCGGCCGATAACTTTGTGGCTTTCGAACGGCAGAGTCCTTACCGGATGCAGGATTCTTGCAGCCGGGTATCGGTCCACAGTTCACAACTATATTTGATAGATTCGTGCAACCAATGTACATTTGACTGGGAAGGGAGGCCAACCGGCGGCCCCAACCGGAATGTGCTGAAGCAATACCGAGTAGAATACCTCAATAATTTTACCCTTTTGATTACCAATCCTTAACCATGCGACAGGACTATTTAAAAGGAGATACCGACAGCATTTCCGGCCCGGAGAAAGAAATTGAAAGAGCCCTTAGGCCCCTGAGTTTTGAAGACTTTACCGGGCAGGCACCCATTCTAGAAAACCTTCGGGTATTTGTAGGAGCAGCCAAAATGCGGGGCGAAGCCCTGGACCATGTGCTCTTGCATGGCCCTCCGGGTTTGGGCAAAACCACCCTCAGCCACATCATTGCCAATGAGTTACGCTCCCAGATAAAAATCACCTCAGGCCCTGTACTGGAAAAACCTTCGGACCTGGCCGGAC
Organism: Hymenobacteraceae bacterium; assembly: GCA_947459175.1. Classification (GTDB taxonomy): domain Bacteria; phylum Bacteroidota; class Bacteroidia; order Cytophagales; family Flexibacteraceae; genus CAMDMI01. Next base: position 1,196 of record CANHCT010000035.1, read on the forward strand.
TCCTGACCAACCTGCAGCCCAACGATGTGCTGTTTATTGATGAAATCCACCGGCTCAATCCCGTGGTGGAGGAATACCTTTACTCGGCTATGGAAGACTATACCATAGACATTATGCTCGACTCCGGTCCCAATGCCCGAACCGTGCAAATCAACCTGAATCCCTTTACCCTGATAGGGGCAACCACCCGCTCGGGATTGCTTACCTCGCCCTTGCGGGCACGGTTTGGCATCAATTGCCGACTTGAATATTACGATGCCCATCTGCTCACCACCATTGTATTGCGCTCGGCCCGTCTGCTGAATTCCCCCATCGAAGAACCGGGGGCATTCGAAATTGCCCGAAGAAGCCGGGGCACCCCGAGGATTGCCAACAATCTTCTGCGCCGTACCCGCGATTTTGCCCAGATCAAAGGCGATGGCACCATCAACATCCACATTTCCAAAACGGCCCTGCAAGCCCTGAATGTGGATCAGGACGGCCTGGATGAAATGGACAACCGCATCCTGAATACCATCATCACCAAATTCAAGGGCGGACCGGTGGGGCTTTCTACCATTGCAACGGCCGTGGGCGAAGAAGCAGAAACCATAGAAGAAGTGTACGAACCTTTTCTGATTCAGGAAGGATACCTGAAGCGAACCAGCCGGGGAAGGGAAGCCACTTCTCTTGCCTACAAGCACCTGGGCATACAGGAGCCGGGCAAAACCGGAACTTTGTTTGATTGATGTCTGCCTGGCAATCCCTGTTCGATTTTCTCCAACCCTTTGATACCGGGGTTCTGAGGCTCATCCATGCACACACCTCCGTGTGGCTGGACCGGCTGATGATTTTTTGGTCGGATCGGAAGGTATGGTTTCCATTTTATGCCCTGCTGCTGGCTTTCTGGTACCTGAAAGAAGGAAAATCCAAAACCCTTCCGGCGCTTCTGATTATTCTTTCGGCCGTTATCATTTCTGACCAACTGGCCTCTTCGGTGCTGAAGCCCCTGACCGGAAGGCTTCGGCCCTGCCACGAACCCGCTTTACTGGCCTGGCTGCACCTCCCGGAAGGATGCGGGGGAAAGTTTGGCTTTGTTTCTTCCCATGCTGCCAACAGCATCGCCCTGAGCCTTTGCGTATTGCGCCTTTTTCCGAAGCAAAAACTCCTTTTTGTACTCCTCCTGTGCTGGAGCATCCTCACTGCCTACAGCAGGATGTATTTGGGGGCCCACTACCCTACCGACATTTTGGCTGGCTGGCTGACCGGCGGGGCGGCCTCCTTTCTTTCCATTTGGATGGTGAACAGGGTAAGGGGCTTCTTCAAAGGAGATCTTTTCTGATGCCAACAAAATGAGGGTCCGGTATCCCTGACCAGGGCCCGTAAGCCGGATATGCACTTCCGGACAATGCTGAAAATTTGCCTTTTAAACCGATTAACCCGGCTGCGTTTCTTTTTATACCCTTTCTTTGCGGATTGTTTTTGGCTTCAGGGGCCCGAAATGCGAAAAGCACCCGGAATCCTGCGGCCACTCTATCCTTTAAATTTCAACCACCTGCATGGCCCGACGCCGTTTTGATGCTCCTGAGGAAAAAGACAAAAAGAAGATTACCAAGCAACACCTGCTGAAATCAGCCAGGATTTTCAGGTTTCTTCTGCCATATAAAACCCTGTTTATCACAGGCTTTATATTTCTTATCCTCTCAGGACTTACCTCCCTCACTTTTCCCTTTATTGCCGGGCAACTGGTAGATTCGGTCAACAACATCCTTTCGGGCTGGACCCGGACAGAAATTGCCATCGGGATGTTCGGGGTGTTGGTTTTTCAGGCCCTCTTCAGCTTTCTGCGGGTAGAATTGTTTACCCGGGTGAGCGAGCAGGCCATGCGGGACATCCGTTTGGCGGTTTTTAAGAAAATGATGTTTCTCCCCATTTCTTTTGTAGAAAAAAGGCGGGTGGGCGAACTCACCAGCCGGCTCACCTCCGATGTGACCCAACTGCAGGATATTCTCTCCTTTACCCTGGCCGAATTTGTGCGGCAAATTACCACCGTGGTGCTGGGCATCGGGGTGATTTTCTGGGTCTCGGCCAAGCTTTCGGTGGTGATGCTTTCGGTGTTTCCGTTCATCATTGCGGGCGCTGTTATTTTCGGGAAATTCATCCGCAGCCTCTCGAAAAAAGTGACCGACGATCTGGCCGCAGCCAATACCATAGCCGAAGAAACCCTGCAATCCATTCATACGGTAAAGGCATTTACCAACGAGCTCCTCGAAACCCTCCGGTACGGAAAATCTCTGGGCGATGTTGTCAGCCATTCACTAAAGGCGGCCCGATACAGGGGTATTTTTATTTCATTTGTTATTCTGTCTGTTTTTGGCGGGATCACCTTGGTATTATGGTACGGACTTGGCCTGGTGGAATCCGGGGAACTCACTGTAGGCAAGCTGGTTTCGTTTATTTTATACACCACATTTATCGCTGCTGCAGCCGGAGGCCTGGGCGACCTCTACGGGCAGGTGCAGAAAACCATCGGGGCCTCGGAGCGCATTCTCGAAATTCTGGATACCGAAGACGAACTTCAGCATCAGCAGAAATTTTCCGGAGAATCCAAAGACCGCATTTCGGGAAAAATCGAATTTGAAAATGTTCAGTTTTCTTATCCCTCACGCCCCGAAGCCGGTGTACTCAAGGGGATAGATTTTAACATTCAACCGGGCGAAAAAATTGCCCTGGTGGGCCCCAGCGGAGCCGGAAAGAGTACGATTGTCCAGTTGCTTATGCGCTTTCACGACATCGATTCCGGTCGGTTGTGCGTGGACGACAAGCCCATTTACGACTATGAGATCCGGAATTTGAGGCACCATATCGGCATTGTGCCTCAGGAGGTTATCCTGTTTGGGGGAACCATTGAAGAAAACATACGGTACGGTAAACCCGATGCCACAGAAGCGGAATTGGTTGAGGCAGCCAGGCAAGCCAATGCATGGGGCTTTATTTCTTCCTTTCCGCAGGGGCTGGATACCGTAGTGGGCGAAAGGGGCATTAAACTATCGGGCGGCCAAAAACAGCGCATTGCCATTGCCCGTGCCATTTTGAAAAATCCGGCTATACTCATTCTCGACGAGGCCACCTCATCTCTGGATTCGGAATCGGAGAAGCTGGTGCAGGAAGCTTTGGACCAACTGATGGAAAACAGGACCACCCTCATCATCGCCCACCGCCTGGCCACAGTGAAAAAAGCCGACCGCATCCTGGTAATCCAAAACGGGAAAATCATTGAAGAAGGCAGCCATCTGGACCTGCTGGAAGAGGAAAACGGCCTGTATTCGAGGCTGGTAAAAATGCAGATTGAATGGAATGATTAGGGCATCGCCACCCTGCCCAAGACTGAACAGCATGAACAATCCGGAAAAGCCGGTCATTTTCATTCCCATATCTCAGAGGGCAGTGCCCGTACTTATTGGTGTGTGCCATGCCGAAAACCAGCTTCTGTTTGTATCGGGTGGTCTTTTTTGCCTGGCCGGAGTGCGTTTTTTTTCTTTTACTTTATCCCCTGAAAATCAATTTTTTACATTTATTTTCTTCATACCCCATCCCATTCTTCGTCCATCAAAAACCCGGGGCATTAGTCTATTTGGAATTTTCTTTTCAGTTTTGATATTCCATACCAACCACCTTTAGTGAATTTCCTCCTGCTCAAAATTTTGTGGCTGAGGCAAAGCAAATGGCAGTTTTTGCTGGCCGGCCTGGCTCTGTTGCTGGGTTTGGGCATTATGTTGCCGGCTTTGGAAATGTACCGGCAGATTCGGCACAGGGTGGCAGAGCAAAAGAAAAGCGGCCAATTTCTGGTGGTAAACAAGAAGATTTCGTTGGCCAATACATTTGGCTTTGCCTCTTCGGCATTCAGCAAAGAGGAAATCAAAAAACTGGAAAAAGCACCCAATGTGCGGCAGGTGGGATTTCTGGAATCCAATCATTTTCAGGCTTCTATACGGGCTACCCAGGTCATCGATTTTTCTACTTATGTGTTTTTCGAAACCATTCCTAAAGATTTTCTCGATCACCCCGAGCCCTCGTTTACCTGGAAAGAGGGCGAAAATTCCCTGCCGGTGATTGTGTCTCAGGATTTCCTGAACCTCTACAATTTCGGGTTTGCCCTGAGCCAGAAACTGCCTCAGGTATCGAGGGAGGCACTGAAAATGGTGCCCTTTGAAGTAGTGGTGTCGGGACCGGGAGGTGAACAGGTTTTCAACGGGGAGATTGTCGGTTTCACAGAGCGCATTTCTTCTGTCCTGGTTCCCAAATCTTTTATGGACTGGGCCAACCGGAACATTGGCCGCAAAACCAACATCCAACCCTCGAGGGCCATCCTTCGGGTGGATGAAATTTCAAATCCTGCCCTCGAAAAGTTTCTGGCTGAAAACAAACTGATGGCCGACCGCGAAAAAATGCAACTGGGAAAAACGGGGGCATTCCTTCAAACCTTTTTGCAGGCAGCATCCGGACTGGGCACCCTGTTTATGGTGCTGGCATTTATCATTTTCAGTATGAATTTTCGCCTTATTCTGGCTGAAGCTGCTGCCGACATCAGATTGCTGATTGAACTGGGCTATCGACATGCCACCATCGGCGGACATCTGGTGGTATTTTTTGCCGGCTATCTGGTTGTTATTCTTGGGCTTACCGGACTTTTTCTGCTCCGGAGCCAGGCCATAATCGAGCAAGTGTTGCCTGGTCCTGTGAGCGAAGGAAGAGATTTTCCTATCCAGGCCTTCTTGGCCGGCATCCTGTTTACCTTTGGCATCTTTTTGCTGAATGTTCTGGAAATCAAGAGGCAGCTGTCAAAAAACCTGTAGTGTATGGGCATTGAAATTCAAAAAGTAAAATTTAATGACCTCCTATGGCCTCAGGTGAGACAGATCCGCTTTGATGTTTTTGTGGAGGAACAGAAAGTAGACGAGGAGGAAGAATACGACGAATATGAGGAAGAAAGTGCTCATTTTCTGGCCTTTGCAGATGGGAAAGCAGCAGGAACTGCACGATGGAGAAAAACAGAAAAAGGTGTAAAGTTAGAGCGCTTTGCCGTGCTCATCCCATTCAGGGGGATGGGCGTAGGTGCTGCATTGGTCCGCGCCACGCTTGGCGAAGTTCTGCCGATGCAGGAGCCCGGCAGTGAAATTTATCTGCATGCCCAGGTGCAGGCGCTGCCGTTTTACGAAAAACTGGGCTTTCGGGCATACGGAGATCTATTTTACGAGGCTGGGATAGCCCACCGCAAAATGCGTTTTGAAGGCAAAAATACCGCGGCCGGGGTCAATTGAAGATGCTCTTGCCGGAGGGTCGGTTCAGAAATAGCCGGACTGATTCTTTTTTCGGAGAAATTTTTCCTTCTTCGGGTAGCACGAATAAAAAATAATCCTACCTTTGCGGTCCATTTTTGGAAAGATCATGGCAAAAAAAGGAAATCGGATTCAGGTAATTATGGAGTGCACCGAGCACAAAAACAGTGGCGTTCCCGGCACTTCAAGGTACATTACCACCAAGAACCGCAAAAATACCACCACCCGGCTGGAACTTAAAAAGTACAACCCGGTATTGAAAAAAGTGACTTTACACAAAGAAATTAAGTAAACATGGCAAAGAAAGTAGTGGCCACCTTGAAGACTGGTGAAGGAAAATCCTTTACTAAAGTCATCAAAGCCGTAAAAAGCCCCAAGACCGGTGCATACACCTTTAAGGAGGAAATTGTACCGAACGAACAGGTTCAGGACTGGCTGAAAAACAACTAACAGACCTTGAATCCCCGGACAGGGGATTTTTTATGCATTTGCATCAAAACCTCGCTGACCATGTGGGGTTTTTTGCTTTATATTATGGACAATAAACAACCAAATCCCTAAAATTTGAACAAATGGGCTTTTTTGATTTTTTTACCGGAAAGAAAAAGGAAGAACTGAAAGAGTCGCTCGACAAGGGCCTCGAGAAAACAAAAGACACCTTTTTTGAACGCCTCACCAAAGCAGTTGCTGGCAAATCGGAAATCGACGACGATGTATTGGATGAGCTGGAAGAAATCCTGATAGGAGCCGATGTGGGTACACCCACCACCCTCAAGATTATCAAGCAAATTCAGGAAAGAGTAAAGCGGGATAAGTATACCTCTACAGCCGAACTCGACAGAATACTGAGGGAGGAAGTAGCCAGCCTTCTCGAAAGCAAAAACAGACCCGAAGCCGGGCATCTTTTCCGCGACCTGCCGGCAAAACCTTTTGTGATCATGGTAGTAGGCGTAAACGGAGCCGGCAAAACGACCACCATCGGAAAGCTGGCCTCCCAGTTTCATGCCTGCGGACACAAAGTAGTCCTGGGGGCAGCAGATACATTCCGGGCTGCGGCCGTAGAGCAGCTGAAGCAATGGGGAACCCGCTCAGGTGTTCCGGTTATTGAACACGGAATGAACACGGACCCGGCTTCTGTGGCTTACGATGCTGTAAAGACAGCGGTAGACCAACAGGCCGATGTGGTGATTATAGACACGGCGGGCAGGCTGCACAACAAAGTGAACCTGATGAACGAGCTGGGAAAAATCAAGCGGGTGATGCAGAAAGTTATTGCCGATGCCCCACAGGAGGTGTTACTTGTGCTGGACGGCTCAACCGGACAAAATGCCCTGCGGCAGGCAGAGGAATTTTCGAAAGTAACGGAGGTAACGGCCCTGGCCATTACCAAACTCGACGGCACAGCCAAAGGCGGCGTGGTAATTGGCATATCCGATCAGCTGAATGTGCCGGTGAAGTACATCGGCGTGGGCGAAAAAATTGAGGACCTTCAAATCTTTGACCGCCATGCCTTTGTGGATTCGTTGTTTAAGCGTTCTTAGCCTGCTGCTGGTTCTGGCCACCGCCGGAGCCCAAAATCCGAAGAAAAGTAAGCGCAAAAAGCAGAAAGCCATTTCACTTTGCGACCGGAATGTAAAGCAGGGCGTGAAAGGCAGGGTATATTTTCAGCGGGGCAACCGCATGCCCTCTCCTACTGCAACAGACCGCCCAGGCAAAGGCATTGGCGTGGCCCGCAGGATTGGCTTTTTTGAATTGACCAAAGCCGAGCAGGCCGAGGAGGCAAGACAAGGAGGATTTTTCAAAAACATCAAAACCCGGCTGCTGAAAGAGACCCGATCCGATGCGCAGGGGTGTTTTGCGGTATCGCTGCCACCGGGCATCTACAGCATGATGGTGTGGGAAGAAGGCTTTTGGTATGCCAATTCATTTACCGGTGATGGCCGCATTATGGAAGTGGAGGTAAAGGAAGGAGAACAAACGCAGGTAGAATTCCGCATCAACCATTCTGCGGTTTACTAAATTGGAATTTTGGGTTTTTGGATGGAAAGTTGGAGTTACGGATTTTTTTTAGTTCAAGGTTGAAAGTTCAAAGTTAATTAATACCTGATATTCAATGTATTATAACTAAAAATTAATTACTTGAAAAACTTTTGATTTTTTACTTTTTACTTTTTACTTTTTACTTGCCTTATCAACTTAACCCAAGTTGCAGCTGCCGCCTTCAGAATTTTATAATTTTCGAAAAATCTGCTGTAATTTTCCGGGAATTTCGCCTTTTTTTGTTGAGGTTGAATTCATACCCTACTGAAAATAAGGTCCTCATTTTTTGGGTCAGCGGAAAATACTGGGGCCCCAAACAAACCTTCTTTTTAGTATTATTGCCGGGTGGTTACCATACTGCCTTCAAGGAGCCTGAGCCGGGTGAGTCGAAAGGTTCAAGCCCGGTTCTTAGGGGACGAAGGCGGGGTAACCCGCCTGAGTTACCCGGAAAAACCGACACCAAACCAAACACGATAAATATTGTTTCTATTTTTGGAAACTTTTATTATCTTCGTGACGATAAACAAGACAGTATTGAATGAGATTTTTTGAGACGAAATTTTTAGATGAAGCGGACGAGTTCATTTCGCAACTCGACCCAAAGACAATTAAGAAAATCTTTTACAATATTGACCTTGCTGAACAAACCAATGACACAAAGCTTTTCAAGAAACTACAAAATGATATTTGGGAGTTTCGGACAAAGTTCGCAGGACTTCAAATCAGACTTCTTGCATTTTGGGACAAGACAGATAAAAAAGAAACTTTGGTAATAGCGACCCACGGTTTCATAAAGAAAGTTGACAAAGTTCCGGCTAACGAAATTGACCGTGCAGTAAGACTGAGAGACAAATATTTTAATAACAAACAAAAAAAGTAATCATATGGCAATCAAAGAATTAAAGACATACTCACTTGCCGAGATGAAAGACAAGTATATCGGCAAAGTCGGAACAAAAGAGCGTGACGACTACGAATATGAACTTCGTATGGACGTTTTAGGAAAGATGATTAAAGCGGCAAGACAAGAAAGAAACTTGACACAAGAAGAACTTGGACGACTTGTAGGTGTACAAAAGGCTCAAATTTCAAAACTTGAAAGTAGTGCAAACAGTGCGACAATTGACACGATTATCAGAGTGTTCAGAGCATTGAAAGCAGAAATCAACTTTAACGTAAAAATAGAAGATAACTTTGTCAAACTCGCTTGACAGAAAAGAAAGCCGAACGCACAACAACTAAGGTTTCGATGGTCACGGAGTGCCAACAATGAAACCTCCCGAAGCAAGTTCGGGACAGGCGCCGTTGCACGCCCTGTCCCGAATTTACTTCGGGAACCCGTCCCGAATTTATTTCGGGAAACCGGGTGAGCGACAACCTTAGACTTAAGGGGAAAGCGTTTACTTCTGCTCTCTCATTTCAGGTTTCCTGAGCCTTTGAGGTTCGGGATTATTTCGGACACGTTAAAATCCGGAGGCACAGGCTGATCAAATGGGAAGCACATCCTTACGATCCAAAGTGGTTTGAGTATCTGGCCAGGAGTTCATGGGTTAGGAAACATTTGGATTCTATATTTGAACTCCAACAAAAATGGAACGAAAAAATTGGCTCTTATTTTTCGTTCGCTTTGGTACAGTTAGTGGGGAGGGGTTCACTCCAAATACAGCTGCAGTCCGCTTCAGAACTGCGTTTCCAAACCACCATAACTATATTTACAAGTTGTCAAGATTTCCTGCCCCTTACCGGCTGGTATAAGATTTGAAGAAAATCTTGTTTGGAATTTGACGACCTGAGGCAAATATTTCCCGGAAATACATGTAATTCGTGCTGAAAATTTCAGGGCTTTACAACGCAGTCCAATAAAAAATGAACATCATAAAAATGAACGGAGACAAAGCAGAACTCCGCAAAGACACGGGTTCCTACATCAGAACGATTGCCAACGATGCCATTTCTGCCCAACTGAATTCTGATGGCAGTTTGGTGGTGGTAACCAAAAAAGACGGCAAGGTAGAACTGCGAAAAGAGAGCGGCTCCTACATCCGGAACATTACAGACAATGCCAAAGATGCCCGGTTTCACGGACCTGACATCGCAGTAACGAAGAAAGATGGCAAGGTAGAACTGCGAAAAGAAAGCGGTTCCTACATCAGGTCAATCTGACCGGGGATGTAAAATGTCATACCCTTTCGGGATTGGCTTCAAGGAAATTAAAATCTTGATAATGAGATTTATTACAACGATTGGTTTTCAAAAACAATGATTTTGATTCCTGTTTTTTCGCTGCCATCTCCATGCCTGATCCAAAACCATGGAGGTATGCTTCAGGCCCGGCACCTGGCTATATTTGCGCCCTGTGCTGCAATGGCCTTTTTCTCATTTCTATGGTTTTGATTGATACCCACTCCCATGTTTTCGGTGATGCCTTTGCCGGGGATATGGACCTTGTTTTTCAACGCATGCAAAAGGCCGGAGTGCGTGCAGTACTGATTCCCAATGTAGATTTGACCACCATTCCGCAGGTACTGCAAACAGTATCTGCCTACAGCATAGCCCGACCGATGTGGGGCCTCCATCCCTGCCATGTTCTGGCCGGCTGGAAGGAAGAATTGGAGGTAATCAGGAAACTGTTTCCGCAACATCCCGCTGTAGCCGTGGGCGAAATCGGCCTTGATTTCCACTGGAGCAAAGAATTTGCCGCAGAACAGGAAGAAGCCTTTGAGATTCAGCTGGCTTGGGCGCTGGAAATGGGATTGCCCGTATCGCTGCATACCCGGCAGGCCATGCGCAGAACCCTGGATATGGTCCTGCCTTACGCCCAAAAGGGATTGAAGGGTGTATTCCACTGTTTTTCGGGCTCGGAAGCCGATGCCCGTGAGATCATCGGCATGGGCTTTTGTCTGGGAATCGGTGGTACCATTACCTTTAAAAAAAGTGAGAATAAAGACTTCCTCAGAAAATTTCCGCTCGAAAATTTTGTTTTGGAAACCGATGCCCCCTATCTGGCCCCAGTGCCCTACCGGGGAAAGCGCAACGAGCCGGCCTATCTGACCGAAGTGGTTTTTGCTTTGGCCGGTATTTTCGGAACCAGTGCGGAGGTAATTTCAAAAACAACAAGTCAAACGGCCAATAATCTGTTTAATTTGGGCCTCCGTTTGGATTGATAATTCTACCTGATCTTGCCAAAGCCAAAAAACAAAACCATCCGGGTAAAAACCAGCCCCGATCCGAAGGCAGCTTCTATCCTGCTCATATACACCGGCGGCACCCTGGGCATGGTGTTCGATGAAAAAGCTCAAACCCTGGTTCCCTTTGATTTTGAGCAAATTATCAGCCAGATTCCGGAAATAGACAAGTTCAGCTTTAACCTTTGGGTGATTGCTTTTCATGAGCTGATAGATTCGGCCAATGTGCACCCGGGGCATTGGAGCGCGCTGGCCGGACTGATCGAAGAACACTATGAAGAATTTCATGGCTTCGTAATCATTCATGGTACTGATACCATGGCCTATTCGGCTTCTGCCCTCAGCTACATGCTGGAAGACCTGAACAAGCCGGTCATTTTTACCGGTGCACAGCTGCCCATAGGTGCTGTGCGGACAGATGCCCGTGAAAACCTGATAACGGCTTTGGAGATTGCCTCTGCAAGAAGAGACGGACGGCCCATTGTACCGGAGGTTTGTATTTTTTTTCAGGACAAATTGCTTCGGGGCAATCGATCAAAAAAAGTGGAAAGCGCCCAGTTCCGCGCCTTTGAGAGTAAAAACTACCCTGCGCTCGCCACCTGCGGCATCCGCATTGAGTATGATTTCAATGTCATTAAACCCTATCAACCCTACAGCAAACTGAAGATATACCACAAAATGGATGAACATGTGGCAGTGCTCAAACTTTTTCCCGGTATTACCCGCCAAACCGTAGAAGCAGTGCTGAACATCCCGGGGCTGAAGGGAGTGGTAATGGAAACCTACGGTTCCGGAAATGCTATGACAGCCGCCTGGTTTATTGAAGCCCTGAGTGCCGCGATAGCCAGAGGGATCCTGATTTTCAATGTGAGCCAGTGCAACGGTGGCACCGTTTTACAGGGCAGATACGAAACATCACGGCACCTGAAAGACACCGGCGTGCTGGGCGGCGGCGATATGACCACCGAAGCGGCCATCACCAAAATGATGTTTTTGCTGGCCAATAAAGACTCTGAACATGATGTACGCCGCTATCTGGTGCGGGCCATCCGGGGGGAAATGAGCTGATTTTCATTTTATTACCTTGTATGCAGGCTAGGATTGGGGTGAAATAATCCCAAACAAAGACTTAGAAAAGAACAGAAACAATTTTGGCTGAAAGCATATAGTTTTGTCCGGCCTTTGTAATCCAAATTTCGGCAAATGATCCGCCACCTGCATGTTTCCAATTTTATCCTGATTGACAAACTGGACCTGAATTTCAGCGCAGGGCTGAACATCATTACAGGCGAAACCGGCGCAGGAAAATCCATTTTGATGGGTGCCCTTGAACTGATTTCGGGCGAAAGAGCCGACCCGAAAGCCCTTCGCCGGGCAGACCAGAAATGTATAATTGAGGCTTGGTTTGCAGGAGAAAACGAGAGAACAGATGCCATTTTCCAGGAAGAAGGCATTGAAAATGAAGGCGATATCATCATCAGAAGGGAAATATTGCCCGGAGGCAAAAGCAGGGCATTTGTAAACGACAGCCCGGTAACTCTGGAGGTGCTTAAAAAAATAGGTAGCCTGCTGCTGGACATCCACGGTCAGCACGATACCCTCCTGCTGGCAGCCCCGGAGCGGCAACTGGAAATTTTGGATTATCTGGCAGAAGCCCAACCCGAAAAAAGTCAATACCGGCTTGCCTACTCTGCATGGCAAAAAGCCCTGCTGGAATACCAGAAAATCAAATCAAGAAAAGAAAAAGAAGAGGCTGAATTTGGATACCGCCAATTCGTATTTGAAGAACTGGAAAAAGCCGCTTTGAAAGAAGGCGAACAGGAAGCCCTTGAAAAAGAGGCCGAAATGCTGAGAAATGCCGAAGACATCCGGCTGAAACTGCATCAAACCCTGGACCTGCTGGACGGGCCGACCGATATGGCCGCCGGAATAAAAATGGCCGCACAGTCGCTGGGCAAACTGGCCCCTTTCTCTGAGAAAATCGGGCCATTGGCCGAGCGATTGAACAGCATCCGACTGGAAATGAGCGACATACTGGGAGAAATCCGGAATCTGGAAGATGAAGTTCAACTGGACCCCGATAGATTGCAGGCCGTGGAAGACAGGCTTTCGCTGCTGTTCCAACTTCAGAAAAAGCACCGCAAAGACAGCGAGGCTGAACTGCTGGCCTATTTGAGGCAAACCGCCGAAGAACTTGAAAATTTTCAGGCACTGGATGAAATGCTGTCTGCCGGTGAGAAGGCCATGAAGCATGGGGAAGAAGAAACCCGAACAGCCGGTGCCCGGCTTAGCAAAAAGAGGAAAGAACATTCCGCCGGTATTGAGGAAAAAATGCACCGCATTTTGGCAGATATGGCGTTGGAAAAAGCACGATTTCAGGTAGTTACCGAGGATACCCAGCCGGGAGCCCAGGGCATGGACAAGGTGGCTTTTTTGTTTTCAGCCAATCCGGGTAAGGCACCGGGAGATTTGAAATCGGTGGCATCGGGAGGAGAATTTTCGAGGCTGATGCTGGCCCTGAAAACCATGCTGGCACAAAAAACAGCTATGCCTACCCTGATTTTTGACGAAATCGATACAGGCATCTCAGGCGAAGTGGCCATGAAAGTAGGCGTGAAAATCAAAGAAATGGCCCGTCGCCACCAGGTTTTTGCCATCACCCATTCGGCCCAAATGGCAAGCCGGGCAGATGCCCACTGGTTGGTGTACAAGTCGCATGAAGGGGATGAAACCACCTCGCAAATCTGCCTTTTGAGCGAAACGGAAAGTCTGGAACAAATTGCCAAAATGATCAGCGGCTCCAAAGTGGGAGAAGCTGCCTTGCAAGCCGCAAGAGAGTTGATTTCAGGTCAGGGATAAACAGCCAGTGGAATGATTTGCTATCCTGCTTTGCCGGATATGCAAGCCGGAAATCCTGTTTCAGGATTTTCGATCTCTCACTCCTCACCTTAAGGTTCCCGTTACACCAATCCAAACAAGAACTCCGGAAAATACGTATTTGACCTTTCTCATTATCCAAAAGTTCCTTTCAGGTCATTGCCGGGATTATGAAAACTCATTCTCCTGCGATGCCTATGGCCAATCTGAGATTTGAAGATGAATCAATTCAGCGAAACTGTAAGCTGAACAAGAGGAAATTTTTACGACTTTATCAACTTTAATTCGCACTCCGGGAATTGGAGAAGGGCAGCAAATCCAATATCCGGTATGCCGTGATGGCGGCCAACATTCCCAAAACCGCCCCGCCCGCAACATCCAAAGGCCAATGCTGAACCAAAACCACCCGGCTGATTCCGCAGAGGGCCGCGGCTGCAAATAAAATCAACTGCCCGGGCCACTTCATTTTCGGAAATGCCAGCACAGCCAAAAAAAGGATGGAAAAGGCAGTTAGTGTATGCCCGGAAGGAAAAGTATTGAAGCGGTGTACCTCAACCCCTTCCACAAAAAAAAGAGTCCTGTTTTTCTTCAAAAAATAGGCCACTGGCCGCTCGGCACCCTTCATCAACCAAAGTTTAAACAACCAGGAATAACAGGCACCCGTGAGCCAGCCCAAACCAATCAGCAGGCCTTTTTTCCAATGCTGAAACAGGCAAATGCCCAGCAGAATTACCATACCCCAAGTCTCGCCCACATGGCTGAATACCTTTGCTGCCCCGCCTGCATTCGGACTCAGATTTTGGTTTACCCACAAAAAAGCAGCCTCCTGCCCTGTAAATCCAACCCAAACCAGGAGGGCAATTACATACAACAGACTGAAAATCAGAATAAGCTTAATTTTTTGCATCATCCCCCGGCTGTTTCTGAAATGGATTCAAGTTTCCAAATCTGATGGCTCCAGGCCTCTGTATGCAAAAGGATTCCCGCTGAATTCCCCTCGCTTTCAAAACTGGTACGGATGAAAAATTCAACCGGCTTCCGTCGCTGAAAGGGATCCAGCAACCGGGCCCTGCCGGTAATTTCGGTGTTCAGCATATACCAGGCTTCGGGAGGAACAATCAGCCGGATTTGGGTGGCCTCTTCCAGAAAGGACTGCACAAACAAATATTTGTCTTTTCCAAGGAAGCGCAGAAATGCAAACTGTTTCTGACTGTGATAGAAGGGGTTATTGAAGTTGGCATACTGAAGATCAAAAAAACCGCCATGGGAAATCACCGGCTGATGGCGGGCAAAATTCAATATTCCGGCATACTCGTGCCGAAGCCGCTTTTCATCGTCTTTCAACCCCGATTCGTCCCAGCGGCCGCCATTTTGCCACCTTTGGATACAGGGAACAGTCCAATAATCAAAGATGGTGGTTTTGCCGTCGTCGCCGGAAAATCCGGCGGGGCCTTCCGCTTTTTCGCCCAGTTCCTGCCCAAAATAAACCATCAGCGGACCTCTTCCCAGAAAAGCAGAAACGGCCATTGCCGGAAGGGCGCGAAATCCATCCCCGGCCACCATAGGCGAGGCAATCCGCTGTTCATCATGGTTTTCCATAAAGCGGAGCATGCGGTTTTCAAATCCTTCCTGCGACTGCCAGACACCGGTAATATTGCGGGCATTTCCTTTACCTTCCGAGAGTTCGCGGAGGCAATCGTACAGGCCAACCTTGTCGTAGAGGTAATCAAATTTCCCATGATGAAGGTATGTACCGTACAGTCCGGGGTTGTACACTTCGGCAATGAAAATGATGTCCGGAAATTGATCCTTGATTTGGGGAATGGACCATGCCCAGAATTCGACCGGCACCATTTCTGCCATATCGCAGCGAAAGCCGTCTATCCCTTTGGATGACCAGAATTTCAAAACCTCCAGCATGTACCACCAGGTAGCGGGAACAGGATCGAAATGATGGCTCCGCCCGGCATAGTAATTTACGCCGTAATTGAGTTTTACTGTTTCGTACCAATCCAAAACCGAAGGCTTGTCGGTGAAACAATCGTTGCCAGTGGCTTTTGCCGGAAATTCCTGATATTCAAGCCCTTTTGCATCCTTCCGATGGTCGGGTAATTGCAGGGGCTTGTCGGGAATGTAGAAATAATGGTGATTGGGATGAAACCATTCGTGCTTGAAGTCTTTTTCACCCAAAACCCCGAGTCCATTTTCTTCGGCATAGGGACTGCGGTATTGCCTGGCGGTATGGTTGGGAACAAAATCCACAATCAATTTCAAACCTGCTTCATGAATACGGTCCCGGCAGGCAGAGAAAGATTCCCAACGGTTTCGGGGATTCCGGGCCAGGTCGGGGTCGAGGTCAAAGAAATCAGAAATGGCATACGGAGAGCCTGCCATTCCTTTCACCGTAGCCGGGTGGCTGGAGGGCAAACCAATAGAAGAATATTCGGTTTGGGTAGCATGCCGGAGGATACCGGTGAGCCAGATATGGGAAAAACCCATTTCGGAAATGGAGCGAAGTGCCTCAGCGCTGATGTTTTCAAAAGTTCCGCAGCCGTTCTGCTCTTTGCTGCCATGGGGGACGGGCTCATGGGTTTGGTTGCCAAAAAGCCGGGTAAATATCTGATAGAGAATGATTTTTGAACGAAATTCGCTCTGGTCTCCCATTTGATGAATCGGTCTTTACTTGTACACCACCGGAAAAGGCGGTGTCTCCAAAATATTGCTTCGGTTCAGATTGCGGTCCTGAATATAGACCCTCACCTTGGCGATGGAACTGTCCTGATTAAAAAAATTGATGGAGGAAAGTCGGTATTGAAGTACTCCTTCAATGGGCCCTTTGGACCTGAACTCCCGCAGCCGGGGAAAAATTCCGTTGTATCCGCCTGGCAAAAAGGGTACATATTCATCGCCTTCTTTTCGCAGCAGCACCGGAAAAATATTGTACCGGTCGGGGTTGAGCCTTTTTATCCCGTTCACCTCAATGGAATCGGCAAAGCGGGGGTCACTGAGGTCTGATTGGTCCAGCCCAAGGTCTCCGTCACCATCTTTGTAGTTCAGGCTCAGGTAGATATAGTCGGTGGAGTTGGTTTCCTGAAACCGAACGGAATTAAAAGTAATGGAAGGGGCTTCCGGATATTCGGGAATGGAATAACATCCCGAAAAAGCAGCAATCATCGCAAGGAATAAAAAAGCAGAAGCCCTCATCACGGGCGGCAATTTAGCCACAATTGGGTTTTGAAATTATAAAAATTGCTGAAAACGATATCCGGCATACACAGCCGGAATGCACAAGAACAGACTGGCCAGCAGGTAGAAAACCGAAATACCGGTCATTCCCTTTTGCTGAAGAAGCAAAAAGTCGAGACCGAAGGCGGAAAAAGTACTGAATCCCCCGCAAAATCCTGTGATGAGCAGCAAGTGCCGCGAAGGATTTTCATGACCGGAAATCTGAGAATGGGCCCAAAAAAATCCCGCCAAAAAGCAAGCCAAAACATTGACAAAAAAAGTTCCGAACGGAAAGTGGGAATGGGGAAGCAGATGGCGAACCAGGAAAAAACGGGCCACACCGCCGAATCCGCTGCCTGCGAAAACAAGAAGAAACTGAGACAAGTTCATTTCCTGAACAACCAAAAAAGAAGGGAAAGAATCAGGCTGATGAGCAAACTGGTTGCCAATGGAAAATAAAAAGACACAGAGCCGGATTTCCAGGAAAAATCACCCGGCAAGCGACCAACCCAGCGAAGAATCTGAGGGAAAAAAGTCAATACTATTCCCGCTCCAGTAAAAATTAAACCTATAATTATCAGGAGTTTACCCATATTTTCAAAAACAGACCGCTTACACAATATCTCCAAGAACGGGCCTGAGCAGGATTTCTTCCACCACGGCCGAGGGCGACAGGCTGTAGGTAGCCCATATGATGTCGGCCACATCTTCCGGCTTCATAAACCGGGTTTCAGGCAAATGGCTTCCGGCCCAGGAATCGGTGAGGGTGGCGCCGGGCAAAACAGCGGTCACTTTTATGTTGGATTCCTTCAGTTCCTCACGGAGGACTTTACTCATTCCCAACAGACCGAATTTGGAAATGCAATACGAACCGCCGTTGGTATAGGCCATAATACTGGCCGTGGAACAAATATTGAAAATGTGGCCTTTTTTTCTGGCTTTCATACCCGGTAGCAGTGCCCTTGTTGTATGATAGGCCGATGCCAGATTGGTGGCGATCATGGATTCGAAAGCCCCGTCTTCTTCTTCTCCCACGGAGCCGGGAATAAAACGACCTGCATTGTTGATGAGCACATCGATTACTGGTTCTTCGGTTAATACATTTGAAATCCAATTTTTAATCTCCTGTTTTTCAGCCATATCCACCACCGCTGCCTCCAGATGCGGGGATGATATTTCAGCCAGCAGTTTTTCTACCGAACCAAAAGAAGACCCGCAAGTAAAGACCCGGAATCCTGCATCGAGAAACCGGGACACCAAAGCACGGCCTATCCCTTTGGTTCCGCCTGTTATCAGAGCTGCTTTCATCATCGGTAGCGGTCAAAAAAGAACATGGTCAGGGGCATCCAATCGGGGGTTTCGTGGTGGTCGACTTTTCCGATTCCGAAACCATGACCACCCGAAGGATAAAGATGAATCTCGGCATGGACCTTTTGTTTCAATGCAGCCTGAAAAAATAATTCTGAGTTTATGTAAGAAACCGCCTGATCATCAACACTGTGAACCAAAATGGCGGGGGGAGTTTTCGGACTGACCTGATTCTCTAAAGAGAACTGCTTTACCAGCGGGTTGGTGGTATCCGAACCAATCAGTCTTTTTCGGGAGTCCATATCAACAGATTCTGAAAAACTGATGACCGGGTAAACCAGACAAGCGAAGTCGGGTGGCGTCACTGCCGGAAAATGGGGATTTTTGTCAAACAAAGTAATCAGCGAACCCGCTACATGGCCACCGGCAGAAAAGCCGATTACCCCTATTTTTTCGTATCCGTAGCTCCGTATTTTCTGAAGTCCGGCCATTGCATCGGTAAGCGGAACCCATGCCGGAGATTCCATGCAAGTTTCATCAGGAAGGCGATGCTTCAGGACAAAGGCATCATACCCTTCATTCAAAACCTTCTCGGCAACTTTTCGGCCCTCGTTTTCAACAGACAAGAATTCATATCCTCCGCCGGGAATAATCAGCACAGCAACCCGCTTTTTGTGGGGTTTCATACTTTTCCAATACCATATTTCCGGCTTTCTGACATTCCGGATATGATTGGGATGGCCACCGGTAGTGGTATCTACTTTTTCTGCGACCCCGCAATTTTTGTTTAAGGGAATTTTTCCGTCGGGATAAATCGGGAGAATTTCGGTTTGAGCCAAAGCAGAGGAAAAGGCCGAAATCAAAAACAGAACAGCAAAGGGTAATCTGAAAAACGGATTCATAATACAAACATGGGCTTCTGCTTGCAAAATTCCAATTTATCGGGATGGAGGAAAGCAAAAACCGGTTGTGAGGCAGAGCCTTCTTTCTCAGTCAGATATACCTGTTTCAGGCAATCGGAACCAGTGCAGGAATGGCTCTTTCTATTTGTTGAGAAAAGCCTTCAGCGCTTCCAAAGTGTCAGCCTCTTCGGGCATTTTATCTTTTCGCCAGCGCAAAATTCTGGGAAATCGAAGGGCAATACCGGACTTGTGGCGGGAAGAAGCCTGGATACCTTCAAAACCTACTTCAAACACCAGCTGCGGATGAACTGTCCGCACCGGGCCAAATTTTTCACGGGTATTTTTCTTCACAAAGGCATCTACTGCTTTGATTTCTTCGTCGCTCAGGCCGGAATAAGCAGCAGCAAACGGTACCAGCCTGTCGTCGTCCCAAACAGCCAGGGTGTAGTCGGTATACATATCTGCCCGGCGGCCATGGCCTTTTCGGGCATACAACAAAACGCCGTCTATGCACATGGGGTCCAGCTTCCATTTCCACCAGTCCCCTTTTTTCCTTCCTGAGCGGTAAGGCGAAGATAAATTCTTCAGCATCAATCCTTCCGCCATTTGGCTTCTGGCTTCGTTCTTTTTCTCCTTCAATTCTTCCCAAGAAGAAAATTCTACCTTTCTGCTCAGTGAAAAGGGAATCTGCGACCAGTTTTCCTCCATTTGCTCTAGCAGATGCCTGCGACCGGCAAGCGGATTCAATCGAACATCCCGACCCTCAAATTCCAGTATGTCGTAGGCAATAAAGTGGGCCGGCGCATCTTCCAGCAGTTTTTTACTGATTTTCTTTCTGGTTATCCGGGTTTGAAGCAATGAAAAAGGAAGTATCTCTTCCCCCTTTTTCAGGATCAGTTCGCCATCGAGCACAGTGCCGTCTTTCAACTGACAGGCAGCCGTTTGCAGTTCGGGAAATTTGTCGCTGATAAGTTCTTCGCCCCGGCTCCAAAGCCACACCTGCTCCCCTCTCCGGATAATCTGGCAACGGATTCCATCCCATTTCCATTCGGCCTGCCATTGCTCAGGCGACTCTGAAAAAAAGGCCTCCTCCAGAGAATGGGCAAGAAAAAAGGGATAAGGCCTTGAGGCATCCGATTCGCCCTGATCGTCAGAAAAAAGTTGGGCGAAAGACAATTCCCCGGGTTTCCAATTGCCCATGATGCGGTGCTGCACCAACACAGGATCCAATCCTGCCGCCATGGCCAGCCCTTTGACAACCATCTGATCCGAAACTCCAATCCGAAAACCTCCGGTAATCAACTTGTTGAAAACCAACAACTCTTCTCTGCTCAGTTGTTCCCAAATCCGAAGGACCTGCTCTTTTTTTTCTGCTACCGGCAGGGAGGACAGACTGTTCAGCAATTCTGCCCAGGCACTGATGTCACCATTGGATGTTCCCTTATCCTGAGAAGGCGTCTTCAGGGAGGCAATGGTTTCGGCGAGGTCGCCTACCACATGGTATGATTCCTCAAAAAGCCAGTCTGGTATGGAGGCCCACTCTGCAGCCCAGGCCCGCAACATTCCGGAAGCCACATGCCGCTTGCCTGCCCTTCCGGTAAAATATGCCAGTGCATACACCTTGTCGCTGTCGCCGGCCGATGAAAAAAACTCAACCAAAGCCTCTAGTTTTTCCCGGGTTTTAGAGGTTTGGTCCAAGCGGTGAAACAGCCTGACAAAGTGATTCAAATCCGATGGTTTAAATGGTTTTGCATCATCCGAAACGGGAAATTCTGCAGGGAGAAAAAAACAGCTGCCCGTAAATCAGTGTTTTCCCTGTCTGTGTTCATTCCGGACAAACAGCAAAGGTACAGCAGTAAAAGAATAGTCAGCCCGAAAGGCATTACAAGCGAAGCGGGTGAATCTGCAGAAAAACAATGGCTTTTACGATAAAAAAAAATAAGGTAAACGCACAACAGGTAAAAAATTGATAATCAAGCGCATTCAAAATCATTCCCGAACGGCAAAGATGAAGACATTTTTGTTTTCCCCGCTGCGGATGGCAAAAAGGAAATGGACATCATCGCCCTGCAATTTGAATTTTTTCTGAAGGTCTTCGGCACTTTGCGGAAAGCCCCGTGCCACCACATGAAATGAGCGGTGGCCGGCTGAAGCCAACAGAGATTTGAGGTCATCAAAAACCCCTTCGATGCGAAAAACCCTTCCCGGAAAAACCGCGGGTTTTACCGAAGCAGTAAACAACTGCCCCTTTCGTGAAATGCAGGAATATCCCTGTGCAGCCGCCCAACCGAAAGATTGAAATCCCTTTCGCATGGCTGCCAGGGGGTCGAGCAGGTATTGCGCCGCCTCCGCCCTGACTTCAGGCAAATGGCCGGAAAAACCGGGCAATTCAATCAACTCATAATCATGGCTTTGCCGGATATCCATTGCGAAGTTTCGGGTTGCAGGCCCGCCTGTTGCCGGGTCCAGGAATACGAGTAGTTCTTTCACCTCGTTGCGGATGGAAATTACCCACGAAGAGGTGGCACCGGGGAAATGATTCAGTACCTCCTCAAGGTCTTCGAGCGGGGAAAATTTCACCAACAAACCAGCACCGGCAGCTTTTGCCTGTTGATAGATAAAATCAAGTCCCGGCTCTGAATCTTTCCAGGAGACCTTTCTGCCGCCTTCTTTTTCGGGGCGACGGTCCGGGTCAGCATAAACAAGGGTATCGCCATTCAGAAAATCAGGATTTTTTTCCAGATAGGCCTCAAAGCCAGATTCTTCTACCCTGAAAAGGTGCATATCCAGTCGCAACAAATTGTCTATGAGGCAATTTACTCTTGCTGCGTCGGTTTCAAACAAACACCCCGACGACACAAATGGAGCGGCATAAATGGAGTCGACGCCCAGCCCGGCTGTTGTATCGGCCCAGTACTGAAACCGGCGGGGCAGCAGCGAAAGCCGGATTTCAGCAATCCATTCGGCGCTGCATTGCTCTGCCGCTGTTTTGTCCGGAAAAATCAGTTTTCCTTCTTTCCAAATGGCAGGCAATTTCTTTTTGGCCAATTGGTAGCAGGCAGCCTGGGTGAGAAGAAAGCGGTTGTCAATTCCTTCAAAAACCGGCTTGCGAAAAGGCAATTTTTGAATTTCCTCTTTAGAAACAGACTTGCACCAGGCCAGAATTTCGGTGATTTCTCCGGCTTGTTCCGGCTTTTTTTGCATGGAGGCAAATTTTCAAAAACAAACAGGAATACAATGGGTTTTGCTTTGAAATATTGAAAAAAATATGGCTTTTCAACCCACATTTGTGAAGGACAGACCGGAAAAATTGCCGGCCCCTCAGCAACTGACCTTGGAAAACATTGAAAGAGATTGCTGGGA